>CATMRP010000108.1 GCA_950073835.1 uncultured Alteromonadaceae bacterium
GTTTTACCATAACTGACCTCCCACAGATAAATACAAGCCTTTCTGGCCGGTAGCGCCGGCAATGCTGCCTAAGTCGGCCCACGCCAGGGTAAAATTAACTTTCTTTGAAGGAATATAGGTAACAAAAACATCCATCCAGTCATCTTCACCAAGCCCCAAATTGTCGGGCTTCTGACGATACTCTATGCCAGCGGCAAAATGCCGGGAAAATAACACGCCAAGGCTGCCTTCCAGCATCAGCTCATAATCGCTGTTTTGCGGACCGCCAAATCCCAGCAGGCCAAGCTGATTGGCTTTAGTCAGGCGGCCGGTAAGGTTCCACACCAGATTATAGCCGCCTGCAGCGCCCAGGTGGACCTTGGTGGCAGCCAGGTATATATCAGTGCCCGAAGTATCTTCGCTGCCCACCAGATTAGCCACCGCTGTATCTTCGAGATCCTTATACTGAACCCCCGCACTCAACTGTGGCCAGTCAGAGTAAATAACATCGCCGTAGAGTTTAAACTTGGCGCCGTAAACCGTTTGCGCTATCTCGCCGCCAAGGGTAGTCAGGTCAAATACGTGACGTGCCACACTGAATTCTGCGCGGTCATAAAGCGACACGCTGGCCCCTATGACGTTAAGGCGGTAGTCTTCCAGATTTACCTGGGTGATAAACGCATTGGCTGACACCTCATCCTGAGTATCGTAACCCGACAACGTGGCCCAGGGCACAATGCCGCCACCGCCGCTGCCTTCCAGCTGATTAAGGCCGGCGGTGCCAATCAATTTGCCGTCACCGGCGCAAGCCAGTCCGGTGCAGAAAATAAGGGTACTGCTTATCAGTCTTGTTAGTCGCACGCATAACTCCCTAGTGTTGGTAATATTCAGATGCAGCCAGCCATTCAATCAGACCGTTGAGTGGTAACGGGCGGCTAATGTAATAGCCTTGTGCGGTGTCACAACCCCAATCAGCCAGGATCTCCATGGCATTAGCATCTTCTACACCTTCAGCCACGACTTCTAAATCAAATATATTAGAAAGACTGAGCACTGTATGTACGATTTGTTGGTCGTCAGTGTCGGTGCTGAGATTGAGTACAAACGCCTTGTCAATTTTAATCGCGGATACGGGTAAGTTTTTCAAATAGGCGAGCGATGAGTAGCCGGTGCCAAAATCATCAATAGCAATACCGAAGCCCTTGTCCTGCAAAAACTGCAGGTTGGCGATGGCAATCTTAGCATCGGCCACCAGATCGCTTTCGGTGATCTCAAGGGTAATATCGTTGGCACTTAAGCCATTCGCTTCGAGTAAGGCGATCAGCCGCTCTAGCAATGGGCGGTTTTGAATATCCTGAGTCGACAAGTTTACCGCCGGTTTAATGTATATCTGGTGTTCTCGGAGTATCAGGATATCGGCAACCACGCGGTTAAGTACCCAGTCGGTCACCTGCTCGATAAACCCTGCCTGTTCAGCAATCGCAATAAATTCATCCGGCGGAATAAAGCCAAGGCGCTGGCTGTTCCAGCGGATAAGCGCTTCAAGGCCATTTACCTGGCGGGTTTTGAGGCTGATCTTAGGCTGGTAAACCAGGGACAATTCATCCTGTTCGCTTTGTAACACTTCTTTTAACTCGGTGATGATACTCAGGCGGCGCAGATAACGCTGCTCTATTTCTGAACTGAACCGGAGCAGCCAGTTTGCGCCCATTTCTGCCTCATCAAGCAGTATGTTCATACGCCGGAAAAGATCCTGAGCGTTATCGGCATCAGCCGGGCAGTTAACCACAGTAAATACCAGTTTAATTGGCATCACCAATTGCTGAGTGGAAACCGGTTGTTCAAGGATTGTATGGAAGGTTTCCAATTGGTCATCCGTGAGTGGTTCGTTGGCAAACCACACCAACTCGCCGCCGGATAATCGGGCTGCAGTGCCACGCCAGCGCTTAATGCGTTCGGCAATGGCAATAATGCAGCTATCGCCATTGGAATAGCCATACAGGTCATTAATGGTTCTGAAATCGCGAATATTAATGCCGATAACCTGCAAGGACTCACCGGAATCCAGGCGCTGTTGAATAAGCTCTTCCATGTAACTGCGGTTGTAGAGGCGGGTAAGCATATCCAGCCGGGATTGCATCAGGATGCGTTGTTCACGGTTTTGAATACTGTCTTTCATGCGCACAAAGGCGTCCGACAGTTCGTTGATTTCCTGCAAATGCCCTGAGGTTTTTACACTTTGCTCATAATCACCGTCGGCCAGATGATTGGCTGCAGTCACCAAGCTGGCCACCGGCTTGTTGACCCGGCTGGCCATAAACATTGATAGCAACATAGAGCCGGCGATAGCCAATAAAGAAATACCAAGGATATTGAATTGTAACTGGGTAAAATTATCAAAATGGGTAGATACGTCCACAGCAAGAGTTAATGATACTTCATTACTCAGCGTGTCGGGGAGTTTGAAATCGCGGGTCAGGTAGGGAGTATCCCGTGAAAAAGTCACATCGAACCAGCTCATGGTTTGCTGATCGGCGTTGATGACTCGCTGCGCCTGAATGTAGGGCAGACTGCTGTGTAATACAACATGTGAACCATTTACCGAACGTTTCGACGAAACGATGATATCAGCCTGAATGATTCTTTTGACCTGCTTTAAAAACTCATCGCCGTCCATAAAGCCAATGCCGGCAATGGCAATAGGGTTAGGGGCATAAACCGGTAACATAATTATCTGGTACAGGCTGCCGTCTACAATGATGGCATTCTCTGAGCCACCTTCTTCGAGCACTTTATTAATAATATCAGGGAAAGGAAAGTCGGATCCGCGGGCAAAATAGCCTGGTTGGCTTTCCAACACCTTACCGGATAAGTCGGTCAGCATCATAAAATCTGACTCAATACGCTGACCGTGATTTTGCAACACACTTTGAATGGTTGGGATATCACCGGTGGCAACAGCCTGCTTAAAACCAAAATCATCGGTGAGTACCCGGGCAGAATTCAGCAACTGTTCGCTGCGGTCCTGCAGCAATTGGTCCAGCACAGAATTTGCCACCTCGATATTTTTGGTAACCTGATTCAGTGCGGTTTTAGAGGTAACTGTCCAAACATTACCCAGGATCATCGACGCTGTAATAAAAATACCAATAAAGAGTATCTGAAACAGCGACTGTCGCAGGGTAACGGTCATTGGCGCTTAAACTTACTATTGCCGAATGTGCGCTTTGAGGTCTCTAGCTGGGCGACACGTGGCAGGGTAATGGTGACTGGCTCGTTCCCGTCGTTCAACTCATAGGGCAATCGTTTAAGGTGATTAACCGAGAGATCCGGATGCCAAATCAGTATTTCACTCTGTGTGGTGGTTATAGTGGCCTGACCGTTTTTATCCGTTTGCCATGTGGGGTTGCCATCCTTTACGTAAATAAAGCCGAGCATAGTGTCGTGAATATTGCAGCCCAGCACCACGATACCCGATTTGTCAAACTGCACGGGGGGAACAGAGTCACCGGCATACAGTTTTATTTCAAAAGGATGAGGTTTAGAGAAACTGTACACGTGATGGCGGATATTATCGCTGTTGGGAAACACCACCGTCCGGCCTTGCTCAATAACCAGCGTGGTGGGTTCAAACTGGCGATTTACCTGATCCATAATGGCCGGTTGCTGTGGCGGAGCAGGCAGGCTCGATGCTTCCCCGGCGGCGGGCTCTACGCTAATCACCGCATTGATAAACGGATGGCCTTGCTCGTCTACCAGCGTAATGGTTTTTGCAGCCGCCAGAGTGCTGCCGGTTAAGCTTATTGTGAACAGTATTATTTTTAATAAATTTTTTAAGGTAATCATATTCTTGTGTGCTTTAAACAACCCAAAGCATCGAACCACTCTTGGTACGACAAAAGCAGTTTCTAACCACAGACTCACACAGTAGCAACATTGCCTGAAGCTATGCAATAGTTATTTAGAACGAGGTGTTTGCAAAACTGGCTCTGAAAGTATCAGGCATGATTCTATTCCTTCGAATACTACGTTTCACAACCACTTATGACGAAAATTCATCTTCAGCGTATAACTTATCACACCCTACAAACATGGAGTTTAGCAAATGAAAATCGAATTACCTGAAAAAGTGGCAATTATTACCGGTTCAACAGAAGGTATCGGACTGGGGGCGGCTAAACAGCTCGCTCAGTGCGGTGCGAAAGTTATCGTAAATGGCCGCACCGAACAAAAAGTTGCTCAGGCAGTGGATGCAGTTAAACAAGCGGTTGCGGGCGCCGATGTATCGGGTGTTGCGGCAGATTTGAGCACTGCAGAGGGGTGCAACAGGCTAATTGAGGCAGTACCTGGCGCAGACATTCTGGTTAACAACCTGGGTATCTACGGTACCCAGGATTTTTTCGAAACTGACGATGAAACCTGGCAACAATATTACGATGTTAATGTGATGTCGGCAGTTCGCCTGAGTCGTCATTATGCGTCGACCATGGTTGAGAACAGCTGGGGCCGCATTCTGTATGTAGCGTCAGAGTCTGCACTCAATATACCTGGCGATATGATTCATTATGGCGTTACTAAAACTGCGCTGCTGGGTTTATCGAGAGGGTTAGCAAAACGTTTAGCTGGCACCGGTGTGACGGTGAATGCCGTGTTACCAGGGCCTACTTTGAGCGAAGGCGCACAGGCATTTCTGGCTCAATCAGCTAAAGAAAACGGGATTTCCATTGAGGAAGCCGGGGTGAAATTTGTCATGGAAAATCGCCCATCCTCAGTGATCCAACGCATGGCAACGGTTGAGGAAGTGGCTAGCATGATCACTTACACCTGCTCAACACTTGCATCGGCCACCACGGGCAGTGCTCTGCGTGTAGATGGAGGCGTGGTCGACTTTATTATGTAACCTTATCGGCGGATGCCGCGGGAGCGGCATTCTCCTTTGCGGGGGCCGGTACAATAGCGGCTTTGATAAAGGAATTAAGTAGTGCCGACAGATCGATAATATGAATAATATGGGAGTAATTTTGTTGCAAAGCCTGCAGTTTTTCATAAACATCCAGATCAATGCGGGATAACAGCGCCAGTCGTTGCTTGGTCATGGGGCTGTTGATAGATTCATTTTTCTGACATTCAATGCCCGCCACGTAAAGCTGAGTTTCTTCGTTCTCCAGTGACTGTTTAATTTTATACCGCAACGATGACTCAAAGCATTGTACCTGAGTGAGGTTGATTAATTTATTGTCGGTTTTACGTTCACAGTGGATGGCTAAATGGTACCGTTCGGCTTGTTGTAACAAGCGGCGCAGTACCGAAGAATCTGGTGGTGATTTACCCATGTCGGCAAAAAAACCATGCAGCGGTGCGTTGTGGTTGTATACCGCAAAGGGGTGCAGATCGTTGTTTTGCTGGGTAGTGTACAAGGTTTTCATGCGGTGGATCATCTGTCTGCCGGTGATAACCTGTAAAGCGGCATTCGGATAATGGCGGCTGACTACTTCCCACATATAGCGGAAATACAGTGATTGCCTAAGCATAATATTTTCAATACTGGATTGCAGAGACAAACCCGAACTGAGTTTTTTGAGCACTTTTGACGTGCTATCGGTTGTGATTGCAAGCAAGCGCAACACCCCGGTATGCGGGTTGTAGTCCAGCACTTTATAACGTTGTGATTTCAGCTTGAAATCGACAATACTAACCTTTACCTCGGGCGGTAATATGGCGTCATGACAGTCGTGGATCTGGAGCTGGATGCCACCGAGTGAAAAGTCTCTCACCGTGGCGGCATAACTGTTCATCAGGCTTACTTTAATCTGGGCATCGGTTTCTATCCGGAAGCGGGGCTCCTTGCGCCGGTCAATATCATCGTTCATTACAAAATGCAGAGGATAGTGACTGTCATTATCGATATACTGACGGGGCAGTTTGGCTTTTTCCGGCTTGCTGAGCAAATGCAAGGGACCGAGTGCCTCATGAATGGATCGCATATAAAGAATATGTCCCATCGACAAAATGTCACTGTGATCCTGATGAGACATATCCTGCAGGATCCGAGCGGTTTCCTGACTGTCGCGGCTGATCGTCGCTAATCGATACTGCCAGAGTTCCAGACTGTTATGTTCCAGTCCCAACTGCACAAAATTAGCCAACAGATTTTGCTTTTCCAGTTGTCGAACGGTGGTACACAGCGAAACCGACGAATTGTCACTTTGAGTAATGCTCAGTCGCAGCACAAAAGCTTCGTTAAAGGCGTTGAGTTCTATCAGAATACGTTGCAGAGCAGCTTTACCTGGCAAGAGTTGTTTACTTCGGTAAGCCGGGTTGCGCTGAGTATTCACTGGGGTAAGCAATACCATTCGGGGGGCCAGCCGGTCGCCGTCTTTCTTCATCAATACCGGCAGCCAGGGCGCGCTTTGGACAATTCTATCGCGATCGAGAGCTTGCATAGAGCGCTCAATTTCAAGGTCGCGTTCAAGGGGCAGGCGCAACATCACCCGATTGAGGTATCGCTGAAAAACAGCCTGCCATTGCTTGTCTTGTTCTGCCAGTTGTAATACCGCATGATGCCGCTGCGAGGCCGCGTTAAATTCTACCCGGACATAATCGAAGTGAATGACTTCGGTCGCAGAACACAATCCGGCAATATGTGGAAAGGTAACAGGAATGTCGGTGACTGAGGTAAACTTGGGCGAGCGGGTACAGGCTATGGTAAGTTGTGTGGCACTTAAGGCCACCACGGCTACGGTTCGGCCATTTTGATAAGCGGGTGTAGCTACCGAGAAATTGGGGGTTACTGAAAGGTCGTTGTTAAACTGAATATCCTGATAAGACTGGGTTTGAACCGCGAAGGCCTTAATTATTTTCTCACGTAACTGACGCTGCACCAGACCCTGATAATGGGCGGAGTTGGTGATCGACTCAAACACGCCAACGGTATATTGTTCCATGTAACGGGACGTTTCTCTTTTCAGGATCTCCGTGCCCACCTTATCGAGGGTCATTTCTATCCCAAAATGAGAAAAGCGTTTAACCGGAAATTGAGCAAAGGCAGAGTTATCTGCAGGCGCGTCGGTTTGTGAGGTTAAGCGGATGACTTCCTCTTTGATGACTTGTCTGGACTGAGCATTCAGGCGTGACGAGAACCGGTTAAGCCCCTCAAGCAGCCGACCTTGCTGCTGGTAAGGAATTAATGCGCGGATCACAGGTTGATGTTTTTTTATTATTTCCTGTTCTGTACTCATTTTTGTTAGTTTTTATGCAAGTACAATAGCTAGAAAACTAACTTAGCACAGTTATTACGCAAAAAGCATGCATTTTTTACGGCCCATGGATAGCCAGCAGGGAAAGGGCCTGAAAGGGGGGATGGTGTCCTTACAGCGGCGAAACATCGGCATAAATGAGGTATTCTTCGATTAGGTCCTCATTAACTTTAAAGATGTTACAAAAGGGAATGGTCAGAGTAGTGTCATCAAAACGGGTATAAGTTACAGTTCCCTGGCATATCACGCCGTTTGGGAGACGCCAGGTTTCAGCCACCGTATGAGAGAGCGCTTTTACACTGTTAAAAAAGTCGTCGACCACGGCGGCAATATTAGCCCGGCCAGTGACTACCGGCGCATTTCCAAAACGAAAGGTGGCATGTTCTGCTAAAAAGCCTGTAAAGGTTTCGGTATCTTTATTATCAATAGCTTGAAACAGGTTTTTCACGGTGAGGGTCCTTGCAGGTAGCGCCGCTTGCATATTGCGTATGGTGTTAACCATAATCAAACCATGTTGTTGGACGCTTGACCAGTAAAAATTATAGTGCCCGCACAGGCTAGCAGCTTCTGATGGGAGCCTGTTCTATTTTTATCAGCCGGCCTTGCTTATCAAAGGCCAGCGCGACAAAAGTGCCCTCTACCAATGCAGGATCCACTCGCTGCAGTGCCCGCAAATCATCAATTAACTCATGAGAAACGGTAATGCTCTGATTATCACAATCGGTAAACAGCCAGTTTCCCTGATGGCTTGCCAGCATGGCCGGGCGTGAATAAAACACATTCAGCGTATCGAGCTGGCGGGTAAATTCACGGGTATACAAAGTGAGTTTCTCGCGGTAATCGGGAAGGCTCGCCACGTCATCCTGATAGCCATGGTATTCCACTTCCAGGGCAATGAGATCCTTGTCAGGCAGTGGCTGGTTAATGAGCGGGGCGCCTTTAACCAGCAATAACAAACAGCCTAGCGCTGCAGCCAGCGCCAGCCACTCCCGGCCGGGCAGTTTAGCTTTGGTGCGCTCAATGATGTGCTGGTGGTTACCAGATTGTTGATTGATCACCGCCCGTTTTATCCGCCCGGGCGCCGGATAACGTTGCTTAGCAGTGTTGTATGCCTGTTGCAATGCGTCTTGACGGTCGGACTCGTTCATGATGTTTTCCAATGTTTTTTCAGGGTGTTGCGGGCATATCGCAGGCGCGTTTTAACAGTTTCGACCGGTACATCACAGATGCTGGCGATATCCTGCAAACTAAATCCTTCTTGCTGAAGCGAAAATGCTTCCCGTTGGGTAAACGGCAGATGTTTAAGCAATTGATGAAAGTCGGTTGCGTTATCACTCACCGGCGCTGCTGAACCCAGGGTGTCCGGATCGGTATCGGCCTGCCAGCGGTTACTCTGGCGAAACTCATCGATTAGCATCCGATGGCCAATGGTATACAGCCAGGCCTGAAAGCGGCCCTGACTGTGATAGTCCCGCTTCGACTCCATCACTTTAAGCCAGACTTTCTGGGTGACGTCAGCCGCGGTGTTGGGGTCGCTCATTACCAGCAGGTAATAATACAGATTATTACAGTGCTGATCGTAGAGCGCACTCAGCGCGGCGCTATCGCCGGTTTGCCGATAGCGCCTGAACAAAGTGTCGTTGCAGCTTGTGGCAGTTTCCGGTTTCAGGAAAGTGCGTAAAAATCCGAGTTTAGCAATCCCCACAGGCGATCCTTACTGCTCCAACTTGAAGGTCAGTACTACTTGTAACCCGGTTTGCCCCACAGGTACACCTTTTTCTACCTGGGGCTGATAACGCCATTTTGCCAGCGCCCGTTTGGCTTCCCGGTTAAAGATGCGCAGCGGCTCAGCATCCACCACGGTGATATTGGTTACCGTTCCTTGCGGCGTAAGGTCAAAGGTCAGTTGCACCCATCCTTCAATGCCTTGTCGAGCCGCATCGGCCGGATAGCTGGGATTCACCCTGACTATCGGCCGGGCAGTTGTATCACTTTGTTGGCCAAAATCCGTGTTAATGGCTATTTGACTGCCGGGTATTACCGGATCTACGTTAACACTGAGTTCATTGGGGCCGGGATCAGACTCAACTGGCTCTGGCAGCGAAGGGGGCCGCTCAAGCGTTTTTTCCATGGGCTTTACCGGTTGTCTGGTAATGGTCTCTGGCTCTTCTATATGCAGTAAAAAATCATCAATAATCACTTGCTCTTCCACTTTGGGAACTTCGCCGTGTTGCTCTATTAATTTGGCCATCATTACAAACAGCCCAAAAGTGACCAATGCCGCCAACAGAAAGTAACTTAATGGCCGAGTAACGTCGCTGCTTGAAAAGGTTGGATTTGCGGTTATTTGCATAATTGTTTCTCCCTGGTTTTGGGTATAACGACTGATAAACGCAAAAGGGGTGAAATTGTTTTCAAAAAATTAATTCTACAAGCGCTTACAAATTTGCACTTGTCGAAATCTTATGAGTAAGTGATGCTGTTAAGGTCAACCGAATCGCCCTGGCAGGGGCAACATGAAATCGACTAAACAACACCCTCAGACTCAGCAAGCTCAATCCAAGGATTTGGCCAACGACACCCCCTGGGAGTGGCTCTGGTCTATTGTGCTGGCTTTAGCGCTTACCGCAGCCATAGAGTTGGGATTAAATTTTAGCTTACAGCTTGATTTACCCGGGTGGGGAAGTGTTTTGCTTTACCTGGGCTGTTATTTCCTGGTCAGTCAATGGCTGACCCGAAAACATCCACCGGTAGATATTGCGCCGCATCCAGCCAGTCAGTGGCCGGTTAGTGGGCCGGTAGCAAAAGTGGGCGCCTGGGGGATGTATTTCATCTTTTTACCCACGTTGCTGCTTTCCGCTTTTAATCCATGGCTCCTGTGGGGGCAATTGCGACAATTGGTCGGGCAGGCTGAAATCAGTAAGCGACTAAAACAACGTAGCAAGCCGATGACTGAGTATCAGATGAAAGCACGTTATCGGCTACCTTTTGACGGTGAGTGGCTGATTTACAATGGGGGGCTTAGCCCTCAAACATCCCACTCCTGGCATGTGCTAACCCAGCGTTATGCCTATGATTTCGTGAAAGCCGACGCAAATTTTCGCCGTCACCTGGGCAAGGGAAATCAGCTCAGCGACTACTATTGCTACGACCAGCCCATTCTTGCCGCCGCAGCGGGCAAAGTGGTGAGCGTAAAGGACAATATTGGTAACGCCCCCGCAGTTGGCTATGGGGTGGCAGATTTTATGTGCCGGCATATTGCTGGCAATCACATTATTATTGAGCATGCTGAAAACGAATATGGTTTTTATGCCCACCTGGCACCTGGCAGTATCGTGGTTAAGCCTGGTGATACCGTCGAGGCGGGTCAGCACATTGGGAACTGTGGTCATAGTGGCCATTCCAGTGAGCCACATCTGCATTTTCATGTTCAGGATAGCAAGGATTTTTACACCGCCATGGGGTTGCCGGTGCGTTTCAGTAATGTGCGTCGGGATGGGGATCTGGAGCCGGGAGCGGCAGAGATAGCCCGCGGGCAGCGCGTATCACACCAGCGTGACATCCCCAATTCGCGATGGCAGGAGGAAATATGAATGACGATTACCAACAGTCGGAAGACTATTTTGGTTGCTTTGGAAAAAACGCAGCCGAGGCATTAGCATTATTAATGCCGGTGGTTGATATTGCGCTAAAGGCCCATGAAACAGGCGACTATCAGGCATTTCGAGATGTGATGACAGACTCGCTGGCGGCCAGAATTACGCCTGAGGGGTTTCAAAACGCTTACGCGGCGATTGCGCCACAGCTTGGTCAGCTTACATCAAAGCGGTTAATTGCAGCAGTGAACCGGGCAGGCAACCCAAGGTTGCTGTTTGTGGCCCGCTATACCAATACCAGCGATGATATTATGATAAATATCACGTTTACTAACGACGCTGAAGCGCCACTCATCAACGAGATGTGGATAGAGTAGAGGGCAGCCGGATTAACTCAATGCCTTTAATCGGTAACCATTACCGCGGATCGTGGCGATTTCGATGCCCGCAGCAGGCGGCAGTTTTTGGCGCAGGCGACTGATATAAACATCCACAATATTCGTCAGCGGATCGGTGTTGCTTTGCCAGACCCGGCTTAAAATACGCTCCCGGGTGAGCACTTTATTTTGCGACTCGATAAAATAGCTCAGTAGGTTAAACTCAATATTGGTGAGGGTGAGTTCTTCTGCATTACCGTCTCGGGTTATGCTGGCCAGTTTGGACTCCAGATCCAGTTGCACGTTGGCAAAGCTCAGCTGGCGAGGCGCTTTTTCCGGTTGCGCCCGATGCCGTCTGCCGAGCGCATTAACCCTGGCCAACAGTTCGTCGAAATCGAAGGGTTTGCACAGGTAGTCGTCGGCGCCTTTGTCGAGCCCGGTGACCCTTTCGACAATATCATCGAGGGCCGAGAGGAGTAACACCATAGGGCCATGGCTGAGCTGTTTCAAGGCGGGCAGTATCTCCACGCTATCGTCTTCGCCAAACATTCTGTCGAGCACCAGCAAATCCGGTTGTTCCCGTTTGGTTAAATCAACCAGGTTATGCAGCGCGGTTTCTTTTATACATTCAAACCCTTCGGCAGTGAGCCCGCGATAAAGGAAATTCACCAGTGAGAGTTCATCATCAGCTATCAGAATCTTCATCATTCTACATCCGTTGGCAGATAAATTTGAAACAGGGTGCCTTCGCCCTGGGTGGAGTTAACCTGTATTTCCCCGCCATGCGCCTCAATAATGGCTTTGGCAATGGCCAGGCCAAGCCCCAGCCCTTCGGACTTATGCTTAAAGCGCACAAAGCGTTCAAAAATATGGTTAATATCAGCCGGGGAGATCCCTTCACCAAAGTCTTTTATCTCAATGCAGGCACTGCTATCTAACTGCTTTAATGACACATTAACGGGCGACTGAGGTGCTGAGTATTTACATGCGTTATCCAGCATAATAGCAACCACCTGTTTAAGGCGCTGCTGGTCAAATTTGAGCTGTAACGCTTCTGCTCCATCGTCAATATCGAGGGTAAAGTGGCGATCTTCATGCAGACGCTGCCACTGGCTAACCTGATTTTGCAGGAAATCGCTTAGCGGCTGATGCGAAGTATCCAGTTTCAACTGGCTCAGTTCGGCTCTGGCCAGCAACAGTAAGTCATCTACCAGTTCACTGAGGTTCACCGCCTGCAGCAAAATTGACTCCAGCGTTTCCCGGTAAACGTCCTCCGAGGCAGAGGATTGACGCAAAGTCACCTGGGCTTCCCCCCGGATTATGGTAAGTGGAGTTCTGAGTTCATGGGAGACATCAGCCAGAAACTGACGCCGGCGGGAGTCAACTTTAGTGAGTTGCTCGTTAACCTGTTTGATTTCCCGGGTGCGCTGCTCTACCTCAAACTCGAGTTGCTTGCGGGAGTGTTCCGCTTGCATTTCGTGATCGGCCAGGCGTGAAGCCAGCAGGTTAAGCGACGTTACCAGTTGAGTAAATTCGGTATCCAGGGTTTCTGGTAAACGCTGATGGTAATCGCCGGCGGCGATGGCTTTTGTGCCGTTGTTGATAATGGTCAGTGGCTGATAGAGCTGATTAAACAGCCAGTAACAAGCCAGGATAATACAGGGCATGGCAAACAGCGCCACGCCCACGGCAAACCACACAATGGCCGTGTTAAGGGTTTCTATTTTTGCATTGATGGCTGAAACCACATTGCCCTGACGTACCACAGCGGCGTTAATCGCCTCACGAAATTCATTATCAATCTTTATCTCGAGCAAGGTTTGCAAGCGGTTTTGCTGTTCCAGCGGTGTGTTGTTGTACGTTGCTGTGATGGCTTTGAATTCGGCAATGATGGCGTCTATCAATGCGGCCAGTTCGTCGGTATCTTCAATGCTGCCTGCAGTCATTTTACTGCCCAAAGCCTGCCGTTGTTGCAGTTCGAGACTGCGAATTTTGTCTAACGACTGAGCAATAAGCGCCTGTTTGTTGCGAATGATAGCCTGGTTGGCACTTTCTCCAAAAATAAGCTCGTCGGTGAGTTGTTTGAACATTCGATAGGAGATGCTGCTAAGTTTCTGATGTTCTGCCAGCAGGGTTTGGCCGGTATTACTTTGCTCCAGGTTAATTTGTGTCAGGTAGGCAGAAACAGCCGTACAGCATAGAGCAATCATCATGATCAGCCCTGAGGTGATCCCAAACAGATAGATTTTTCGCTTGTACATAAAGTTACTTCGCAACACTTTAAGTTCCAATACGTAAAAATCCGAAAAAGAGCGCAATTTTGAACTACGCTTTGTGAACGCAATGTAAATTTGTCGCGTATTACATACGGTTTGACTGAGCGCAGCTGGCTCCTTGCAGCGTTGACGTGTTCAGTAAACACCATCCTGAGGTCGACATATTTTAATAGGTGGAGTGCAGCATGTTCTGGCAACAGAAGACAAAAACCAACCAGGCTATTCAGGCCCTTGAGCAAAGTATCATTGCAGTAGTCAGCATCGACGAGAAAAACCGGGTGACTTTTTTTAATCATGCGGCCGAACAAGTATGGGGCTATCGCAAAAATGAAGTCATTGGCAACAATGTGGCTATGCTGCTGCCGCAGGCATTGCGCGCGAATCATGATAATAACGTTAACCATCATCGCCAGACCGGTCAGGATAAAATTGTCGGCATCAGACGGGAAATGTCTCAATGGTAGCTAGCGAAACGGATAACCCGCTTACTATTACCAATCTGGCGGTAATGCTGTGTAACGGCTATTACTGTTGGCAAGCCAGCTCCCGGGCATTGAAATAAATAGCTTTGGCGCCGTTTAACTGCGGCCGTGCAAACAGGAAGCCCTGAAATTTACGTACCCCTGCATTATTCAGCCACATCCACTCATCAAAGGTTTCCACTCCTTCCACAATCAGGTGGCTACCAGTGGCATTGGCGAACTCAAATACCGAGTGCAATATGGCCTGACGAGGCCCGCTTTCGTTAATTCCGTGGGTAATTGCACGGTCCAGTTTGATTTTATCCGGCGCCAAAATCATCCAGCGCCAGTCGGATCCCCGCCGCACGAATATCTTCGATGACGGCAAAGAAAGCATCACTTTCTTTAACCATTTCACTTTCGGTAATTTCCAGAATCAGCTGTTCAGGTTTTAATCCACCTTGTTTGAGATAGTGCAACAATTGGCTTACTACCTGTTCGTTATTCGTAATTGCCCCAGGCAACAAATTAACCGATAAAGACTGGCCTGGTTGTAACAGTTTTGCCCCCTGAGCAATGGCAATAGCTTTGGACTTTAAGTCAAACTCATACCTTTGCTGTTCTGGCAGATCGGCCAGAATTAACTCAGGGAAACGGCCCTCACTGTTGCGCAACAACGATTCATAGGATGAAATTCCGCCAATCCGGCTATCTACAATAGGCTGAAAGGCAAACTGGATATCACTGGACGGGTAGGGTGTAAGGTCAATTTGGCTGGTGGCTATAGTACAGTTAACGGTGGCGCGTTCGGCTGCCGAAACACAGCTGCGCCAGCGTCCGGTTGCGAAGCTGTTAAGTAATGAAAACACTCTGCTGTCACGTTTTACGGTAATATCTGAAGGGAGCCAGTAACACTGGCTTTCGGGCTTAAGAATTAACGTTCGCAGATTCCACTTGCCGAAGTCGCGTTTGGCACAGGCACTGTCGAGCACTTTTACTACATTAGTGTGGCGCGGGTCGGTTTTTATATGCTCAAACAGCCCGTGGATCACATCGCCTTTCCCCTCAAGTACCTGAAAGAAAAACTCGCCATCAAAAAGCAATAAACCGGTAACATCGTTGGCCTGATTAAAGGGTTCTGAGTCAGTGACAATTTTATCGATATCCGGCTCCGACATCTTATGGGTTGCACGACTTCGATACACCAGCTGACTTAACATCCACGACTCCCACTTAAAAGATTGCAGACTTACATTTTAAGTATAGACACCTCAAGTGATACGAAAAGCATTAAACATCAGATTATTGATGCAGATTAATTGGCGATGTGAGCGCAATACTCTCTGCCCGCCGGAGCTGGCAACCGGCTTTTAATGTTCTTTTAATCTTCCTTTCAAGCTTTATTCAGGCGTGATGAATAGTCTTAAACATGAGCACCAAGCAGTGATTATTCAGCACTGGTTAGTTTTCTGACTTCGGAAAAAGAGAGTATTGTTATGCAAAAAATGAATTTGAAAATGTTAGTGGTTCTTTCGTTCTCCTCGGCCGTGTTAACAGGTTGCGCTACCGCACAATCCCAGCAATTAAAAAGCAGTATG
>CATMRP010000109.1 GCA_950073835.1 uncultured Alteromonadaceae bacterium
ACGGCTATATCAATAAGCGTATCATTGGTTTTAACACCAACGACAATGCGTTTTCGCAATATTGGGGCGCCTATGCCGCCATTCCTGGTGGCGGTACCCGCGCTGGCGATTTTGATGTATCCCAGGCCACCGCGGGGGCTGAGAACATCAACACTGATGCGCCCAACTTTGGCGACATTGTACACTGTGTGACAAAGTCAGATAACGGCCTGATTTACGTGTGTGACCGACGCAATAACCGCCTGCAGGTGTTTAAAAACGATGCTAACGGCAAGGCGGTTTTTGTACGGGACTTAGTGATTGCCGGCGATACCATGGGCCTTGGCACTGCCACCGATGTGGCTTTCTCTCCCGACAATAAGTACATGTATGTGGCCGATATGATGAATGGCCGTATCTGGGTACTGTGGCACGATACTTATGAAGTGCTTGGCAGCTTTGGCCGCCCTGGCCGTTACCCCGGTCAGTTTACCTGGTTACACAGCGTGGTGGCAGATAGCAAAGGCAACCTCTACACCTCGGAAGTCTCTACCGGCAGACGGGTACAAAAACTGGTGCTGATGCCGTAAAACCAGTCAACAGGAAGATAGAGCCACTTTATGGCTCTGCCTTCCTGACCTAATTATTTCTGCACTCAGGTACCAAGAAACACGCTCGCTACTTCCCACAGTCAGCTATCCCAGGTATATGATATGGTGGTATTTTCGTTTTCACCTATCCATCAGGGATCACACAATGAAGTATCCATTGACCATTCATTTCCTCGCCTGTATCGCTCTTTTCTCCTCCAGTGTTTCGCATGCTGAACAACTCCGGGCCAGAGACTTAAACATCAAGCCCGGTGTTTTACCCACGGGTAAGCTCAACGCTATTACCGACGTGGCCGGTGTCAAAGTCGGCCATGTTACGCTGCATCAGGGCAAAGCACAGCATACAGGGGTGACAGCGATCATCCCGGCCGGTGGCAACTTACGCCAAAGCAAAGTGCCTGCGGCGGTTTTTGTGGGCAACGGTTACGGCAAAATGGCCGGTATTAGCCAGATTCAGGAACTGGGTGAAATTGAAACACCCATTGTGCTCACGAATACCTTAAACGTGGCCGAGGGCATCGCCGGCGTGGTGGAGTGGACTTTGAAACAACCCGGCAACGAGCAGGTGCGCTCGGTAAATGCCGTAGTGGGCGAAACCAACGATGGTTACCTTAACAATATCCGCGCCAGATTCGTTACCCAACAACGGGTTATTCAGGCCATTGAAAGCGCTGACAGTGGTGTTATTGCAGAAGGCAATGTCGGCGCAGGCGCCGGTACTCGCGCATTTGGTTTTAAAGGCGGCATCGGAACCAGCAGTCGTAAACTGCCCGACAGTCTCGGCGGCTATACCCTTGGTGTGTTGGTACAAAGTAACTTTGGCGGCATTTTGCAAATCGACGGTCAGCCGGTTGGTGTAGCACTTGACCAGTATTACCTGTCAGAGGCGCTCAACAATGATAGCTCAGCAGACGGTTCGATTATGATAGTGGTGGCTACTGATGCGCCGCTGTCAGATCGTAACCTCTACCGCCTGGCAAAACGGGCCATGGGCGGCGTAGCCAGAACCGGCGCCAGCCTGACTAACGGCTCCGGCGATTACGTTATCGCGTTCAGTACCGCCGAGGCCCTTCGCCGCAGCGAAAAGGACAGCACTCACCTTGCTCCGTCTTTATCGAACAACGAAGTATCTCCATTGTTTCAGGCAGTAATAGAAGCCACCGAAGAGGCTATTTATAACAGTTTACTGATGGCCGAAGATGTAGACGGGCATCGTGGCACAACCCAGGCTTTACCCATCGATAAAGTAAAAGCTTTACTAGGCCAGTAACCTTCCACAGACGCTAAGCGCCTCATTTCATGTGCACTTTACCGCCTATCACCTTGTAGGCGGGTACGCCCCGAATAAGCGTATCCCGGGCAAATTCCTGACCACAGCCGGGGCAGTGACAGGGTGTTGTAGTGTGATCTTCAACAATCCGTTCCTTGAAGCACTTTACCAGTGCGCCTTTACCGCCCTTGCGATACTTAAAAAGCGGCGTCTTGCATTGTAAACAGGATATCTGGACGGTTTTTACCGGCCCTTTTTTATTCGGTTTTGCCATTAAATTGTGAAGTGGTGAACAGGTTGGTCAGGGTATCAGAGATTTCACCTGAGGTCCTGAGGCTATTTCCTTCTGTCATACCAGCCCCCGAGCCGGTATCTTCTTAACCAACTGGCTACCTGAAAATGTTCGTTTGGATGAGTAAGACTGATTGGGAGATCCCTAATAGTTTCTACGAGACTTTCGGGATGACAATTCAATGCCCGTCATACCGGCCTCCGAGCAGGTATCTTCTTAACAGCCTGACTACCTGTAAATGCTCGTTGGGGTAAGTAAAACTGTTTGGGAGATCCCGGATAGCTTCTACGAAGCTTCCGGGATGAATGAGCGACTGCGTCGCTCATTCACTTTTTAACCGTTACGCGACCGTTTACCGTGGAGACTCTTACCCGGCTGTTGCCACTGCCTTCGGTGAAGTCTATCCACTGTCCCGGGCCGTATTTGGCCTTGCTGACTTTGCTATCGTTAATTTCATTGCGAATGCTGCCACCAGCGTGGGCTTCCAGTTCAAAGCGGGCTGACACATCACCACTGAAGTTCAACGTAATGCTACCGCCCACGGTATCAACTTCAACATCGGCATTATCCGCCAGGCTCATCGATATCCGCGCATCACCGTTTACCGAAGTCATCTCCAGATCGTCCACCTCAACCAGTTCCAGGGAAGAGTCTCCATTCACGGTTTCCACACTCACTTCCCGGCTGTTGCTTTTCAGGTCAATTTTACCGTTAACACTCACTACCTCAAGTGACTCGGCGCTGTCATGCTCCACTTCAATATCGCCATTTACCGCTTCAACGGTCAGCATGCCGGTAATCCCTTTGAGCTCTATGTCACCATTAACAGATTCCACATTAACCTTACCGCCCAGATTACGGCCCTCGATATCGCCGTTAACGACTTCAATTGAGGTACCGCCCTGCAGCCCTTCGATCTTAACATTGGCATTAACCGTTTCATAAGCAAAGCGGCTGCCTACCGGTACAAATACAGTTAAATTGTCTTTCGCTTCGTCTTTATCTTCCCAACGATAGTGATTATTTTTAACCTCTACATCAATAACCACTGAGTTACCGCGTTTTTCGAAAGTAAACTCCTCAGTCAGTTCACCCAGGGTACCGGTGATTCTGACCTGATTTTTATCCCAGGTTTTAATGTCGGCCTTGCCATACACGTGTTCCATTTCCACAAACGGCTTGCTGTCAGTATCCAGCACCCGGTCGATTTTTTCCTGAGCAAAAGCGTTCGCAGAAAGCAGCACTCCGGCCATTGCTGTGCCCCAGAAAAGTTTCGTCAAGTAATGTGTTGTCGTTAAAGTTTGCATAATTCACCTATTAAATTTGTTGCCATTTGGGCGCGTGCACTCGCTCAATCAGGTCAATCTGTTGTTGATAAACGTTTTGCAGCATTCGCAAAAGCGCCATATTATTCGGATCGTTTTCCAACGCGACCTTTATTGCATCAGCCGCCGATTCAAGTTCAGTTAGCTGTCCCTGCCAGTTAT
This sequence comes from uncultured Alteromonadaceae bacterium, assembly GCA_950073835.1. Lineage (GTDB taxonomy): Bacteria > Pseudomonadota > Gammaproteobacteria > Enterobacterales > Alteromonadaceae > Alteromonas. The sequence goes on from CATMRP010000109.1 coordinate 3,640, forward strand.
CAGTTACGGCGTGCTGGTCTTGATAAGCCACCAGAAGTGAAGCTTTCTGAGATTCAAATTGTTTGCTCATTTGGGCAACCACCGTTGGATTGGTTGAGCCCACAGGTGGCTGTCCACTACTCATAAACAACCACACCAGTACTGCCGGTAAAACTAAGCCAGCTGCAGCCGCCAGCGGCCACCGCGAACGCGCTGGCTGAGCAGGCGTAACCTGGGTAATGGCCAGTTCGATGCCTTGCCATAAATCCCGTGATGGCTTAATTTCATCGGCCAGCGTGTCGAGTTGTTGCTTTAAGTTGTCCGGTTGATTATTCACTGCTTTCTCCCAACCATTCCTCTAATAACGTTCTGGCCCGGTGATACTGGGCTTTACTGGTACCGGTTGCCATGTTGAGCATCCGGCCAATTTCCTCATGCCGGTACCCTTCCACTGCGTGCAGCACAAACACCAGCCGTGCCCGCTCAGGTAACCTCACAATACATTTATCCAGTTGCGTGAGGTCGGTTGCCGGTTCAGCCAGCAACTGCTGCTCCGTTTCCGGCTCCATGGAAAACATCCGTTTTAACCATCCTTTTTGCTTACGCAAATAGCTAATGGTGATGTTGGCTGTCACGCTGTGCAGCCAGGTGGCAAACTGACTCTTGCCAGAAAAGTTACCTAACTTCTGCCATACCTGAACAAATACTTCCTGGGTGGCATCTTCTGCCATCGCGGCATCGCCGGTTAACCGGTAGCTCAGCGCATACACCTTGCCTACAAACCGGTCGTACAATTGCCGGTAGGCAACCATATCGCCCTGCTGCGCCGCTTCTATTTGCTGCTGCAGTTGATGTTGGGTAAATGCCGCTTGGGCATTCACTACATTTCCCTGTTCTACCGTCATACTGAGTGTGTCTGCTTACTTATCATTAGTGTTGTCAAAAGCTTTGTCGCTCGGTTGTGCCGAAAGGTTTAAATGGCAAAATAAATTTTGGCATTTTTTTACACGAAACCGTTTTGCTGGCTGAAGTACTGCTACCATTTTCGTTATACTGGTTCGCGCCTGGAGACTTCCCCGGCCATTTAAAAGGAATGATTATGCAAGTAGCCGCGTTATATGCCGGAAAACCCGCCCCGCTCGGGCCCAGAAAAGCGCTATCAGCCATCTGTAAACAGCCGGCCTATTTTCTTACTGTTCATCAGGACAGAACCGACGAAGACACCCAGGCCAATAAACGCTTGCATGGCGGCCCGGAAAAAGTGCTTCATCAGTACAGTCTCGCAGGTTACGAGTTAATAAAGCAACACTATCCGGCTCTTGCTGAGCAGGCCATAGCCGGTAGCATTGGTGAAAACCTCACTGTTGAGGGCATGACTGATGAAAACGTGATGATTGGTGATGTCTACGCCTTTGGCGAAGTGATTGTGCAGGTGGGTGCCCCTCGCGCCCCGTGTAATAAAATTAATCACCGCTTTAACACACCTAATCTCGACCGTTTTACCGGCAATCACGGCATTACCGGCTGGTATTACCGGGTATTAAAAACCGGAATTATTCACACCGGCGACAGCGTTTCTCTTGAAAGCAGATCGGAGCAGACAGTTAGCGTTGGCGAGTTGATGCGTAGCGTTTACAACCCGGAGCATTTTGCCAGAGCCAGCGATTACGTTGGCCTTGAGGTGCTGGATGATGAGTGGCGGGGTAAGTGTGAAAAGGCCATGGCTAAAGCCGGGCGTTGATCCCCTGGCCCTGCTACGCAAATCGGCAGCGGTATTCTGTTACGGCACATTGCTGCTGCCGCGCTATCAGCGCCGTTTATTTGGCCGTACTGTCACCGCCTCACCCGCAGTTTTACGCGGTTGGCGCTTGCGTATGGGCTATGATGGCTATCGGTTTATCCAGCCTTCGCCACACCAAAGCGTTTGCGGCTCACTCCTCTGGCTAACACCTGCACAACTCAACGCGGCAGACTGCTGGGAGGACGTCCCCTACTACCAACGGGAAAGCGTTTGTCTGCGTTCCCGCAATAAAGCCATTCAGGCCTGGGTTTACACCCGCCGGCAAGGCCAGGGCCGCTCTTGTCCGGCGCAACGTTTTACTACCCACACCAGCGCCCGTCTGGTGCTTCGCACATACCGCCACTTCTTCCAGGTTTAGCCCGCACCACAAGCTGTACATTAATTAACCATAAAGATGGCAAATCACCTGGATTATGTGTTTAATTATTAACCACAACAAAGCAAAGCCGGAGGCAACATGGATGTAGAAACAATGATCGACCAAATTCTGGTTAAGGAGGGCGGCTATGTGAATCACCCGGCAGACCGGGGAGGCCCCACTAATTTTGGTATTACCCAAAAAACGCTCTCACGCTATCTGGAAGTGGCTGTAACGGCTGATATGGTAAAAGCTCTGGATGTGGAAACCGCCAGAGACATCTACGAGCTCAATTATTACCGCGTTCCCCGTATCGACAAATTACCGCCGCCTATCCAGCCTTTCCTGTTCGACAGTGCGGTGAATCACGGGCCGCGACGGGCCATCAAATTTTTACAGGAAGTCTGTAACGACGCAGGTTATGGCCCGCTAGTTGTAGACGGCCTCATGGGCCCTAAAAGTAAAGCCCAGGCCTATGCGTGTTTACAGGAACTGGGCGATTGGATGCTTGTCGCACTGGTTGAAGAACGCCAGATGTTTTACGCCGATATTGTGACCAATGATGCCAGCCAGAATGTCTTTCTGAAAGGCTGGCTGGCCAGAGCCAGAAGTTTCTTACCTGATCACCGTGTGGCATAAGGCAGAACCGTTATGAGTAAACTCTTTGAAAACCCCATCTCGGCAATCACCGATTCCGTATCCAAAGGTGTAGAAACCGTCGCCGGCGTATTTACGTCTAACAAGGAAAAAGACGCCCAACGTTCTGCAGATGAACAAATGGCGCTGTTAAAAACCTATCAGGCCGAGTTTAACGCTCGTCAGAACCGTAACTGGGCTGATTCTCTGGCCGATGCATTTAACCGCCTTATCCGGCCCATGATTGTGTCACTGATCCTGTTCATTTTTGTGATCGCTTATTTTTCGCCAACCCACCTTGCCGAGATAACCCTGGCGTTAAGTTCGATTCCCGACGGCTACTGGACATTACTAAGCGTGATTATTGCCTTTTATTTCGGTGGCAGGATGCAGCTCAAAAGCCAGCAATTTAAATTTAGCGAGACCCAGGCCCAGGCAGTCAAGGCACTGATAGAAACCAAAGCAGAATTCAGAAAGCTGGAAATGAGTAATGATGAACCCGACAAAGTGTTTGGCGATACCCTGGCGAAAGAGTCTGACTTTGATACCTCCCGGGCTAATCAGGTTAATCCCGTGGTGGAGGCGGCGCTGATCCACGTTAAGGAAGACGGCGCACCCAACGCAGATGATAGTCAGAGCAGAAAGGCGTTACAGGCGAAAATCGCCGAGATGCAACAGGAAGATGAACAGCAGGTGATATCACGGCGCCGCTTTGGCCCGCGAAAACTGGGGCGTCGCTAGAAAGTATTATTATAAAAAAACCGCGCCGGAGCGCGGTTTTTTGTAAATCACTTAGCGCTTACGCCTGAGCGATGATAACTACTTTAGCAGTTGCCATTACGTCAGAGTGTAATTGCAGGTCGATGTCGTACTCGCCAGTTTCACGCAGTGTACCAGTAGGCAGTTTAACTTCTGCTTTCGCTACTTCTACGCCAGCTGCAGTAATCGCATCAGCGATATCCTGAGTACCAACAGAACCGAACAGTTTGCCTTCTTCACCAGCTGGTGCAGCAATAGTTACTTCGCCCAGCTCAGCAACTTTCTCGGCACGCGCCTGAGCAGCAGCCAGTTGTTCAGCGATTTTCGCTTCCAGCTCTGCGCGACGCGCTTCAAATTTTTCAACGTTTGCTTTGGTTGCAGGAACTGCTTTGCCTTGTGGGAAAAGGAAGTTACGTGCAAAACCAGATTTAACTGTGACAGTGTCACCCAGACCGCCTAAGTTGGCGATTTTATCCAGTAGAATGATTTCCATCGATGCTACCCCTTATTCTTCGCCAGATTACTTATGAGAGTCAGTGTACGGAAGCAGTGCAAGAAAACGTGCACGCTTAATAGCACTAGACAGTTGGCGCTGGTATTTAGCGCTGGTGCCGGTAATACGGCTAGGTACAATTTTACCGCTTTCTGTTACGTAGTTTTTCAACGTAGCGATATCTTTGTAATCAATTTCAACAACACCTTCTGCAGAGAAACGGCAGAATTTACGACGTCTGAAAAAACGAGCCATGATTAATTCTCCTTATTCTTCGCTTGATGCTGCAGGTTTTTCTGCGCGCTCGCCACGAGGAGCAGAATCTTCACGACGTTCGCGACGCTCTTCCTTCATCATAGGAGAAGCTTCAGTTACCGCACCTTTGGTACGCATAACCATGTTACGCAGGATAACATCGTTGAAACGGAAAGCAGTTTCCAGTTCAGCAACAGCTTCAGCAGTCGCTTCAGCGTTGATCAGAACGTAGTGTGCTTTATGCAGTTTTTCGATTGGGTAAGCCAGTTGACGACGGCCCCAGTCTTCCAAGCGATGGATTTGTCCGCCATCTGCTTTCAGAATTGTGGTATAACGCTCGATCATACCTGGTACTTGTTCACTCTGGTCAGGGTGAACCATAAAAACGATTTCGTAATGACGCATTAAAACGCTCCTTACGGTTGTAGCCTCGCGCAGTACAGCCATCTGCATGGAGACAAGGAACTTAATTTGGGTGGCTGTAAGGGCGCGCATTATATAGAGCTTCTTATGACTGCACAAGCTTTATTCAACGAATATCGTTGGTTTGAGTCATCCTCCGTAACCATTGCCTGTTAATCCTAATTTGCCATTACCGGGTAGAAAACACTGATTGTTATCCCCACTCCCATTGTGAGCTATGAATTATACAACCAAGGAGTTGTTATGAGTCGGATATTTTTTATGGGCGCTACCGGCGGGGTTGGTCATCGTCTTCTTCCGCAACTGCTCGCCCAGGGACATGAAGTCACAGCGTTACATCGCAAACCGGAACAGGCCGATTATCTAAAACAGCAAGGTGCGAAACCAGTTGCTGGCGATATGATGGGCCTAACCCGCGGCGACTATAAAAGGTTGCTACAAGACCACGAGATTATTATCTTCTCCGCTGGCGCTGCTGGCAGCGGTAAGGATCGCACCAGTAAAATTGACGGAGACACCCCGGCACTACTGGCAGATTTAGCCGAGGAGCTGGGTATTCAACGTTTTTATTTAGTCTCAGCCTTTCCGGAAGCGGGGCGCACTAAAGGACTCGGCGAGGGGTTTGAGCATTACATGCAGGTGAAGAAAGCGGCCGATGCCCGCCTGGTAAAATCATCACTGGATTGGGTTATCCTGCGCCCGGGCACACTGCTTGATGAAGATGCTGATGATAGAGTGAGTCTCGACTATGCCCTCCCCTATGGTTCGGTAAAACGGGGCAACGTAGCCAATACCCTGGCGGCACTCATTGCTAAGCCCACCATCCACCGGCAGATCATCGAACTTACCGATGGTGATGACAACATAAGTACCGCGGTTGGAACACTCAGCAGGAATACCTAAATGCTACTCAATTTCAGTGCCACCACCGCGAAGCAGGCTCAGATTCTTAATAAGCAACGGGATCAGTCCTAACGTGGCGGTGGCAATACTTAATAGTGTATTGAGCGAGCTACCGCTGGAATAAATAAAAATTGCCAATAGCACCAGTAATATGGCAAAGATAGGTATGCGTAATACACTCCATGCGCCACTGCTGGTGTTATCCATCCAACCTTTAATAACGGACTCCGGCTCTGCAGTTAAAATAAACTGGCGAAAGCTTTCATTAACCAAATGCCAGCCTTTATCCCGGAATAAATAACAACGCCGCACCAAGCGCTCAATAATTATCGCGCTTTCCGGATTGATACTGGCACCATGGGCCATTTTCCACAAAGTAAGCTTTTCTTTAACGGTACACTCTTCCCATTTACGACGGTAAAGTGCTCCCGCATGCACCAGCATAAATTCGATAACCTGTTCTGGCTCTGAACAGAGCTCGTTATCAAACTTTTCTTTGACATATTTAAGTTCGGGCCACGCCATACATTCATGTTTAATAAGCGCCTGGATATCAAACAAGTTTTCTAAACGGCTTTTACACAGTGGCGACCAGGCATAGTGCTTTTCAAACTCAGAAAACAATTTAGTCCAACAATTTTTTTCATCTATATCCGGTGCTGTAGCCGTTGATGTTGCATCGTAAGCTCCGGGATTAAGCAGTCGGTATAACGGCGCTGTTTCAGCCACCAATACTAAGGTCACATCAGATTTAAGATGCAGTTCATATAGCAATGCAAGCGCATTTTGGCGCGCCTCACGATTAAGGCTGACTTGTTCAAGTCCTGACAGCGCAACGATTACGCAGCTTCCACGTTTGTCAGAAATGGCTTTGTTAAGGTTGTCCAGAAAATAAAAGTCATCGCAATGACTTTCTGTACTGTAATACTTATCCAGGCAGTCCGTTATTCTGAAGACCTTACTTTCGTGCAATATGATGTTTTGCAGACCAGGTTGCTCTTTATGTTTATCATCGTCTTTCTTTATTTTTGCCAGGATGTTCTGTTCTGCCGTTAATCGTGTGCTATTTAAGACAATTAATGAGTGCCCTTTTTGGGGCACATTACCTACCTCAATATCGGGAAATTCATATGCGTAATATTGATCGTCCTTGCATCCTGACCTGACTGCATATTGATCCTGCAAGTGCTCGCCCAGCAAACGCTTTACAACCAACTGACGCATCACAAGATACAGTCCGTAAGGTAAACCGAATAACATGATCAGCATTATCAGAAAGCCCGAGGTTTTGCTGATCGCTGACAACATTAACAGGTCTGTGCGATATCGCAGTTCATATCTTGCATCCATTGATGAGTGTGGCCGTGAATTTAAGTCCTGTTTGGCTGCGTAGGACAGATGGCTGATAAACTCAGTTTCACTGGGAGTTTGGCTAAACAGGATATCAAATACATTGTCTGTAAATTCGCCCTTTCCACCTTCGCTTTGCTTTCTGTCGTATAGTTTCGCCCACTGCGTATCGCATTGATTTTGGCCATTAACAAAACAATATACTTCGTCAGGGAAATAAGACTCTAATAACCCATTAAGATCGATATTGAGTTCTAAGTCACACAAAGAGTGTTTAGCCTTATCCTGACAAGATTTGCCGTTGATAAAACTCAGGTAGGTGCTGAAATTTGCCTGTTTCTCCTCAATAGCCTGTTGCATCTCAGCAGTTTCAAACTGCGACTTACGTTGTAATAAATAATCATGCGCGCTGTAGGCAATTAGTGAGGCAGGCGCAGAAGCGCCCAGATAAACCAGGCCTGTTAAAAATATGACAAATCCCACGGAAAACCGTGTGGACTCTTTGTGAAGTTTTGGCGTTCCCGGTTTAGCTGATGACTTTACCGGCACCACTATATTTGCATTTTTTGCTTGTTCGTTTGAGCCTGCCGACTCGTTTGCAGCTTCTGTTTCTTCAATCTTGTTAAACCACTTTTCAGCTTTTAAACTGACAACTATAAGGATGATAATACTGCCAGCCAGCAATAAATTCTTAAGCCACCACCAAACAGTCTCTGCCTCAACAAAAACAAATAAACCACACAGGAATAAGAATAATACTGCTATAACAGCCTTCGGCTTCAAAACTAGCGCTTTCCATTTCAATAATAGCGCCTCAACTTTCGTGCGTAGCCACATTTGCCATTGGCTTATCGATTCTAGTTTTTGCACTAAAAAAGCAATACTCCCAATGAAGACAAGACCTCCCAGGGCCGCACTTAGCCAGTTTGCTTTTTCTGTTTCAAAATCAATGCCGGAATCAAATATCCAGTTCACAGAAAGTAACGGCAACAAAAGAAATGAAAAAGCCAGCAAAGGTTGCCGCCACCAGTAGAAAAAGCTCAAACGCAATTTAAATACAGCGACCAGTACGTACGCCATCGCCGTACACAAAATGCCCCAAAGCAACAAACGCCCCAAAATGCTCTGTAACCACCCCATCTGAAACTGAATACAGAAACTGACAGCAAACAACATCAGGCCGAGTGGCAGATAATAGTTTTTGCGGGCCTCATCAAAGCCACAAACTTCCTGCCAAAAGCGCTGATGGGTAACATAACGAAGTAAAATGAATGCCGGGATCAGCACCAGTAAAAACAGCAATACCGCAACAAAAACCAACACCATGTTGTTGGTTTGCAGTTCTTGAGGATCATAAAAGACGATAAGCTGCCATGGAATTCCGGATTCTGCAGATGAATTCGCCCCTCGCTCAGCCAGCGAGCCAATAACCAGTTGATGAGGAATCCCCTTATATTCGACATCCATAAGCGTTGGGACCATGGCATGATGATGTTGACTCGAAACTAAAAGCTGTGGATTCTGGTTCGTTTCAGTAAAAAAATTTTCAATCAGGCTTAACGAATCATCGCTGTGGAAAAGTACCTTACCTTCATCATCGACCACCGCGTAGCCAAAATTATTGGGCAAAACGCGGTCAACCAACGCTGACAACCGTGTTCCAGCAATATACATATGCGTGTATTTGTCAGCAGTATCTTTTGGATGTTTTATTGCCAGATGGCTGTTTATCCCCGCGGGTAACGCTAGCATCAGGTTTCTACGCCCGTCTTCAATATTGAATATGCGCTGCAGATAAACCTGATGATCAGACTGCAATTTTATTTTTTTCAGCAGGTAAGAATGGGGATAGCCGAATATATTAAAATTCGCGTGAGCCCCTAGCCCATCGGGAATGAAATTTACACAAGGTTGCGTATTTGACTCAGTGTCTGACCAAGATAATTTAAAGGGAATAAATGGTGCACAAAATGGTCCTGTATAAGGTACTTGCAGATAGCGATATCCGGTTGTAGTAAAGTGCCAATACTTATTACTAATACCCGCTTTTACATATTCCCTGCCCGATAAATCAAGTGTTTGTGTATTCTTAACAGCGTCAGAGGCAATAACTATAGGTTTATACTCGGTAGCATTGACCGCTCCCTGGGCGCTTAAATGAGTTATGGATTCTATAAATGCTTTATTTAACTTTTCGTCTTTTATGAATGACAGTATTTGTGGATTAAACACAGAGTAATAAGCGACATCAGCGTTTGTGCCTCTTTCGCTTTTCTGCAGCATCGACACACCATCTAACAGGGTACTGATTTCACTATTAAAGTCTTGTTTAATTTCGCGGTGAATTGTTAGTAACTGCTCCTTTTTAATAGCTAATAAATAATCAACAAACAGATGCTGGGAAATAGCGATGGTAATTACACCCACTGTCACCAGGAGTCCTAATACTATTTGGCTTTTATCGCCGCTCTGAATTGCCGCAGTGGCGCTAATAAAACGTAATTTAATTAACGGAATAATCGCAATTAACAACAGCAATGCCAGAATTAACCACATCAATAGCTCGGGGGCTAATTTCAGCTTTTGCTCATTAATAAAACTCTTTTTAATAATTCCGACCAGGTAATAGTGTGTATCATCGCCGCTAAAACCTTTACTCATAATTGGGTGGAGATAGGCGCGGTAATCACTATCGCTGATTTTTACATCAACAAACTGAGTTCCCTGCAGAGTCACTAAGCGCGAAGTTGCACTTTCTTGCTCAAGCGACAAATTAAGCACTTTCTTAAAAAATAACTCTGAGTTGTTACTCAGGTTTTCGGCATGATTCACCACCGACTCAACGTTGCCGTTAGCATCAACCAGCGCAACGGTTTGAAACCGGTTCCCTCGTTGCTTTAAAGAAAAATGAATGCTGCTTTCTAAGGTTAGTATTAGTGCTTTATGCTCTTTCGGGTAGTGTTTAGCAAGTTTAAAACGAACAGTATTGAACTCAGGGATCGTAAACGAAAAGCCGCATTGCTCCTTACCTTTTTCACCGCAGTCGTAAGTTTCATCAACGCTATGCACTTTAATATCAGCCAGGTCTGATGAAGAATTTTGCAATTTATTAAAGTTTGTCTCGCTAGCCTTCTTCAACCAATTCAGACGTGCTTCACGATCTGTTAGAATCTCCTTTTCTTTCTCTCTCTCCCCTGCAGAGTGGTAATCTCTATACTCTTCCGGCAATGTATATTTCGCGGTTGCCTGCACCTTTTCCAGGCTACGCTGAATCGTGCCTTCGACTTGCTGCAGCTCGCGAAATAAAAGAGTATTAAGGGTATCTTCGTTGCGGTCCATTTTCAGGTAATAGACCACACCAAAAATGGCACCGCCGAGAGTGAGTACCAGAGTAAGAAACAAAAGCCTGGAGAGGTTTCGTTTTAGTGGTGTCATAAAGCATCCTGCTTATATAACGTTGTATCCTATCGATATCGAACTTCAGTAACCACTAAACGTTATTTATTTACACTTGTTTATTTTTTCAACAGATAATAGCCATATACAGCAATAACTTCAACCATTAACATAAATATAACAACCCTTAGGCACTGGCCAGTCCCAGTTTCACGGCAAAGTACACAAACAGGCCACCAGCCGCCTTATTTAACCAGAAGCTTAAGCGGCCAACACCCGACAAATGTTTACGCAGCCACACCGTGCCGATAACCAATAGCAAACACCAGGACGTCCCGGTCAGCGTAAATATGCCGCCAAGGGCCAGGAACATTGTGGTTTTATCAGCAACTTCGGCCGGAATAAACTGTGGTACAAAAGCCAGAAAGAAAAGCGCAACCTTGGGGTTTAACACATTCGTTAAAAAGCCGCCGGCAAATATTCGTTGCAAACTGGCGGTGCGAGGTAACTCAACTTTTTGTTTAACGTGTTGTTCTCCCTCAGGGCCGTCCTGCTGTGGCCGTTTTGCCATGAGCATAGAAAAACCGAGGTATAGCAGATAAGCACACCCCGCAATCTTAATAACCGTAAATGCCCAGGCGGAGGTGGCCAGCAGAGCACTGAGTCCCAGCGCTGCTGCCACTATATGCACGCTGACACCCACCATGATCCCCAGTAAGGCCACTACCCCGGCGCGAGCGCCCTGGGTAGCACTACGGGCAATGATGTATAACGAATCCGGCCCGGGCAGAATGTTTAGTAACAGGCAGGCGAAGATAAACGGGATAACATTGATTACGTCAAACATGATGCACTCTTAGCTTACAATAATAAGGGTAAATTACTCCAGCCACACCAACATGGCAATCCCGGCAACCGCCAGAGCAGACCAGACAGCAACGTTACGGCTTATTCTGTCGCCCAATAGCCAACCAATGCCAAGGGAAAGTAGCACGCTGGCTGCCAGTAACGTTTGTGCAATAGCGGCTTTGGTATGACTAAAAGCCAGCATTTGTAAGGTCAGTGCCATAAAGGTGCCGATAAACACAGCAAGCGTAAACAGTCGCCAGGTTTTGCCCTTATCAAGGGATGTAGGCAGCCAGCGCTGTCTGGTAAACACCATCAGCAAAAAGATAATCAGCAGCCCGCCCAGCAGCCTTATCAGGCTGGCATTAAAGGCATCAATCTCATAGGAAGTCAGCACATCGCGGCTAATAACAGCGCCGACGGCCTGGCAAAGCGCTGCCAGCGCAGCATAAACATAACCGGTTGGCGAAAATAAGGTTAACGCCGCACGCTTGTGGATTTTTACAATCACGTCCACGGATATTACTACCAGCGCCACCGCCAGCCACTGCTGCCAGCTTAACCACTCACCAATCCATGCCATGGCCAGTAAGGCGGTTAATA
>CATMRP010000110.1 GCA_950073835.1 uncultured Alteromonadaceae bacterium
GGCTAAACATAGGAATAAGCGCATTTTTTTGCGAGAATACAACTTTCGATGGAAGCAGGTTTTGTTGTGATACTTCAGGTAGCAATTTTTCTGGCCGGACTCGCGGTACTAAGCTGGAGTGCCGACAAGTTTGTTTATGGCGCTTCGGCCCTGGCCAGAAACATTGGCATATCCCCGATGATGATTGGCCTGACGATTGTGGCCATGGGTTCTTCGGCACCGGAAATCGTGGTTTCAGCGGTGGCGTCTATCAACGGTAATCCAAATACTGCCGTCGGTAATGCACTGGGCTCGAATATCACCAACATTGGCCTGGTACTTGGCATCACTGCGCTGATAAAGCCCTTGCTGGTGTCGTCGACAACCCTGAAACGGGAGTTCCCGTTATTACTGGTAATCAACCTGATTGCCGTTTACTTCCTGTATGACGGCGAATTGTCTTCGCAGGAAGGCATCATTCTTATTCTGCTGTTTATTTTTGTATTAGCCGGCATGGCCTGGATTTCTCTGCTGGTCGACAAAGGCGATCCGCTGATGAATGAAACCAGCGATGAAATTCCTAATGCTGTGGAAACCTCCCATGCCGTGCTATGGATAGGTCTTGGATTAGTACTATTGCCGGTGAGTGCCCAGTTTATGGTGGACTCTGCCGTGCATATCGCCCGCTACTTCGGTATGAGTGATTTGCTGATCGGCTTAACCATTATTGCCCTGGGTACCAGTTTGCCAGAATTAGCGGCCAGCGTGGCCGGAGTGCTTAAAGGCGAAGACGACCTCGCCCTGGGGAACGTCATCGGCTCGAATATCTTTAATTTGCTGGCAGTACTCGGTATGCCGGGGCTGATTGCGCCGGGTATACTCGATGAAAACGCCGCACACAGGGACGCACTGGTGATGCTGGGGCTGACCCTGCTATTATTAGTGTTTAGTTTTAATTTCCGTGGGACACGACGAATAAACCGTGTCGAGGCGGCCCTGCTAGCAGGCTGCTACCTGGGTTATCAGTATTGGTTATTTGCCTAATGACATCACAACAACAATCTTCCTTTATTGAATCGGCCAAACGCGTTGTCGCAATCGAACAAGCCGCCATCGCCGCGCTGGGCGAACGCTTTGATGAGCGTTTTGTGAAAGCCTGTGAGCTACTTAAAAACTGTGAGGGCAAGGTGGTGGTTAGCGGTATGGGTAAATCAGGTCATGTGGGTAACAAAATTGCCGCCACGCTGGCCAGCACCGGTACGCCGGCATTTTTTATGCACCCGGGCGAAGCCAATCACGGCGATCTGGGCATGCTGGGTTCTAACGATGTGCTGTTAGCCATTTCCAACTCCGGCGAGACCGGTGAACTACTCAACCTGCTGCCGGTAGTTAAACGTCTGAATGTACCGGTGATAGCCATGACCAACCGCGCCGACAGTACCCTGGGCAAACATGCCGACGTCGTACTCGATATCGGCGTAGAGCAGGAAGCCTGTACGCTGGGCCTGGCGCCAACTACCAGCACCACCGTGACGCTGGTCATGGGCGATGCCCTGGCGGTTGCCCTGCTGGACGCCAACGGCTTTACCTCAGATGACTTCGCGCTCTCGCACCCGGGAGGCAGCCTGGGCCGCAAATTACTGCTCACCGTTGCAGATATTATGCTTACCGGTGACGAAATTCCGCTGGTCCCTGAGCAGGCAACAGTGTCTGAAGCGTTGCTGGAGATATCCCGCAAAGGTCTGGGACTAACCGGCATCACCGATACAAAGCGCAATTTACTGGGGGTGTTTACCGATGGCGATTTACGCCGCCTGCTGGATGCCCGGGTGGATATTCACTCTACCCGTGTAGAAGAGGTGATGACCCGCGGCTGCAAAACCTCTAATTGTGAAGACCTTGCCGTTGAGGCCCTCAATTTAATGGAACAATATAAAATCAGCGCCCTGTTAGTGGTTGATGAAAACAACCAGCCAGTGGGTGCGTTTAACATGCACATGCTGTTAAAAGCAGGAGTACTGTAATGAGCATGGTAAAAACCCTGTATACTGAACTTCCCCATGCATTTTACCAGCAACTGCAACAGATTAAGCTGCTGGTTTGCGATGTGGATGGTGTATTCTCAGATGGCCGCATTTATCTGGGCAATCAGGGAGAAGAATTAAAGGCCTTCCATACCCGCGATGGTTATGGCGTTAAGGCACTGGTGAATGCCGGCATTGAAGTGGCGGTTATTACCGGCCGGCGTTCAGCTATTGTTAAGGACCGTATGACATCATTAAAGGTGTCGCATATTATTCAGGGTGAAGAAAACAAAGCCGATGCGCTGGCTGAGTTAATCGCCTCACTGGGACTTAACCGCGAACAAGTGGCCGCTATTGGTGATGATATGCCGGATACCGGCATGTATACCCACAGCGCAGTGAACATTGCGGTGAAGGATGCCCACCCACAGGTGATAGCGCAGGCAAACTGGGTAACCACCCTGCCGGGCGGCTTTGGTGCGGTAAGGGAAGTGTGTGACACCTTGCTGCAGGCCAATGATAAGTTACGGGGTATTTTAGGAGCCAGCGTATGAGTAAAGTAGGGCTGAGCATTGCCTGCCTGTTTATTCTGGCCACGCTGCTTTACCTGCCGGGATTTCTGGCCGAAGAACCGGTGATCACCCCGGATCAGGATGTGCTGGCAATTACCCCGAGTTATAAAGCCCGCAACCTTACCACCACGCTCTATAACGAACAGGGTCAGCGCGTGCACGAAGTGTTTTCATCCACCATGGAAAACTATGAGCAGTTGGGGTTTGTGCTGTTTTTAGCGCCGCAGTACACCATTTACCAGGAGCTTGGCGAGCCGCCCTGGCAGGTAGTCGCCGACGAAGGGACGTTGTATGATAACAATATGATACAACTGGAGAATAACGTAGTGATTGTGAGTAAAAACCAGGCTGACTTTGTGCAGCGGGTAACCACAGACTACCTTGAGATAGATTTGGACCAACAAACCATGGTGTCCGACGCCAGGGTGGAAATTTCGGGGCCTGATTTCCTGATCTTTAGTAACGGACTTCGCGCCAACCTATTGAATAAAACTTATGAGTTGAATCAACATGTGCAAACGACTTATTCCCCTGCTAACTAGCCTGTCGCTGGCGCTGTCGCCGGCTGTGGCCATGGCAGCCAAGTCTGATTTCAAAAAAGACATCGAGGTGTTTTCCGAGTCACAATTCCTCGATGGTAAAAATAAAAAATCTATCCTGATTGATAATGTACAGGTTACTCAGGGCTCGCTAAGCATTAAGGCCGACCGGGTTGAAGTAGAAGCGGGCGGTGGCAAGGGCAAAGAAATATTTATCGCTACCGGGAAACCTGCGGTCTACAGTCAGACGCTGGACGATGGCCGGGTTGTGGAAGCGCGCGCCTTTGAGATCCGTTATGAAGTGGCTAATCGCACCATTTCTCTGGCCGGCGATGCCGAGTTAAATCAGAATACCAGCGTAGTAAAAGGTGAAACCATCGTTTACGACATGGAAAAAGAACAACTTAAAGCCACCGGTGATGGCAGCGGCAGTGAAGATGGCCGGGTGCGTACCGTATTTAGTCTGGAAGACATTGAAGCCGCGCGGGACGACAGCAAGGCCAGTGACAGCACCGACGACCAACAGGATAATGAAGACCAATGACCACCCTGACCGCCACCCACTTAGCTAAGTCGTATAAATCCCGGCAGGTAGTTAGGGATGTTAGCGTTGAGGTGTCTGCCGGCCAGATTGTAGGCCTGCTTGGCCCTAATGGCGCAGGGAAAACCACTACTTTTTACATGATTGTGGGTCTGGTGGCGCTGGATAAAGGCGATATCCGCATCGACGAGATGGATCTAACCCGTCAGCCCATGCACGAGCGTGCCCGCAACGGGATCGGCTATTTACCCCAGGAAGCCTCTATTTTCAGAAAGTTAACGGTTTTTGACAATATCATGGCAATATTGCAAACACGCAAAGACCTGTCATCTGCCGAACAGCAAAATGAAGCCGATGCCCTACTTGATGAATTCAATATCAACCATATACGTAATAGTACAGGAATGAGTTTGTCAGGCGGAGAGCGGCGGCGGGTAGAAATTGCCCGCGCACTGGCGGCGAATCCAAAATTTATTTTGCTCGATGAACCCTTTGCAGGAGTTGACCCGATTTCGGTTAATGATATAAAGAAGATCATACAACATCTTCGAGACCGTGGAATTGGCATTCTGATTACCGACCACAACGTCCGGGAAACCCTCGACGTCTGTGAGAAAGCCTATATTGTGAGTCAGGGTGAATTAATCGCTCAGGGCACCGCCGAACAGGTTTTGAGTAATCAAAAGGTCAAGGATGTATACCTGGGTGAGCAATTCAGGCTATAGTTAGATACATAAAGACAACACATTTTGTCCCTATCAATAACAAGCA
Source organism: uncultured Alteromonadaceae bacterium (assembly GCA_950073835.1). Taxonomy (GTDB): domain Bacteria; phylum Pseudomonadota; class Gammaproteobacteria; order Enterobacterales; family Alteromonadaceae; genus Alteromonas. The sequence goes on from CATMRP010000110.1 coordinate 4,427, forward strand.
AGGCGTTAAGAACAGAAGTAGATGAAACCATCTTTACAGCTCAAATTTAGTCAACAACTTACTATGACGCCACAATTGCAGCAGGCGATTAAACTGCTGCAACTATCCACCCTGGATTTACAACAGGAAATCCAGGAAGCGCTCGATTCAAATCCGTTACTGGAAGTTGATGACAACAGCGATAGCGATACCGTTGAGAAAAGTAATCTGGATGCTGAGGCAGACGCAGCGGCAACCGCCAGCACCGAAACCAGCATGGACACCAACGAGGCCCTCGAGAAAAACGAGCTGCCCGACGAATTACCCATCGACAGCACCTGGGATGAATATTACTCCGCCTCTTCAGCACCGGCTCCCGGCCCGGCTTCTAACGATGATGAACAGGTTTTTCAGGGTGAAACCACCGACAACATTCAGGACCACCTGCTCTGGCAAATGCGTCTCACCCCTTTCAGCGATGTAGACCGTGCCATTGCCATTGCCATTATTGATTCGATTGACGAATCAGGATATTTAACTGTAACAGTTGAAGATATCCTGCAGAGCGTCAATACTGAAGATATGGAAGAACCAGTTGAAGTCGACGAAATTGAATGCGTGCTTAAACGGATCCAAATGTTCGACCCGATTGGTTCAGGCTCAAGAACCCCGCAGGAGTGTCTACTGGTCCAGTTAAAACAATTTGCTCCCGACACGCCATGGCTCAAGGAAGCAAAAATCCTTATTGAAGACTACGCCGATCTGCTGGGCAGCAAGGACTATCGCACCTTAATGCGTAAGTCACGCCTGAAGGAAGACGATTTGCGTGAAGCAATGCGCTTACTGCAAACCCTTAATCCGCGCCCGGGCAGTGCATTAATTACGCAGGAACCCGAGTACGTTATTCCCGACGTATCGGTCACCAAGAAAAAAGGCCGTTGGGTGGTTGAACTCAACCCCGACAGTTTGCCAAAACTGAGCGTAAATCAGCAATATGCTGCCATGAGCCGTCAGGCACGTAACAGTTCAGATTCCCAGTTTATTCGCTCGCATATGCAGGAAGCCAAATGGTTTATTAAGAGCCTGGAGTCGCGTAACGAAACCTTGCTCAAGGTTGCAAACTGCATTGTGCAGCAGCAAATGGGCTTTTTCGAACACGGTCCGGAAATGATGAAGCCGATGGTCCTCAATGACGTAGCCGAGATGGTTGATATGCATGAATCCACCATTTCGCGGGTTACCACCCAAAAATACATGCACACCCCCCGCGGTATTTTTGAGTTGAAGTACTTCTTCTCCAGCCACGTTGCCACGGAGTCAGGCGGAGAATGTTCATCTACTGCCATCCGCGCTCTGATTAAAAAACTGGTTGCCGCCGAGAAGCCCAGTAAACCACTAAGCGACAGCAAAATTGCTCAATTGTTGGCCGAACAAGGTATTAAAGTTGCCCGGCGGACAATAGCAAAATACCGGGAATCCTTGTCGATTCCACCGTCTAACCAACGCAAGAGCCTTATTTAGGCCGAAATATAAGGAAGACGAACTATGCAAATAAATCTTACAGGTCATCACATCGAGATAACCGATTCTTTGCGTAATTATGTTGATACCAAGTTTAGTAAACTGGAGCGCCACTTTGATCACATATCCAATGTTCATGTGATCCTCAACGTGGAAAAGCTTGCTCAAAAAGCCGAAGCCACGATGCATTTAAGTGGCGCGGAAGTATTTGCCTCGTCAGAAAATCAAGATATGTATGCCGCGATAGACAGTATGGTTGACAAGCTGGATCGCCAGGTAATCAAGCATAAGGAAAAGCTTAAAAAGCACTAGGCCCTAATTAACCTTATGAATATTCAAGCCTTAGTTAGCCTGGACCGCACAGAATGTGCGGTCCAGTGCAACAGTAAAAAACGTATTTTAGAAATCATCAGCGATATTGCTGCCGAAACCAACGCCGAAATTCAAAAAGAAGACGCGCTTAATGCGCTGCTTAGTCGTGAGAAAATGGGCAGCACCGGCATTGGTAACGGCATAGCATTACCCCATGGCAGACTGGCTAGTCTTTCCAAAGTAACCGCCGTGGTAGTAACGACTACCCCTGCTATTGCCTTTGACGCCATTGATGATAAACCGGTTGATATTTTTTTTGCCATTCTGGTACCAGAAAACCAGACTGAAGGGCATCTGCAGACACTTGCAACTATCGCCGGTAAATTAAGCCAGAAAAGTATTGTAAAAACTATCCGCAACGCCGAGTCGAAGGAACAGGTGATCGCCGCACTGTGCGACGAGGCTGCACAATAGTCCGGCAGGGAGTCTGACAAAAGCATGAAACTCATTATTATCAGCGGGCGCTCCGGCTCCGGCAAATCCGTTGCGCTAAGGGCCCTTGAAGATTTGGGGTATTATTGCGTTGATAACATTCCGGTAAACCTGCTCCCCACCCTCACCCATACCGTGGTCGACGAATACGATCAGGTAGCAGTAAGCATCGACGTACGTAACCTGCCAAAGGATCCCGATGAGTTAGTAGAGATCCTCGACTACCTGCCCTCGTCCTGGTCAATGACCATCGTATACCTTGATGCCAGCGATGACATGCTGGTGAAACGATTCAGCGAAACCCGCCGCCTGCATCCACTGGCAAAATTGAATAAGTCGCTGGCCGATGCCATTCTGGCAGAAAAAGAGTTATTAGCGCCGATTGTGGAGCGCGCTGATTTGTATATCGACACCGACCATCTGTCGATTCATCAGCTGGCCGAGCTTATCCGTGAGCGTATTCTGGGTAAGAAGAGCTCCAGGCTGGTACTGGTGTTTGAATCATTTGGTTTTAAGCACGGAATACCCAAAGATGCCGACTACGTATTCGATGTCCGCTTTTTACCTAACCCGCACTGGGAACCTGATTTAAAACATTTAACCGGTCTGGACTCACCGGTAGAGGCCTTTCTGGGCTCACAACCCATCGTGACCAAGTTTATCTGGCAAATCCAAAACCTGCTCGACACCTGGATGCCTCACCTGGAGCGCAATAACCGCAGCTACGTAACCATTGCGATAGGCTGTACCGGCGGCCAACACCGATCAGTATTTGTGGCACAGTCACTGGCCAAAATATACGGTGATAAGCATCCGGATGTACAAATTCGCCACCGGGAGCTAAACCGATAATGCGCGTAGAAAAAACCCTTACCATCGTTAATAAGCTTGGCCTGCATGCCAGAGCTGCCACACAGTTAGTGCAACTGGCTAACCAGTTTGATGCTGAGATCACCCTTAAGAAAGGGGATAAAGAAGCTAATGCCAACAGCGTGCTGGGATTAATGCTGATGGAAAGTCACCAAGGCGAACAGGTTGATGTGATCAGCGAAGGCCCGGATGCCGAAGCCGCCATGGCGGCGGTAGAAAACTTGATTGTTGGCCGCTTTAACGAAGACGAATAGTCTCTGCGATCATAGTAGCTAACCACTGATTGACTGCCAAACAATAATCACAAACAAAATAGCGCTGATTAGCTGCCACACCAGTACCGGATTGTGTTCGATTAGCGGTTTTGTTGCCTCTCCAGCGATAATTTCAGCGGGATTACACAACGCGGTTTCGAAATCCGAAAAGGCCTCAAAGCGTTTACTTTCTTCAGGGTGAGTTATTTTCTTCAGGCAAATATCCAGCCATGCAGGTAAATCTGCTCTAGTCTTTCGAACACTCTGATACCTATATTCATCTGCACTTGCAGGAATATAATCTTTATAACCAAACGGCGCATAGGGTAATTTACCGGTGAACATTTCGTAAACGATCACCCCAAGAGAAAACATGTCCGCTTTAAAGCTACTCCGGTTGTGAATCAGAAACTCTGGAGCAATGTAGTGCACTGAGCCTACCGGGTACTTTTCTTGTTGTTGCTCGCCGGTTTCCAGTAATGACGACACCTGAACCGTACCAAAATCGATAAGCTTCACCTCGCCGTGTTCCGTTATCATAATGTTTTCAGGTTTCAGATCCCTGTGCACCATGTCATTACGCTGAAATGCCCTTAACGCCTTTACCACTTGTAAAACAATACGGCGTACCTGATCCAGTGATGGTGCTGGATGATCTATCATCCATTGCCTTAATGATTGCCCTTCAATGTATTCACAGACATGAAAGATAAAATGGGTATTGGCTGGTCTTGGTAAGATTTTCATGACGTAGGGGCTGTCCATATTTCGCCCTACCCATTCCTCACGCAAAAAGCCCTGCATGAAATCGGCATCTTCACCATGCTTTACCGTTGGCGCTTTAAGCCCGTATATCTGCCCACTGGTTTCGTCTACTACTTTATATAAACAGGAACGTGTTCCATTAAATACCTGTTCAATTACCCGAAAACCTTCCAGTTTATGACCTACCTCCAATGGTGGCGGGATAACCATTTCACTGGCGATTACGCCCAGTTCGTTAAGGTTAGCTTCAGGGAGTGCTTCTACCATTGCAATAAAACAAGTGACGTTATCATTGCTCCCGGCATCCAGCGCAGCATCAACAATGTCTCGTGCAGCCTGTTCCGGGTTGTTCATATCCTTGAGCTTTTTAGCAAGCGTTTTGGCGCCCAGAAAATCATGTACCCCATCGGTCGTGAGTAAATAAACTTCGCCCTGCCGTAAAGCGAAAGAAGCAAAGTCAACATCAAGCTTAGCATCCAGTCCTATCGCTCTGGTTAAAATATTTTTACTGCGTTGTTTTATGACATGATCGGTGGATAACTGCTCAAGTAAACCCTCCTGATACCGATAAATCCGACTATCCCCAACATGCATAAGGAAGCCAGTGGTTGATTTGAATATAAGGCAACTCAGCGTGGTTAACATTTGGCTGCCTCCGCCCTGAGCATAATCAAATTGCCCGTAACACCAGCGATTTAGACTGGTTAGAATCTTCCCTACCGAACGTTTAACCGACCAGCTTGACGGTGCCTGAATATAATCATAGATAAAGGTGTTTACCGCTGTGTGCGAGGCATCTCTAGCTTTAGTACAAGCCGATACGCCATCGGCAATAGCGATTACAGCCCCTTTATCTTTGAGTTGAGTCCCCTCACCGTGCCAGGCCGCAAACGCATCCTGGTTTTCAAATTTAATACCCTGTGAGGTATAACCACCATAGTGAATTTTTAGTGCTGACATGCTCATCTCACAAATATAAAAGCACCTGCCTTAAGGAGAAAGCAGGTGCCCAAACCACTTACGCTGGTAAGCTGGAAACGCTATCCGACCTGAATAAGCTCAACAGTGCCATCTTCATTTACCTCGGTAATTGCACCACTGGGTTCCTTCATCAGCAATAATGCAATAAAACCGAACGCTGCCGTACCACTAATCACCAGAAAAAAGGTACTGGCATCCACAAATGAGTACACTGTCAGATAAGTTACTGCGCCGACGTTTCCGTAGGCTCCGGTCATACCGGCAATTTGCCCGGTAAGACGACGTTTAATTAATGGTACTACTGCAAACACAGCACCTTCTCCGGACTGAACGAAAAATGAGCACGCCATAACCGCCAGTACAGCCAGCCAAATTGGCCAGTTTGCGTCAATGAAGCTTAAAGTAAAGTAACCACCAGCTAAACCGGCGGTTAAGATCAGCAGTGTTTTCTTACGACCAAACTTATCTGAGATAATGCCCCCTCCAGGCCGGGACATCAGATTCATAAAAGCGTACATGCCCGCCAGTAAACCGGCTGTAGCCATTGATAATTCGAAGGTTTCAGCAAAAAAAGCCGGTAACATCGACACTACCGCCAGTTCAGAACCAAAAGTTGCAAAATAAAGAATGTTAAGCACCGCGACTTGCTTAAACTGGTATTGATGTTCAGTAGGCACCGGTTTGGTAAATAGCGAACGATTCACCTTAAAATTCGAATAGGCGTCGAAGCAGTAAATTCCGAACAGCGCCAGGTAAATCATAGTACAAACGTTAGCGCTAAGCATATCAACGCCACTGGGAGACAGTTTCCAGTTAAGTAGCGCCAGCGCCAGGTACATAGGTGTTTTCATTACCAGCAGGAAGTAAAAGTCGCCCTTGCTGGTGACTTCCATTCCGCCTAGATTCTTTGGCTTAAAATAAGTTGAGCCTTTGGGTGTATCCCTGACGTTGGTGTAATAAATAACACTAAAAATTAAACATAGCACGCCGGTAAGAGCGACGGCGTAACGCCATCCGTCATCACCGCCGAATAGCACCGCCAGGGTGGGCAATGTAAATGCCGCTGCGGCAGAGCCAAAATTTCCCCAACCACCATAAACGCCTTCTGCAGTACCCAGTTCTTTTGGGGGGAACCACTCACTGACCATTCGAATACCAATGACAAACCCAGCCCCGATAAAGCCCAGCGCAAACCGGGCAATAGCTAACTGGATAAAGTCGCTGGCAAAAGCAAACATAAAACAAGGTATTGCACAAATGGCCAGTAATGAAGAGTAAACTAAACGTGGGCCATATTTATCAGTTAAGGCACCAATAATAACCCGGGCTGGAATAGTCAGTGCCACATTAAGGATCAGCAAGGTTTTCCATTCTTCTATACTCAGCCCCATGTCATTCATAATGACCTGTTTCAGCGGCGCCATATTAAACCACACCATAAAAGTAACGAAGAAAACCATCCAGGAAAGATGAAGAATTTTCATTTTCCCGCTAAAGGAAAATATATTGAATTTATCTGCGCTCATGAAATTGTGTCCTAAAAAAACAAAAAGCCCGCGCTCTGTAAACAGAGTGCGGGCTTCATTACCAAATCAATTTCCCAAAACTAGTGCAAAAAATACGCCATATAAAAACAACCATAAAATCATAGAGGTAAATTATAAACATGCGTAACCCCAGCTCTTTTATGCACCATAAAAGAGCGAAGTAACCAATTGCGTGCAACGCCTTGAATAATAATACCCCTGCTTATACAGGGCTAAAAAGCCAATACTTCTCTTTTCCTCACGCCCTGTTACGCATTCTACGACAAAATATTCGCCCCCTGCTCTGGTGCTCTGGCTTGTTCTGCCTGGCGGCGGATATCGTCATTTTCACTGGAGACATCGTCATGGGCGACCGAGCGCATCTCTGCGGATGTCGCGGGTTTGCTGACGGGGATTTGTTTAACCGGTTCTTTTTGCTCGCTAACCTGCTCCTGGCTATTCACCATCGTCACCGGCACGCCCTGCGGGAAAATCACTTCACGTGCGTCATCCGGCATACTGATACCCTGAGCGGTAAACAGCTCTACCAGGTCGCGCATTAATACTGATGCCATTTTAATTACGCTGGTACTTTCTACGTCGATCCAGAAATACACTTTGAGATTTATCGTCGCCGAGCCAAGCTCATCAACCAGCACTAACGGCTCAGGATCTTTAAGTACGTTAGGGTGCTCACCAATAAGCTGTAATGCCAACCGCTGAGCCTGCTGACAATCCGCATCGTAACCTATGCCTAAGGTAAACTGGCCGCGCATTTTAGGGTTTGCGGTGAGATTTTTAATGGTCCCTTTGTAAATCACGGCATTGGGGATCTGAATGTGATTGCCATCAAAATCCACCAGCGTGGTAGCCCGCGTGGTGACTTTCTGAACCACCCCGGTATAACTATTTATTTGCACCACGTCATCAATGCGGAACGGGCGCTGCACTGTTAATAGCAAACTAGCTATCATGTTTTCCGCGATATCCCGAAAGGCAAATCCCAGAATGAGCCCCAGCACACCAGTACCGCTCATTATCGCCACGGCAAACTCGGTAAGACCGGAAAGCTTTAAAAACACATAGAGTGCAAACAGGATGAAAATCAGGCTTAGTGCGCGCTGACTTACCGAGCGCAAAAGCGGACTGGAAGAAAGGTAACCTATGGGCCTTATCAGTGCAGCTGACAGCCGTCCGGCCAGCCACAAGGTCACCATTAATACTAACAACCCTAATGCAATAGCCGGCAGTTTCACGATAAAAGCCTGCCAGTATGCCTCTAACGAGCTAACCAGTTCACCGGTGGAGGATTCCATTAACTTATTCCCTTGCGTTGTTCCTGCTTGTTAATAATCGCATTTCCCGTGAATAGATCAGAATTGCCAGGGCTCCCCCCTGGCATCACACAGTTCATTGCGTGTTTACTCCGATATTTTATCGTTTGAAGAGCCGTCCCCCGAGCTTCGTCACTACAACCACAGCTCCACCGGTAAGCGCCCCTATCCATGCTGCGTGGATAGGTACAAAAATTAGTGCCAACGCAGAAGTTGAGGAGGTGTGGGCCGTGGTATAAAGTGAATGCTGCATACCCCAATAGCCCCAAAAGTGAATTGCCGCAATGGCTAATAGGGCCAACCAAAGAGCGAGCTTACCTGGCACGGAACGTTTCAGACTGGTCGTTAGCCCCACCAGCAGCAAAGCGCCGTAGGGAATGGCTCTGAATGCTGCGGCAAATAACACACTATCGAGCGTCCACAACCGCGTAACCTTGGTAAAACCTTCTGCCACGCCGTAATCGCCAACGAATATTGCGAGTAGCCAGTCCACCAGGGTTTCATTGATAACAACGAAGGCGGTAATTAACACTATCCAGAAACTTTTACCCATCACTGAATCCTTGTTTGGTTTGTTGCTTGAATATCGATAGTAAGTAAGTAGCCAGCAAGGCGACTTACTCAGCGTCCGGAACGAAAGTGGTTGCCTGGCTCGTGGTTGACTGAATAGTGGCAGTCCCGGATTTAGCCTCAGCACAATCCCTCACGTTCTTTTGCACGGTAATAGCCGCAAACATACTCAATACAAAGGCCATCCCGAAAAAGCCCTTTTCACTGAGTGCCAGTTGCGCGTTGTACAACCCTACAATCAACAGAGCGATAGCGGCCACAGTGGCTACGCCACAAGCGATAAAGTAGGCACGGGTTACTTCGATTCCGGCCATTTTATCGCGGATAGTTTTTTGTAAAGATACCACTGCGAAAAGTCCCAGTAGCATTACGGTCAGGTAATAGCCTTTTTCATTAAGCTGCATATAAGCGTTAAATAAGCCAATCAGGTAACTGGCAACCCCAATAATAAGCGCCGCTACTGCAGCAATCCGAAAAGCCTTGGTGGGTGTATTTGTCATCGTCTGAGCTGAGTATTCCATGGTGATATCCTTGATTAAATAGCTTGAGTGCGGCCGTTGGCATAGAGCACTACGGCATGTTGAGACAAGTTAAACTGCGCTAAATAGTGGCCAATGGTGGTAAAGGTAGCCGTGCGAACCCGCCCTTTGTGATCAGAAGTGGTTAAGCCGTCTGTCACCATACTGCCTACCGCCAGCTTTAGCGGGCTGATATGGACTCGCTGAGGCTTAAAATAGGCGACGTTATTGGCTTTAATTCGCTGTATTTCCTCGGTTTGGTACATGGCCGCCTGCAGCATATCCAGGGTGAATTCAGTACAATTCTGCCTTTCACTATTAAAAGGATTCGCGACCACCGAATAACGGGGATTGTGCAAACTAAGGTGCTTCTGTTCACTGATTAGCGCAATGAGCCGTTGCTGCACCGCCGGTGCAGGTATAACAATTCCCGCTTTAAGCGTTTGTGCGCCCCAGAAAAAATCCACCGGGTAATCAACAATGATGTCGCTGCGCCCCGGATCATCGGCGCGCTGATAGAGATTGTGAATGGCGTAACCGTATTCGGTAGTTCCATCATCCAGGCTGATAGCGGAGTAGACCGCTACCGCTGTATGGGTAAATTGAATGCCTTTTGGCAGATCATTCTGCGGACGGCCAACCCGGCCGATAATAAAGGCATGAGCCTGATGTGCTGCCGCATAGCGCTCTACCTGCTTGGCAAAGTCAATGATCTGCTCAGGTTGAAACACCGATTTTGACGGGGCCTGACTGCCGGCCTGAGCGCCGGCAGTTATTAACATCATTAGTACTGCCACAATGACTCGCATAATCTGCTCCTTGTCGAATTAACGCTTAGTGTTTTACCGTTTGTTCTACCACAACTTCTGAAGGCGGTGGGTCGCGCGTAATAACGCGGGTAGTAATAGTCAGAGGCCGGGTATTTTGCTGATGTTTGGCATGCAGGGCTTTAACCGACTGATGAGTTGAATCGGCGACTGCCACCACGCTCATACCGGTAATAATCACCGGTGCGGCAACTACAGCACTGGCCACCGACACCGTTGAAGCAGCTCCTTCCACACTGGCCAGTACACTGTGCTTACTGGCCTGACCGCTATGATCAACGGAGTCGGCTGCCATAGCTCCCTGGCTAACAACAATACTGGTAAGCAACGCAATAACTAATTTATTCATGGTCATATTCCTTCATTGGTTGGTTCTCCTTAAAGCTAATCCTCGGTAGAAAATAAGTAAACTCAATTAAAATTTGTAGTATATTCCAACACCAAAGGTATCGGATTTTAATACTATGAGTCAGATTAAGCAGGTTACACAGCGTTTAAAGCAATTACTCAAGGAACAGGGAATGACCTATAAATCCCTGTCTGAACAATTACAGTTGAGTGAAGCGAGTATAAAACGATGCTTTTCACAGCAGAGCTTTACCCTGGAGCGACTGGAGCAGGTTTGTGAGGCATTAGGACTCACCCTGAGCGATGTGTTTATTCAGGTTGCCCAAACCCAGCCACGGGTCTCACAGCTATCTCAGGCGCAGGAGCGCGAACTGCTGGAGAATCCGCGCTTGCTGCTGGCCGCGGTGTGCGTGCGCGACGGCTGGCAATTTAACGAGATCATTGATTACTACGATATCAGCGAGCCTGAAGCCGTGCGGCTGATGGTAAAACTGGATCGTCTGAAATTGATAGAGTTTCTGCCCGGTAATCGCTATCGCCTGTTGATAGCCCAGGACTTTCGCTGGATCCCCGGCGGCCCTCTGGAGCGGTTTATGGAGCAGGAAGTCATGGTTAAGTTTATGGCCCCGAAGAAAAACGAGCCCTGGGCTTTTCGTTTTTACCTGCGCGGGCGCTATTCGGC
>CATMRP010000111.1 GCA_950073835.1 uncultured Alteromonadaceae bacterium
CTGCAAACAGTCGCCTTGTCTAAATGATACACAGACTGCTGCAAAAGTGTACAGCAAAGATCAACAGCCCCTAGTTTGAATCCCAAACCTAGGTAAGATATTTTACCTTTCCCATGAAAACACAGAATATGGTTTTTTAGAGGAAACGGGTGTTACTATGAAATATCATTAATAAATTGTTAGGTGCTAGTTGTAATGGAAGACATCGTAGAGATTGGAATAGATAACAAAGAGCAGCTTTACGTAAAACCAGCTAAATCCTCTTTTCCTATGATTTATCGCGAGGCTGTTGGTGTGGATTGGGATCAGGCTCGTAAAGCCTTGTTTGGTCAGCCCAATCGAGAATGGGGGTATTCCAAATGGTTCACTCATATTTGTACTGTGGTCAACCAAGCTGGCTGTCAATTACAGCTAACAGAAACAACAAAATGGGTAAACGTTTCTAGTGAGCTTCGCACTTCGATTATTCAATCTCATAGTCAGTTACGCACCTAACAAACCACGGCAGCGGGACACTAACGCGTAAGCACCCGTCACTTCGTTCCGTATATTAGCCTTCGCGTTATTGCCCCTGCTTGGGGCGTTATATTTCAGGAGTAACATGGAGAGTCATTTAGCAATTTCATCCATATGGGAAGATGAATGTTTATTCGAGATTAGGATAAGCGGAACCAACGGCGCTTTTGCTGGGCGAGCTGACTGCTATACCAATAGAAATGAAATTGAAGAATTGGGAAAATTGCTAGAGGTATTTCCTAAATCAGTAAGTGATTCCTTTGAGTTTACGACACGCTCTTAAGCGGATCTATCATACTTTTCAGTTTCCGGTTTCTGCACAGACAATTCTGGGCACACGCTACTTGCTATTACTATTGCTCACATTGAGTCTTTCACAAATGTAAGAAACGAAAATTATAAAGTTAATTTCGACTTAAAAATCGAGCCCCAAGCAATTAACAGCTTTGGTAAACAACTTCAGCGCATAGCAAAAGAACCACTTGGCAAAACTGAGGCTGTATTAAAAAATCCAACATAACAAGGCATTTAAGGCGCAATCCGCTAGGGTGGCTTGCTGGGACATAAACACGCAGGCTGCTCCGCATTATAGCCTGTCTGTTTGTGCCCCATATTTAAGTGTTATACGCAGGAGTTAAATCAAAAAATGGAAGACTTTGTTTTAGCTGGTTATGAGCTGTGTGGGGCAGAAGATGATGGTTTTACAATATTTATGTTTGTTAATTCCAAAAATGAAAACGACGGCTTTACTTTGAGCTTGCGAGATCATGAAGGAAATAGCGATCACAATGCCATCTTCTATGAGGGAACTGAATCGGTTCCTGAGAGTTTTAAACCTTTTATCATTTCTCAGTTGAATACTGCAATAAGAGAAAATGAGAACGACAAAGAATTAGTTAGCATTTTTAGTCGAGGTATAAATGGGCTTTGCGTATAACAAGGCGCTTAAGTCGCAATCCGCAAGGGCAGCTTGCTGGGACACAAACGTGCGGTTCGCTTTGCCATTATAGCCTGCCTGTTTGTTCCCCATATACAGGTGTTAGCTGCTTGGCACACTAATGGCGTTGCGTTGGCGGGTGTTTGTCGTAACAAAAATGAGGACTATTCCTTTACGATTAAGCTTTATTGATCAGAGGAGTAGAATTATGGAAATGAAAATAAACTCAAAACTAATCGTTAAGCTCAGAAAAGAGAAAGGATGGAGTCAGCAACAACTTTCCCTTGTGTCAGGTGTCAGTCTACGTACTATTCAAAGAGTAGAAAACGAAGGGAATACTTCGATAGAAACATTGAAATCTTTAGCATCAGCATTCGAACTTGAATTTAACGCTCTATTTGTTAAATCTCCAAAATCAAATAAGGTGCTAAAAAGCACAACTGCTTCTTTTGCCCTTCTATTTAGTTTGGTGATGAGCATTTTTCTTACATCATCAACTACCGCTTCAACTGGTATCGAAATCCAAGCTGAAAAGTTAACCATTTCTAAAGACAAAAAAGAAACCACCTTTATGGGCAATGTGTTTATGACTATTCCCTCTGATATTCCGTTTGAGATTTCAACAATTGAAAACCACTCGAGCGAGGGTTATCAACTCAAAATCACTACGGATGAATCATCATTTTTAACTTCGGACGCACATATTATAAGTTCAGACACTGGTTTAGAGGTTAGAGCTGCAGAGGTACGAGCAAGCGATGCGAAAGAATTGTGATTACAGTTAACAAGTTAATCAACTCACCCACAATGCTCGGTGGGACGCATACACTCGGGGCTATGCCCCAAGTGCCTGCGTCCGTTATTGAAGAATTAAATATTACAATGGAAAGTTGAGTTTTATCGAATGGACACCAAATTAATCAATAAATACAAAAAATACGCAGCAACAGAAGAGGCCTTCGCTGTCCTTTTTGTAAAAAAGCATCTTCGAAAAGCTCAAGGATGTTGGGTTGATATAATAAATTGTCGTCAATACGAAATGTCAGAGGATCAATTACATTTTCGTTATGTTAACGGCGGGTTATTCAAGAGAAAACTAAAGCCCAAATACCCACCAAAATCTGACTTTACTGTGAATGGGCAATTTGATGAGAGCAACTATATCCTGATGGTGAGAGCTATAACATGGGAAACGGCACATCTAGACATAGAGCAGCAAAAATCTAAAAGAGTATCCCCCCTAAATTTCAAAATTACTGGTGTTAGCTACGATAAAAACAAAGGGTGCAATGGTTATTTTCGTGATGATGCTCCTCCTGAAATAAAGGCATTGGAAAATGACTTATCCAATCGTACCAATCCGCTTTGGGACAGAGCTATGAAGTATGTCAACGAGCCCGAATTTGTTTATAAAATTAAAAGCGTCAACCTATACCGGACTGGTAGATAACAAGGCTAGTCATCGGGACAGCCAAAAAGCTGCGCGTTTTGCTGGTGGCGTTTAATGTCTAATGTTTGTCTTGCTTAAAACAGAAGCCATTATTTACTAGTGTGGATAAATCAACGAAAACTAGTGGTTGAGCAGCAGGCTAAAAAGCAGAGCATCCTGATTGAGTATGCGGCGTTTGCAGAGGGCTTCTTTTTTGGCGCCAATGGCGTTAGCAAGTTTAATACTCGGCTGGTTTTCCGGCAGAGTGAAATACTCTATACGATTAAGGCCTAAAGGCTGTCTGGCAATTTCTATCAGGCGTTCACACAGCTTAATCGCCAGGCCCCGGCCTCTGGCCTCAGGAACCAGCCATAACCCCAGGTTGGCGTTGAGATGCACCGGATGGATATAGTTCAGCAGGCCCATTCCCAGGCATTGCTCGTTCCAGATCAGCAGGTAGGTAATGCCATAGCCAATTTTACGTTGTTGCTCGAAGGTCTCGATGAGCGATTCGGCATGTCGCAGTGTAGTAGGGGTTAACCCTGAACCCATCCAGGGCTTAACGGAGGCGCATGCGAGTTTGCCTGCCTCAGACAAGGCCAGTGCGTATTTGTGGTGAGCGCGAATAATTTTGACTGGCCCGGCATCGGTAAAAATGGGGGCCAGCCTGACTGGCAGGGTTGTCAGATCGATCAAAAGAGTTTCTTATCGATTACTCTGGCTAGCAGCACTAATACCAATACTACAAAGTACGCGCCGAATATGATTTGCATCCATTCAGCCATGCCCATAGACAGGAATTGCCAGCTGTTTTCGAGACAGTCGCCACGGGCTGCAAAAATGGCAGGTAGCCATTCATGCAGTGGGGCCCACTCGGGGAAATTAGGAAAGATTTCACAGGTGCCGAAGAAAGGATCGTCCGACTCGATAATTTCAATGTGCTCAGAAGCTATCATAAAGCCTCTTACAGCACTGTATCCCCACAACCCATAACTCACCAAACGGGTGAGCGGGTGGTTGAACAGCAGCACCAGCAGGCCTGCCAGCACAATGCCCCACATTGCTGTACGTTGATATATACACATTATGCAGGGTTCAAGGCCCATACCGTGTTGAAAATACAGCGCCGTACACTCCAGTGCCAGCGAGGTGGCGAAGAGTATCAGCCAGGCAGATTTTTGTTCTGCCCAGCTACTTAGTCCATTCAACAAGCCCATTCTTTATACTGCTCCTAGTGGCCGCTGTTATCGGCACCGGGAACACCGGTGTGGTGCTCTATCAGGTGCATGTCATAAAGCCACTGGGTGGCGTCTGATAAGCCCCAATAAGTAGCCAGTAAGCCTACAATTGCCAGTACAATGGTGTATGGCAGTGCCATAAACACCATACGGCCGTAAGAGAGTCTCAGTAGCGGTGCAATGGCCGATGTCAGCAGGAACAGGAACGCAGCCTGACCATTCGGAGTTGCTACACTTGGCAGGTTAGTCCCGGTGTTGATAGCAACCGCCAGTAAGTCAAACTGGTCGCGGGTGATTTCGCCGTTAGCCAGTGCGGTACTAACCTCGGTAATATACACCGAGCCTACAAACACATTATCACTCACCATAGAGAGTACGCCATTGGCCAGGTAGAACATCACCAACTGAGTCGTGCCTTCAAAACCCAGTACCCAGTGGATAACCGGGGCAAACAAACCCTGTTCGATGATGACCGCGACCACACCGAAAAACACGCACAGCAGAGCGGTAAAGGGCAGGGCTTCCTCAAAGGCTTTACCCAGCGCGTGTTCTTCAATAACACCGCTCATAGAAGTGGCCAGTACGATGACTGACAGGCCGATTAAGCCAACCGCCGCCATGTGCGTTGCCAGGCCAACAACCAACCAAACACCAATCAAGGCCTGTACACCAAGACGCGCTTTATCACGTACTGAGCGGGCCTGGTCCATAGATTTATCATAGTCCACCAGAATCTGGCGAACTGCGCCTGGCAGTTTGGCGCCGTAACCAAACAATTTAGTTTTTTCCAGCATTATGGTCGTCAGGATACCCATCAGAAATACCGGAATGGTGATGGGTGACATCCGGATGAAAAATTCTACGAAATTCCAGCCTGCTTTATCTGCAATGATCAGGTTTTGTGGTTCGCCTACCATGGTCATTACACCACCCAGGGCGGTACCAACTGCCGAGTGCATCATCAGGTTACGCAGGAAAGCACGGAAATTGTCGAGATCGTTTGAGCCTAAATCCGCCACGCTTTCGTCGGAGGTGTGGTCGTGGTCATGATGAAATTCTTTGCCCGATGCGACCTTGTGGTAAATGGTGTAGAACCCAAGACCAACGGCAATGATTACCGCAACAACGGTTAACGCGTCGAGGAAAGCAGAGAGAAATGCCGAAGCAATAATGAACGCCAGTGACAGCACGGTTTTATTTCGCACCCGAATCACCAGCTTGGTAAACAGAAACAGCAGCAGGTCTTTCATAAAGTAGATACCGGCCACCATAAACACCAACAGCAACAGCACTTCGAGGTTGACCTCTATCTCATGCATCATGTGTTGGGGGGTTGTCATGCCTATGAAGAGTGCTTCAATCAGTAACAGCCCGCCGGGCTGGAGGGGATAACACTTTAACGCCATAGCAAGGGTAAAGATAAACTCGATAATCAGTAACCAGCCGGCCAGAAAGGGATCGAGCATGAAAATCAGAGGGTTAGCAATTAAACAGCCGATAATGGTCTTTTTATACCAGTCTGGCGCATGCCCCAGAAAATTCTTATAGATCGCCATGGTCATAGAGGTTTGCATGGAGTAATTTCCTTTTTTATCACAGGCTTAATTTGTTGTTCTCAGCTAATAATAGACGAGTTTTATAATTTTATGTCACTACCGGGGTGACAGTTTTAATGTGAATGTCTGTTTTTAGGACACTTTTCGTCTAAGCTTGCAAAGACTAACCGAAATCTATCCCGACAGGAAGTAGAAAGCGACGTATCTCAGACCATATGCGCATAGCTGTTTAAAAAATGTGCGAAGAGAAAGTTATTGCTGCTTTTAGGTGATTTTCTTTGTCAGGCCGAGAAAAACTGTCACTTATCAACCAGTTTGTTATGCTGTTTTAACACGTAAAACTGTTACAATTAGTTGTATCGCTTTAAGTTAGGTGGTACAAGCCGCCTAACGGCGATTTATTCATTGTGCTTATGAAAATTCATCTGGTACAATCAGTTTGAAAATAACAAGAACGTTCAGTGGCGAGCAAATATGATATACAAGGCACAAAGTCCGGCTGGTTTTGCCGAGGAATACATCGTAGAGTCAATTTGGAGTGGACGTTTTCCTCCAGGAACTATTCTTCCCGCTGAACGGGAATTATCCGAACTTATTGGTGTAACACGCACCACGTTACGTGAAGTGTTACAGCGTCTGGCCCGTGATGGCTGGTTAACCATTCAGCATGGCAAGCCAACCAAAGTGAACAACTTCTGGGAAACTTGCGGCCTCAATATTCTCGAAACGCTGGCTCGTCTTGATCAGGACGGTATACCAGAACTGGTGGATAACCTGTTAGCAGCCCGGACCAATCTGAGCGCAGTCTTTATTCGTGGTGCTATCCGCAAAAATCCGCAGGCGTCGGCCGAAATTATTGCCCGGTATAAAGACGTTGAGGAAGACGGTAAAGCCTTTGCGCACTTTGATTATCAGCTGAACCACGATTTAGCCCTGGCGTCAGGCAACAATGTCTTTGTTCTGATGATGAACGGCTTCCGTGGTTTATATTCACGTATTGGTGGTTTCTTCTTCTCAGATCCACGTGCTCGTGATGTAGCCAAAGAGTTTTACGCCAAATTACAGCAGGTTGCCGAACAAGGCGACTATAAGTCGGTACCCGCAGTGGTCCGCGAATATGGTTATGCTTCAGGTCGCGTGTGGAATGAAGTCCGCGAAACCATGCCTCAGGATTTAGTCGATTAAGCGCCGCACCCGCGGCGTTTTTTTTCTGCGTTACAACAAAACCTCACACTAATGCCTTTTTAGTATGTGATTTCTAAATTCTCCTTTTACACTGATTAACAGATAGCAAAAGGAGACCAAATCATGGCAGCTAAAGACGATATCAAAAGTAAAATCAGCGAAGCTGAAGAATTCGCCCGTAAAATCTGGTTGGCAGGTTTAGGGGCCTACGGTAAAAGCGTTGATGAAGCACAGGGCCAGTATGAAAAACTGACCAAAGATGCTAATAAAATGTTTGACGAACTGGTATCTAAGGGAGAAACCCTGGAATCAGATGCCAAAGACAAATTCAAAGAAACCACCAGTGAAGTGGAAAGTCGCGTAGCCGACGTTCGCAAGAAGCTGGGTCTGGACACAGACGATACCGATCAAAAGATCGAAGAGCTTTCTGCAAAAGTGGATGCACTGACTGAAGCGGTCGCTAAACTGGCAGCGAATAAGTAACAACTGGGCGGGCAGCCATGGCTGCCCAATCAGCTAAGGAGTTATTATGTCAGATAAAAAACCGACATCGCCCATCATGGGCTGGTTTGAAGCCGGGTTAGGCTTATTCACAGACCAACTCAATGCGGCCAATCAGCAGGTACAGCATAAGGTGGATGAGTCGCAGAAAACACTGGATGAGCTCGCCGCAAGAGGCGCTGAAGTGGAAGCGCAGATCCGCAAAACGGTAGACCCATCACAGTGGCTTGAGCTGTGGCGTCAATCGCCGTTGCATCATTGGATGCCCACATTTACCACACCCAGACAAAAGCGGGCGATGCAGATTGAAGCACTGTCAGCTAAAGTGGATTTACTGGTAGAGCAGGTGGCTTTGTTGGCGGCGAAGCAAGCGGCGGCCAAACAGGCGGCAGCAAAAGCGGAAGAGAAACCGCAAACAGCCGCTAAGCCGAAAACCACGCGAGCGAAAAAAACTACCACGGCTAAACGGACTACTTCAACCCGCGCTGCCAAGCCAGCGACAGCCCGTAAAACGGCAAGCACAAGTAAAGACGCACCCGAAAAAGGCGAGTAAATCTGTAGTCCCGTCAATAAATAAAAAGGCCGGTTAGTTAGCCGGCCTCTTTGTTAGTTCAATAATGTAAAACGCTGTCCAGTCTTCACAGCACTAAACAAGCGGTAGTTTACAACTCCCAGGTTTGCAGACTTAATCGGTCGCTCGTTGTTTTTTTAATTCTTCAGCATACGCTTTGGACATTTGCATAATTTTAGGGTAAACATCTTTCATCAATTGCTGCGTGATCTGCATGGAAGCTGCCATGACTTCAGGCATTTTCTTTACCACAGACTGACCGGTTTCAGATTGATAAAAGGCCAGCATATCCTGCAATTCCTGCTCTGTATAATGGGCCATGTAAAGATCGATCATTGGCTCTTTTAATGTGTCCCAGTTCATTTCATCTCGCAGCATCAGGTTGACTTTATGCATATGCTTTTTAAAGCTGGCCCGCTCTGATTCTTCAATTTTGAATTGCTCAGCCATATTGGCAAACATGCCATCAAACTGAGCATATACCGCATCCAGTGTGGCATCCGCCCCGGAGGCAATCAGCAACGCTTCCACGGTATCACGTTGAGCAGAGTTGGCCTCTGCGTTGGTGTTTAGTCCCAGCACTGCAATAAAAATAATAATCGCTTTACGCATGATTAATTTCCTTTCCTTGTTTGTTATCAGTATTTCTGTACATCGTTATAAAACGGGAAAAACAAGACAATGGCGGCTTTTCGCCAGTCGCCTTTGCCTTCGAGATGACCATAGTCACCACCACCCATTTCAATATTCCCATCAGTATTAAACCGGGCAACCTTGCGGCTGTCAGACCAAACTATACCGTCTGTTTGCAAGGTTCCCATTGAACTGCCGCGACTCCAGACCATACCATCTTCTTCAAATGAGCCAATAAAATCGCTACGCAGATAAATATCGCCGTCATTCTCTATCCAGCCACCCGATGTACCACCGAACCATACTTCTCCCTTACTGGTGATTTCACAGTATTTGCTGCCATTAAGGTAAATATGCAGGCTGTTGGGGTTGTTTCGCTTGCTGGATAATGGATAGTCTCTGACAGCATAACCCATGTCGCTCGAAGTCTCAGCGCTCGGCGGCGCTTTGTTTTCGCTCGGTGCAGGGTGTGAATCATTTGCAGGTTCGGGGGAATAGCCTGTTAGCTGACTAAAATGTTCACTGGCTTGAATAAAGGCCGTTAACTGTTGCTCACGGGCTGCTTTATTCTCCACCCCGGTCAGCTCGTCCAGTTCTGCAGCAATTTTCACCGCCTTTATCGCGTCGGTAAGTACTTTACCGGCATTCGCTAACGGGCTGCCTTCAACGCCAAGTACCGCGGATGCCGTATTCGCATCCAGTTGACTAATAACCGGTGCTATACCACTGGCTTGGGCCACCTGGGTTTCAACCTGTATATAAAGTTGCTGGATTTGTGCAATACGCTGATCGAACCACTGATTATTAATCTGTTTATCAAAACGGGATGCATGTGCCGGGCTCAATCTGTTATCAGCAATGGCCTGAGTAATATACTGACTATCCTCTATCCGCGAAGTTTTAATGAGCGTCATCAACTGTCGGGCCCAGCTAATGGCCTGGTCAACAGTCGGATCTTCTGCCAGGGCAGGTAAGTTTTGAGGTTGATACTTGCTAATTATCGCGTTGTAGAGTGGGTCACCTTCAAGGGTTTGAAGCGATTTACCTTCACTAAAGAATGCCAGTATTACTAACAATGCAGTGAATATGCTGCGAGGGAATATCCTTAACATCTTAATGTTTTCCTTAACAATGATGATTCCGGTTCTATACAGTTATCATCAGTCAGTGATGATTTGTTAAGCAGTTTAACCCAGTAGTAAGCGCTGGTCGATAGGAGTAAACGTACTGGCGGACTGCATTAAAGAAGCGGCGGTAAGCGCCGGTACTCCATATACTTCAACCGTTTTGCCACCTTGCTCAGTAAGCCGGTTACAGAGAATACTGAAGTCACCGTCACCTGAAACGAGAATCAGGGTGTCGGCTTCATTCGCGGCGTCCATCATGTCAATGGTGATCCCCACATCCCAGTCACCTTTGGCAGAACCGTCTGCACGCTGAATAAAGGGCTTTAATTTTACCTCAAATCCGATAGCGCGCAGAATATTCTGAAACTCACGTTGCTTGGCATCGCCGCGCTCTACCGCATAGGCATGCGCTTTTACTACCTGCCGGTTAGCGGTGGCTGTGCGCCAGAAAGCGTTGTAATCGAAGTTCTTGCGGTAGGTTTGACGGCTGGTGTAATACACATTCTGCACATCAACAAATATTGCCACGCGTTCCATAAACGAGCGCTGCCTTTTGATTAACACGAAAGGGCAACATAGTAACAGATGCGTAACTGAAATATATCTTTACAGTTATCCATCATATTACTACTGATTGCGGTTGAGGTTAGCGGTAGCTCCCTTTAGCATGGTTGTACAAATTATACACACCCTGGTTGAGAAGGACATTGGCCATGCAAAGCATTACCAGAAGTACATATCACGTTATCTTACTTTGCTCATTAGCATTGATAAGTTTTAAGGAAGCTAACGCCGCAGACAACGCTCAGATCCACCAACAAATTCAGCAGAAGACAGCGGCCATTTACAGTGATCTTGTGGCGGTCCGTAACGACTTACATCAGCATCCTGAGCTAAGTGGCGAAGAGCAACGAACAGCCAATGTCATCGCAGCTTCGCTGGCTGACCTTGGGCTTGAGGTTATCCGCGATATCGGCGGGCACAGCGTAATTGGTGTGCTCGATACCGGGAAACCGGGTAAGTCGGTTGCCTGGCGGGCCGATATCGATGCTATCCCAACCGCTGAAGGCGTTGGGCACAACTGTGGGCATGATATCCACACAACTATAGCGTTGGGCATGGCAGAGGTACTGTACTCGCTGAAATCGCAGTTAACCGGCAAGCTAATCTTTGTATTTCAACCTGCGGAAGAAAGCTACACCGGGGCCCGGGCCATGCTTGATGACGGACTTTTAACCGCCGTTCATCCCGATGAGTTTTACGCCGCGCACATCTCGCCCATGCCAGCAGGGTTGGTTGCGTCTAAAGCGGACTATTTGTATGCCGATTATCGTCAGGTCAACCTGGTGTTTACTAACGTGACAGAACCGGAAGCGATTATTGCTCTGGTAAAACAGAGCATCAGGTCACTGCAAAGTGTGGCTGAGGACAGTCCGTTCTGGAATACTGCAAACCTGATGGACCCTACTATCGGGCTTGGCCACCCCAATACCATTTATCAGAACTACGTTGTGGTGGAGAACCACTTTGATGTTGACCACGCCGGTGATGCGCTTACCGTTAGCGGCTATGTAAGCGCCAGCAATAACGCATTAATGGAGTCTATTAACCAAAGCCTGCGGCAAAAGATTGCAAACAGCGAATTTGCCGCTTTCTTTGTAGAAGTGAATAACCAGGCAACTCAGCTAACCTATTCCCTGCAACGAGGCAACATTAACAACGCCGCTCAGTTAACAGAGCAAAGCCTGCAATCCATGGCGAAAGTATACGGTGGTAGAGTACTTAAATTATACGGCGTTATCCCCGATGGCCGGGGCGACGACTTTGCTTATTTTCAGCAACACATCCCGGGTACTTATTTCCTGCTGGGTGGTTCAGATTTCAGTAAAGGCATTGTCGCTATGCCGCATGCGCCCAATTTTGGCGTCGATGAACGGGTTATAGAATACGGAGTTAACTATTTTTCTTCGTTGCTGGTTGAGCGTCTTGGGCTTTAGCTGGCTTGGTGTTGCTCATCAAGGGTTTGTTGTCGCAGATATAAAAACAACGGCAGTCCGGAAGACACGCCAATGCTGAACGTGGCGAGCAGCGCTATCCACTTGTTGCGAATGGCCAGTCGCTGACTTTCGTAAACAATAAATACAGTCAGAACCAGTGCTGAAATAACCACGTCCAGTGCAAAAAATCGACTGATGGGATTTACCCACAGTTGCTCGATAAACAAGGATATATCCAGACCATAAACAAAAAGCCATGGGACAAATTGCGATAATGGCACTAGCGTCCCAAGTACCGTTAACACTATATACAGCCGTTGCAGAGTGATCTTATTTTTAAGCATGGAAGTTCCTGCGCAGTAAGACAGCCCGCCAGGGCTTAATTTACGTCAATATTGCCTTTCTGGTACTGTTGTACCGCAGTGTAGGGTATAACCACCGTATCGGCGACTGCAGACAATATTGTGTCAATAAAGAACACGGGCACGCCTGAAAGGGTGCTTCCCATATTGGGCGTTCGACTGGGCTCACCGTTTAACTTACAAGCGTTATAAGCGACTCCGCTGTAGACACGCGGGATTTCTTTGCAGTAACTTTGCTTGCCGCGATGTTGAATGTTGACATGATTGTAGGCGGGATCGAGGGTTTTGATTGTAGCGCAGCCACTGGTTAGGCTAAGCAGCCCTATTACAATAAACTTTTTCACTCTCTTTATTCCTTTAAATAACTAGCCGTGTCAAACCTGACCCTGTCAGGCTGTGACCCTATCATTCCATAATACCTTCAGGCGTATGATCAAACAATCGGGCTTCCCGGGCTTTCAGTGCTCTGAGTTTGCTGCGCAGGGTTTCGCTTATCCGGGTGTTACGATCAATCACATCCAGTTGCGACCAGGTGGCCCGCTCGCCGCTGGCAATAAGCTCCTGAATACTGCTTAGTGTTGGATTGGCGGCTACCTGCATTAAATTGCGTAACTGCTTTTGCGGCAGGATATTAATATTGCCCACGTACTGCTGATCAATCACCGAGCGCACTTTGTGCAGCGCCAGCTTACTGCTGCGATTAGGCACCAGGTGCTCCATGATGTCGAAAGCATAAATACTATTGGCTTTGGCAAGTTGTCGCAGATGGCGAAAAGTCATGCTGGAAAGTGTTTTCGCCTGAGTCCGGGAGGAAGATAAAAACGGCACCGCCAGAGGATTGGTCTGACTCACAATACTGTGATTCACACCATACAGGCGCGACAGACGCTCAAAGGGCAGGTCAGCCATAATCGAGCCATCGGCAAAGCGGCGATTGGGTATGTACGGCACAATTTCGCCACTGGCGGTTTTGGCCTTTAGCTGCACCGAAGTAAATAGCAGCGGCACCGCACAGGAAGCGCGAATGGATTGCATGATTAACGCATTGGGTGAGGTCTTGGCATTCAGCAGCCTTGAGTACTGATGTAAGTCTGCCGGTGAAACGGTAACCGTAATGTGACGGCCCGTTTTCTTGTAGGCCTCTTCAAAGGTGGTCAGATCAAACAACGAAATCAACGTGTTTTCCAGCGCCCGGCTGTCGAGTATGCTTTTACGGCCCAGGCCGCCCCATAGCCGCCAGTTCTGAAAATGTTCAAAAATAAACTCAGCACTCAGCGCTTCGAGTAATTCATCGTGGGTGCGGGTGCCCAGCATGCCGGCAATAATAGAGCCCGCGCTGGCGCCAGAGATTACGGTAGGCAGCAGGTTCTGTTCATTTAATGATTTCACCACACCACAATGAAAAAAGCCCAGTCCGGCACCGCCGGATAGCATTAAACAACTGCGGCCAAAGGCGTGTGCGGTTTCTTCAAAGAACGACAGCTTGTCGTAAAAATCGATATAGTCTTCATCGGCGTGATAAATTTGCTCCAACGCACTGACAACCTGAGTAATAAACTCTTCAATCAGGTGTTTGGTGCCAATTTTACAGTGACCGAGTAATTCGGGGTTAGCAATGTTACCTAAATTGCCGTGGATCCCTTCGTGCAGAATAGACATCAAACCGCTTATATCGTTCTGACTCTGGGCAAACTTAATTCGCTGCACCCGTTTTCGGATCAAGCGGTAGTCATATAAACGGCAAGGGTCTTTTGCCTTCCAGTCATCCGCCCCGGACAGCGCGTCGTGGGCCTCGCAGGCTTCTTTGTATTCCTGGTAACTGCGAGCCTGTTCAATGGCACGTTCCAGTTCGCCTAATTTTGATTGAAATACGGTCATACATCCCCCGGCACTGATTTGATTAATTTCCGGTATTTGCGCCTATACTGGCAGTGTAGAGTGCACAATTAGAATCGGCTAACTAATTTGTTGGACCACGGGGATGACGAAATTACGTCAGTGATGGTTAAGCGCCGTGGATTTTGCGTTTAGTTGATCTAAGCCGATGTATAAACAAAGTTAATTTGACCAATACGGCACCACAAAGTAGCCTGAGCACTGACAATGATAACAATAGCCTTGTAGCACCAACATGGAATGGAATGTACAAACCTTAAGTTTGCTGTCGATCCCGCTGATTAGCGCGTTTGTAGGATGGATCACCAACTATCTGGCGGTAAAAATGATGTTTTATCCGCTCAAGTTTGTCGGGATCCCGCCAATTTTTGGCTGGCAGGGCTTAATACCGGCCAAACGTCGGCAAATGGCCGAAATTGAGGTAGAGCTGGTGCTCGGCAAATTGCTCAGTGTTGAGGAGCTGGCCAGTCGGCTCGACCCCCAGGAACTCACCAAAGCCATAGAACACCGCCTGCAACAGGTGGTGCGTAAAATCGTAAACGAAGTAATGGAAGAGTCGGCACCGCAGTTATGGGCAGCTTTGCCGGTGCAGGGCAAAAATCTGGTGTACCGCCGAATAGAAGACGACATCCCTTTTGTGGTCAGCAAAATGGTGGAGGATTTCCAGCACAACGTCAATGAAATCCTTGATATCAAAGAGCTGGTGGTTGAACAGCTGGTTAACTCTCCGGAGTTGATTAACGAGATATTCCTGCGCTCCGGGGAGCGGGAATTTCCGTTCATTGTGCGTTCCGGCTTTTACTTTGGCTTCTTATTTGGCCTGCCTACCATGGCCTTATGGTACCTCTATCAGGCCTGGTGGATCCTGCCGTTAGGTGGTTTGTTAGTGGGCTACGCTACTAACTGGATTGCCATCAAAATTATTTTTGAGCCCAAGCGCCCGGTGCGTTTTATGGGGTGTACCATTCAGGGCATGTTTCTTAAACGCCAGAAAGAAGTGTCGCGGGTCTATGCTGACATTATTGAAACCAAACTGATCAACTCAAAAAACATCACCCACATGATTCTGCATGGTTCCGGTTCTGCACAGTTGCTGGAACTGATAGAGCTGCATGTAAATGATGCGATTGAACGCTATGTCGCCATCGCGCAGCCTTATTTTGCCTTGGGTGTCGGTTCCGAAAACTACTTCAAAATGAAGTCCATGGCGGTTCGGCGATTATTTGAAGACAGCGATAAATACCTGCTTTACGCCTTTGATTATGCCAATCAGGCTCTGCGGGTAGGGGATGATTTGTGTGAGCGTCTGCAAGCTCTGCGTTCAGAAGATTTTGAAGGGGTACTGCGCCCGGCTTATCAACAGGATGAATGGAAACTGATTGTTACCGGTGCATTACTTGGCATGGCCGCGGGTGTTGCACAACTTTACCT
>CATMRP010000112.1 GCA_950073835.1 uncultured Alteromonadaceae bacterium
GGTAAGCCGGTGGTACTGGTTAACTTCAGTGGCAGTGCCATGGCGCTTAACTGGGAGCAGCAAAATGTTGATGCGATCATTCAGGCATTCTATCCGGGTGAAGCTACCGGTACAGCTCTGGCGCGAATTCTGTGGGGAGAAGTGAATCCTTCGGGTCGCCTGCCGGTTACCTTCTACAAGAATCTTGATGGGTTTGCGCCGCTGGATGATTATGCCATGGCGAATCGGACCTACCGCTACTTCGAGGGCGATGTACTCTATCCTTTCGGTTATGGCCTTGGTTACAGCGCCATGCAATATAGCAATTTACAAGCCCCTACGAAGCTTGCTTCTGGTGAGGATTTAACGCTGCAGGTAGAACTTAGCAACCTGGGCGAACAGGCTGCCAGTCAGGTTACTCAGGTTTATGTGAGCATGCCGGATGCTCCGGTAGATATACCTAAACTTAGTCTTAAAGGCTTTACCCGTACGCAGATTGGCGCAGGTGAAGCGCAGACGGTTTCACTTACGCTGAGTGCAGACGAGTTGGTCTATATCAATGAACAAGGGCAAAAAGTCCCTTATACCGGTGCACTCGATGTGTACATGGGCGATGGACAGCCCGGCTTTGGTAAGCCCGAGAAAGTTGCCCACACCCGTATTCAGTTGCAGTAGAGGAGCCTGATGATGTTGAGTCGCCTGACTGCCTCCTTAGTTCTGCCTTGTCTTCTCACTGGCTGCGCCGCTAACGCGGCCGCCGGCCTGGCCGACAAATATAATGGACATTTTTTAATTGGCACCGCGGTAAAATCAAGCGAGCTGCGGTCAACGCTGCCGGCCAAGGATGCACTGGTTTGTCGCGAATTTAATGCTTTCACCGCCGAAAATGCGATGAAATGGCAGCATATTCAACCCGAGCCGGGTGTTTTTTCCTTTGCCATGGCCGACCAGTTAATTCGCATTGCTGAACAATGTAACGGCAAAGTGATTGGCCATACTCTGGTGTGGCATCAGCAAACACCGGACTGGGTGTTTCAGGATGAGGCAGGCAGAGCAGTGAGCCGGGAAGAGCTGCTTGCCCGCCTGCGCGAGCATATCTTCACTCTGGTGGGCCGCTATAAAGGGCGAGTGACTGGTTGGGATGTCGTCAACGAAGCGCTTAATGAAAACGGCTCGCTACGCGATACTCCCTGGCGACGAATCATCGGCGACGACTACATAGAATACGCCTTTAAATATGCCAGGCAGGCCGATCCCTCTGCCGAGCTATACTACAACGATTACAATATGTATAAGCCGCAAAAAGTGGCGGGGGCGGTCAGGCTGGTTAAACAACTAGCCGGTAAGGGAATTGACGTGGATGCTGTGGGCATGCAGGGTCACTATTCGTTGTTTTACCCGGCGCTTAATGATGTTGAGCAAAGCATTGAGGCACTGATTAACGCCGGGACCAAAGTGGCCATTACCGAACTGGACGTTACTGTCTTACCACTACCGGAAAATGCCCATACCGGCGCGGATATTACCCAGAGTTTTACCGCACACCCGGTTTATGACCCCTATGTTGATGGTTTACCCGAGGAACAGCAGCAATTGCTGGCCGGCAAATATAAAGACTTGTTTAGTCTCTTTCTGAAACACGCCGGACACATTAGCCGGGTTACCCTGTGGGGGAGTACAGACGGTGATTCCTGGCGTAACAACTGGCCTATCCGGGGGCGCACGGATTATCCGCTGTTACTGGATCGTGAGGGCGAGCCCAAAACTGCTTATCATGCCGTGGCTGAGCTGGTTACGCCGGAATAACTAGCGTAAAAAGGCGGTAACGGTAAAGCGAGCGGTGTACGGGTTTAGATCCGTTTTAAACTGTTTCGAAATATCCCCTGAGTGAAGCAGCGCACAGGGGTAAATTACCGCCCGGTTAAATTCACAGGGCACCTGCAATACCCGTTCAAATAAAGGCGTATCACCATTTATATAGCCGCGCTCAGCAGGATAATATTGGAGGTGTTGCGCCAGATTCTGTTGATAAGCGTGAAGACCTGGCCGGGTAATAGCCACCTGCGCGGTAGGTTTGTATCGGTAAAAACTGGTTCCGCCAAACGTGGGTGAACACAGGTAATGAACAATGGCGTACTCGTTGAGCAGCGGTCGGTCAAAGTGGGGAATTGATTGCTCAAGCGTTAACTCTTCAGCAGCACGGGTTACCATGGCAAAGTAGGCTTCACCATCACTCACCCTTGCAGTTACCTTTTCGCGCTGAAATGCCCGGTTTATGGTGGCTATGGCGTATTTCAGATAGCCGGGCGGTACTGGCGCCCTCAGACCCGGGTACACCGGCGATTCACCTGGAGGCTGTTGCCGGGCAACCGCGTAATCGATTAATTTGTGCGGAGCAGGCATAAAATCGTCTATCACCAGTACCTGATGGTTACTGCCGGGTACCGGCAGCATCCTCACATTAGTCACGGTTTGCGGCACAGGTTTTAGCGATAAACTCGGCGTGGCCGGGCATGTAATCCACGGATTTTCTCACCACCCTTTGGATCCCTTCCAGGCGACGGGCCAATTCCTCCTCAGGAAAAATGTCTGCCAGCGCGTGATATCCCTCGGGACGCAGGCCCTGGCCGTACATCACTTCAAACCAGCTCAGGTCATTAAACAACTCATTATTAAAGCGGCTGATGCGGCCGTTAGCCTTAAAGTGGTCGATTTTTTCCTGCAGGGTATCGGGAATGGCCATGTGCTTACAGTAGCGCCAGAACTCCGTGTCCTCACGCTCGGTAACGTGATAGTGCAGGATCAGAAAATCGCGGATACGGGTAAATTCAAAATCCATCTCTGCGTTGTACTGGTCAATATCACTCTGGCACGGTTGCTGAAACGGAAAGTAACTAAAGAGTTTGGAGATCGCTACCTGCACCAGATGCAGGCTGGTGGACTCCAGTGGCTCCATAAAGCCGCCGGATAAGCCGACCGCCAGACAGTTCTTATGCCAGAACTTGTTTCGTTTGCCGGTGATAAATCGAATTTGTCTCGGGTCTGCCAGCAGATCGCCTTCAATGTTTAATCGCAGGGTTTTTTCTGCTTCCTCGTCGGTCATAAATTCACTGCAATAAACGTGACCGTTACCGACTCTGTGTTGCAATGGAATACGCCACTGCCAACCGGCTTGCTGAGCGGCGGCCCGGGTAAATGGCCAGGGTGTTTCGGTGAGCGACGATGGTGCTGTGACGGCGCGATCACAGGGAAGCCAGTGACGCCAGTCTTCATAACCGGTTTTAAGGGTTTGTTCGATTAGCAGAGCGCGAAAGCCGGAGCAGTCGATAAAGAAGTCTGCGCCATGTTCGCTGCCGTTTTCTAAAATCAACGACTGTATAGCGCCGTCCGGGTGCTGACGGACTTCAGTGACTTTGCCTTCTGTACGCTGCACGCCATGGCTTTCGGCAACCTCACGCAAAAATTTAGCATACAGGCCAGCATCGAAGTGAAAGGCATAGGCGATGTTTGACAGGGGCGAGTTGCCCGCCTCAAACGGTCGCATAAAACGCTTTTCATTGCAGGCTAACGACGACAGGGTATATTCATCCAGCGGCGCGGCTTTACCTTGCTGGCGCATTTTGAGCCAGTATTGATAAAAGTGCACACCCTCCATGTTCTTGCCCACTTCACCAAACGCGTGATAATAGCTGTGGCCAGGCTTGCGCCAGTTTTGAAACTGGATCCCCAGTTTAAAGGTGCCCTGGGTACGTTTTATAAAGGTATCTTCATCCAGCCCGATTAAATCGTTGAACAACTGGATTTGCGGGATGGTGGCTTCACCAACGCCTACAGTACCGATTTCTTCTGATTCAATAACCTGAATGTCACAGGGGTGTTTACTTAAAATTTTGCCTAGTGCGGCAGCCGTCATCCAGCCTGCGGAACCGCCGCCCAGAATGATGATTTTTTTTAATTGAGTTTGCATGTTTACCCCTGAAACAAAAAAATCAGGCCCTTAGCCGGGGCCTGATCAATTACGCTGTGATAGTGCTATTAAAAGTTAGCCCTGATCACAAATGCCAGACGGCGGTCTGATTTAAACCACGAGCGCCCTGCTTCCTGTCCTTCGTTATTTAATACCATAATGGTTTCAGACTGCGAATTGGTCAGGTTGGTGCCTTGTATACCCACCGTAACATTCTCATTCCAGTTGTAGAATATGGAGCCGTCTAACTGACCAATGTCGTTATAAAACAGCGGTGCCTTGGAGATGACGTCACGGGTAGTAAGCAGGTAACGTGAACGCCAGTTATACGCAAGTCGCGCACTCCAGCCATTCTTCTCATACATAGCCACAATGTTGGCAGTATGTTTTGACTGACCTTGTAGCGGCACATTATCCAGATTTACCCTAATACCAGTGTCGGTAAAATCATCGCCTAACCAGCTTTCATCTTCTACATCCACTTCGTTATTGGGCACGCCGGACGCATTGATATAAGTGTAGGTAGCCTGCACACCCAGCCCATCCCATGGCGCCGGAAGCATGTCGTAGAATTGTTGATAGGCAATTTCAACGCCGTCCATTTTGCCTTTACCGCCGTTGGTGGTGGAGTTGACAAGCGCCGACTGCACCTGACCGGTGGTCGGGTTGGTGTACTCCTGCACCGCCGCTCCCTGAATAAAGTAGTTTTTCAGGTCTTTATGGAAATAGGTCACACTCAACTGACCGACCTCAGCAAAATACCATTCCAGTGCAAGATCGTACTGGGTAGACTCCATAGGTTTTAAAAACGGGTTACCGCCGGAACCAGTCCAGGCTGGCACATAGGCCGACTGGATCAGGTTTTCACCTGGCTCTGGTGGATTTTCCGGATCAGGATTACTGATTGGGCGGATAGCCTGGATAGACTCAGTGCCTAGTGTGGCACGGTTACGGATATCCGACATATCAGGCAGCGCTACCGCTTTTGAAAACGCGAAGCGGGTAATGAGATCATCGGCTACCTCAATTTTCAGGTTAAAGCTGGGTAACAGCATGTCGAAGTCGGTTTCGGCAGACAGCCGCTCTTCCGCATCATTACCAAAATTACGCTCGGCATTAGACAGGTAATTGCGTTGATCACCAATCCAGCGATTCTCCTCAGCCTCGAGTGCTTCCTCAATATCGGCATAATTGCCTGCATTAATCTGTTCATTGAGCCAGTTGGTAACAATCTCAGCCGTCAGCGGAGCGCTTTGTAATGCCTCAGGTGGCATAAAGTCCGGCACTAAATCCGGAAAGGTCACTGCACCATCGGCCTGGCGGTCGAGTTGCACATAACGCAAGCCAATATTACCGCTATAGCGCAGATCGCCTGTACCTTCGAAGTTTACCCGCAGGTAAATTGCTTTATTTTCCTCAGTAGTCAGATTGACCTCGCCGGGTGTAAAGATACCATACTTATCATCGACACCCGGACGGTCCGGATAGGGCTCCCATGTGCCTCCGCCCGTCATATAAGGGCGAGCGCCAGCGATAATCGACCGCACATAGGCTTCGGTAGCATGAATGGTTTGATTGCCCGGGATATCGGCGATGCCCCCCCCATGAAAATCAGACCAGTCGACCAGTTCAAAATTACTGGCATCGACCGGAATGGTGTCGAGCCAACCGGCTGGTGCGGCACTGCTGAACTCTGGACCTAATGCTCCCCAGTTGTAGCTGGTAGAGCGTACGGTCTGTTCCCGCTTTGCGTAGCGCACACCTGATTGTACTGAAGTGAAAATACCGTCACTGTCGAGGTGATACGTAGCATCCAGTCTGGTCGCAAAAGAATCACCCTCGGAACGTTCCCAGTGGTCCATGGCACTACGCAGGAAATAAGACGTGGGGTCCTGGAAGTAGTTGCTGTCGCCAGCCGGGTCGCCGGTAAAGCCCGGATAATTCCCTTCGGCATAAACGTCGGGGTTTGCATCCCGGTAACCAAAATAGGGTTCGATGAGGGTCATGGTAGGTGTGCTGCCGGTTACGTCATAAGTCTGACCGGCAAATGCGGCAGTATGTAACACCACATCGTCATCGCGGGTTTTGGCTTTGATGTACTGTACATCAGCTTCCAGCTCCAGTGCATCAGTAGCCATCCACTCAAGGTTAAACGACAGATCCTCAACCAGGGTATCGGTTTGTTTTACACGCGAATCAAACTGGTAGGGATAGCCAAATTGCGGGCGACCGCCGCTTTCCCATGAGCGGATTACCCGATCGTTGTTCCCATCGGCGGCGCGCCAGCCGTCAACGCCCTGTACCATGGTACCAGAGCCAAACAGGCCATCGTCATCGAACTCAAACTCGGTGCCTTCCAGCGCCCGGGTGCGGCGATTATCCAGATTGTAGTAACCGCCCTGATATTTAACCGCCTGCTCATGCCACGATAATG
Source organism: uncultured Alteromonadaceae bacterium (assembly GCA_950073835.1). Classification (GTDB taxonomy): domain Bacteria; phylum Pseudomonadota; class Gammaproteobacteria; order Enterobacterales; family Alteromonadaceae; genus Alteromonas. The sequence continues at coordinate 6,381 of CATMRP010000112.1, forward strand.
ACGCATCAGAGCGAATGTACTGCATGGTCGCCAACAGGGTTTCATCTTCATTTTCCCATTGCAGGGTACTGGCAAAGCCCTCTCGTTTGCGGTCGTCAAACTTTTTAAGCAGGTTCGACGCGTTAGGCATCCACACCGTACCGTTGTTGTCTGCGCCGGTAAAGGCTTCCGCCCCCGCTATATCGCGGGCGTAGGTCTGTACGTAGGCATCAGACTGAATACCATGTGACTCACCGTAAAGTTGTGAGTTAGCATAGTTAACCAGGAAGCCAATCTCGCCTTTTTCAGCAAGGTCGATACGATCGCTGTAGAGCCCGGAAAATGTGGGACTGCCTTTTTCGGCCAAATCGCCATAAGAGTAATCGCCACCAAACGCAATAACCCGGCCCTCTGAATCAAAGGGTTTGCGGGTGCGCAGACTAACGGTACCGCCAATCCCGCCTTCAATCATGTCGGCGGTCTGGTTTTTGTAAATATCCACACCGCCCATCAACTCAGGCGATACATCCTGAAAAGAAAGGCCCCGACCACTATTAGCCGTGAAAGAGTCACGCCCGTTAAATTCACTTCGTGTCTGGGTCATGCCACGAATAATGGCGCCACTGCCTTCAACGCTAAAGTGGTCTGGGTCGTCGGGGCCTGCAAAGCGTTCAATGGATACACCGGGTAATCGCTGAATGGCTTCAAGAACACTGCGGTCGGGCAGTGTACCGATGTCATCGGCGGTAATGGCATCCACTACCGTATCGGAATAACGTTTGAGGTTCTGTGCATTAAGGAGATTGCCGCGGATCCCCTTAACTTCGATTTTTTCTACGACTGCTTCTTCGTTCGATGCTGCTTTTTCCTGATCATCCTGCTCCTGGGCATTCGCGCCATGCAGGGCAGAAAGGATCGTTAGTGCAACGAGAGATTTATTAAAGGTTGTAGCGTATCGGTTAGATTTGTGTGCCCGAATCCTAGCCATGTGTACTTCTCCGCTTAGATAGAATGGAGTTATTGTTATCCATTTACTTGGCTTTGAAGCTGACCGGCTGGTGACCGCTATTTTAAAAGCCAATTATGGTGAGAGAATACTCGTTGAAGCCGGCATAACTATCAATGGGATGTTAAAATATCACAAGCTGGAAACCATATATCGCAACATGTAATTAACAAAAAGTTGCAAGGATAATAGCTAATATTCTGATTTTATGGGATTCATTGGTTTATTTGGGTTATTATAATACAAGTGCGGCGGAGGTGTGGGGGTAGCAAATAGTTAACATTTGTTACCCCCTACATACTTATTTTGTAAGGGTGATCATTGCTGCCAGCGAATATACCAATGGGGCATTCCAGTTGATAGTGACTTCGTTAGTAGAGTAGCTACACCAGTTGTCTTTGTATGAAGTGGCCGGCAACGAGGCACTGTACTGGCAGTTATCCTGTTGGCCGTTCTGGGCGCCGCCGACTAAAAAGCCCGGTACTGGTGCTGCGATGCCATCGGCGTGCGATTGGCGATGATGGATAAAGCGCGGCGATGTTTCTCCAAAGCCGGTTACGTAGCTGTAGCCCACCGGGTTTTTGCCCAATACGTAGTCCACCAGGCCGGTAAAGGCATGACGATAGTCGATGTCATTGGTTAGTCGGTAGGCGCTGGCTAAAACCATAGCGTGGTTCATGGCAACGCCGTTACTACCCCACACAAAATCGTTGGCAGTCATGGCTGTTCTGAATGGTGATGCCTGACTGGTTTTTACCAGTGCGTCGGCGTAGTCCAGAAAGCGCGTCTTTAACGCCTGGTAGCGCTCGGCGGGGAGAGCGTTTTGGCCTTGTTCAGAGAGTAATGACAGATAAGCTAATCCCATAGTATCAGACCAGCCCGGAGTGGACGGGGAGCCCAGATAACGCTGCGCCTCAATGAGATAGTCCTGCTCGCCGGTGGTAACAAAAAGCTCACTGGCGGCCCAGGCAAATTCATCGTTAAACGATGAGTCGCCGTATTCCCCGGTTTTTACGTTTTGCGCATTCTTATAGGCCACTTGCGGGTTTTCTAATGCCCATTGCCAGGCTCTTTTCGCTGCTGCCAGAAAATTGCTTTGCTGTTGCGGATACACTCTGGCGGCTGTTGCCATCACCGCTGCAAAATTGAGTGACGCGGCGGTTCCCTTGGCCACCACATAACGCTGCTCTGTGGCCTCTGCCGGCATTACCGCCGGGGCAAAGTTTAACGTGGTGAGCTTATGATAAACGCCGCCGTCGCTGTCCTGCATGGTTAGCATCCAGTCCAGGTTCCAGTTGATTTCATCGAGTAAATCGGGCTGGTTGTTGGTGGACTCCGGTATATTCCAGCGTCGCTGCGCATAAAAAGCCGGGAAGTCGAGGTATGCCCGCATCAGGGTGTAGGTCGATATGCCGGAATTAACACTATATTTATTGTAATCACCAGCGTCGTACCAGCCTTTGGGGCTTGCCAGGCTAACCTGCGGCTGGTTGAGGTTAAGCACATAGGTGTCCGGGTGGCCGGCTTTGCGGTGCCATTTACCGGCAAAGGCCGGGTCCAGCGCCATGCCGGCACGATTGTAATAGTACGCTTTAATCGCCGCATCATGCAGGGCGCTCACACGTTGGACAGAAATTCTGAACGTGGTGTAGCTGTTGTCGCCAAGAGACAGCCGGTAAAGGCCGGGAGCAGTAATACTGCTCACGTCTGCTATAGCCACGGTTTGATCTGCCAGTGGCCAGTAGTCCGGTGAACTGGTGGTGCCTTCCAGCACGGTCTTACCGCTGGCAGTATGGGTTACCCGATAAGCAAGCATCTGGGAAGTTCTTACCACGATATGCTTTTGCTGCTGGGGCAAAAAGCCAACCTGATTGGCATAGAATTCAACGGGCTGCGCTTGGCTATCTGGGGTTGCTGAGCTGGCAGTGCTGCTTGTGCTGTTAACGCCCGAACAGGCTCCTATGGCGAAAACCAGTGATAAAGACATCGCCAGCTTGCTAAATGATAGTAGTTTAGTGCTCATATTTACTCCGGCCTGAAACAAAGATTAATCAGCATTGGTTGCGCTGGTGACGGCCATACTGAAAGCCGCTGCGGGAAGCCCGGTACTACTGAACAAACCGGGTTCGGGGTTATCAGCCCAGCCATAACGAACGTGAACCGGTTGACTGACCTTAGCGCTGGATAGAATCACCTTGTCGTTGCTAATGCGTACGTCAGCCCAGTAGTACTGGTTATCAGCGCCGGCAATAGCAAAGCTCTGCGTTAAGGGGGATGCTTCAGTCAGGCCCTCGCCGGTATGGCTAAAGTGCACAATGACTTTGTCGTCCTGTCGCTCTGCTGTAGTCGGCACCGGGCCCTGATAAGCAATGTCCTGGCCGTAGGCGATGTTGCGGGCAGCCAGTGCAAGCCTTTCTCCTACAGTAGCCTTATTGACCGGATGGATGTCGTTCCATTCTCCCACATCAAGGGTGACCACAGAAGCGGTGTTATCAAGCGTTCCAACCTGGCGTTGCTGGTCTCGCAGAACTGCCCAGTTGCTCTGGACAGGTTGTGCCTGTCGAGCCATAAAATTGGTTAGCTGAACAATAATGAAAGGCATGTCCGGCTGTTGCCACTGGCCACGCCAGTGATTAATCATAGCGGTTAGCTTCTCTGCGTAGTCATTGGGCGCGCCGCTGTTCGACTCACCCTGATACCACAGGGCCCCGGTAAGCGGGAAGCGGGTCGCTGGCGCTATCATTGCATTGTAGAGTCCCATGGGTTGCCAGCGGATAAACGTGGATCCAGCCAGACGGGGCATTTTGGCAGCAATTTTATAATGCCATTCGCCTGCCAGTGGGTAACGCGCGTTGTCGGTGCCTAAAAAGTAGGCCTTGTCCAGTACAAATCCTGTTGAACCGCCGACGGAGGTAATGCGAATGGCGATAACATTTTCGCCTTTTTTAAGCATGTCCGGCGTAACATTGTAGCGCCGTGGAGGGTACTGATAACCTGTGCCGCCAACTTCATGACCGTTAATATACGCCGTGTCTGCATCAACAATACGTCCTAACCTGAGTGTGACAGGCTCCGCGGGGACTTCGTCCAGGTGAATTGTTTTTCTGAGCCACCAAACACCAATAAAGCCTTCGTCGTTAGTTGGCAGATTGCCGGGCAGGGTGATTGATTGCCAGTCGCTGTCGTCGAGACTCGGGTCATACCAGGTGGGATTAGACTGTAATCCTTTATCGGACTGATGGAGTTTGGCATACCAGGCATCGGAGCGGGCTTTATCCTCTTTACGGGTTTGCTTATCTACTGCCGGATCGGCAAAGCGTTCACCGGCAGTAATTTGGTCCGGATAGGGGCTAAGGATGTCTTTGTGCATCCAGGCCTCAATCGGCGAGCCACCCAGCGACGCATTGACAATGCCTATGGGCACATTCTGATCAAGATGGATCTGGCGGGCAAAGTAGTAAGCTACGGCTGACAGATGGCGAATGTTTTGCTGCGTGGCACTACGCCACTGACCGCCGCTGTAATCGCTGTTCTGGCCATCGAAACGGTATGTATCGGGCACCGTGAACTCGCGGATCAGCGGAAAGTTTGCTTCGGCAACATCGAGCGGGTAGGCCTCTTCAACACGAGCCATGGTGAGCTCCATGTTTGACTGCCCTGAGGTTAGCCATACATCACCAAAGTACAAGTCATTAACGGTAAGGGTGTCGTTGCTTTTGATAATAAGCTGGTGGGGACCACCAGCGGGTTGTGCTGGCAGCTCAAACTGCCACTTGCCGTTGCTTGCGCTGGTTTCACCCAGCAGTTCGCCGTTAAACAAGATTTGAACCGGTGCTTTTGAATCTGTGGTGCCGGTTAACGGAACAGGCTTATTGCGTTGTAACACCGCGTGGTCTGAAATAAGCCGGTGTAATGTGGTGGCTGCCCCTGCACATTGCGCGATAAGACAGGTACATAGCAAAAGTAACCGAATCAAATTATGTCTCCTTCAGAAACAAAAAAAGTGCAGAGGTTTCTGCACTTTTTAAGTAAAAATAACGACTTAGCGGAAGATAACCTGGTTGACCTGGTTTTCCAGCAGTTCCTGGCTGCCTGATACCTGTCTTGGGTTAAGCTGCTGCTTAGTGGTTAAGCCGGCCAGTGATTCCAGAGAGAAAGCACCGTTGAGGATTTTCTCGCCCAGCTCGCCGTTCCAACCCGCGTAACGTTTGGCTTTTGCATCGGCAATAAAGTCGTTTTCAAGCATTGCTGCGGCTTTTTTCAGCCCCAGAGCACAGGTATCCATGCCACCAATATGGCCGTGGAACAGATCGGCCGCATCAATACTCTGACGGCGTAACTTGGTGTCGAAGTTAAAGCCACCTGAAGTGTAACCGCCGTTTTTGAGGATTTCGTAACAAATCAGCGTCATCTCTTCTACGCTGTTAGGGAACTGGTCGGTGTCCCAGCCTAACTGTGCGTCACCGCGGTTGGCATCAATCGAACCGAACACACCCAGAGCAAATGCTGTGGCAATTTCGTGGTGGAAGGAATGGCCGGATAATGTTGCATGGTTGGCTTCGATATTGACCGCGAACTCTTTTTCCAAACCGAATTCTTTTAAAAAGCCATAAACGGTTGCCGTATCGTAATCGTACTGGTGTTTAGTTGGTTCCTGAGGTTTTGGCTCTATCAGCAGCAAACCGTCAAAACCGATTTTGTGTTTATGCTCCACTACCATATTCATAAAGCGGCCAAGCTGAGCACGCTCACGCTTGAGGTCGGTATTGAGCAGTGTTTCGTAACCCTCACGGCCACCCCACAGTACATAGTTAGCACCGCCAAGGGTTTTAGTGGCGTTCATGGCGTGAAATACCTGAGTTGCTGCGCGGGCAAAGATCTCCGGATCCGGATTGGTGGCTGCGCCTGACATATAACGCGGGTGACTGAAGACGTTAGCCGTGCCCCATAACAGTTTCATGCCGGTAGCTTCCTGTTTGGCCGCCAGTACTTCCGTCATTTCGCTGAAATTACGAATATAGTCGTTAACGCTGTCACCTTCTGGTGCTACGTCAACGTCGTGAAAACAGTAGTACGGTGCGCCGAGTTTGCTGAAAAACTCAAAGGCGACATCCGCTTTTTGTTTTGCCCGCTCCATGGCATCGCCTGGCTGTAACCAGGGACGGTCGAAGGTATTGCCACCAAACACATCGGCGCCGTCCCAGCAGAAGTTGTGCCAGTAGCAGGAAGCAAAGCGTAAATGCTCTTCCATGGTTTTGCCTAACACCACTTCTTTGGGGTTATAGTGTTTGAATGCCAGTGGGTTAGTGGACTCAGCACCTTCGTACTGGATTGGGCTGATGTCCTGGAAAAAATCCGCCATAGTTAACTCCTGAGTGGGCCGAATGGCCCGTTATTTTGATGATTGCTAATACTGTGCAATCGGCGTGTATTCGACAATTATGTAAACTTCATCGACTTTTGTGTTTTTTGTTAAAATTGTGAATGAAGTGAAAAGTATAGCTCGCGGAACTGCTGGCGCCGCTGAACGTAGTAGTTTTTAAGCGCAGAATCAGGCTCGTAGCTGGCAACCAGCTCTGGTACCGGACATATATCACTAACCGGTGTTTGTGGTGAAACGCCCAGCTGTGCCAGCCTTGCTGCACCTAAAGCCGGCCCCACATCACCGCCCTTGCGATAATTCATGCCAATGCCGCTGACATCGGCCAGTAACTGACGCCAGTAAGTGCTTTTAACTCCGCCGCCAATCAGGCTGATCCCGTCTACCTGTATGCCACAGCCGTGCACCGCATCGATACCGTCGGCCAACGCCATAGAGACGCCCTGCACCACAGCCTGGGCCATATGCGCCCGCGTAGTAGAAGCGGTTAATCCAAAAAAGCCGGCCTTCGCATTGGGATTGTTATGTGGTGTGCGTTCGCCTGTTAAATAAGGCAAAAAGAACGGTGTATTCGGATCATCCGGCCGGGTATTGTTAACCACGTCGTCAAACAGTTCGGCAACGGAGCTGTAACCGGAATTTTTGGCAAACCAGTCAAGGCAGCTGGCTGCGCTAAGCATTACCGACATCAGATGCCAGCGGTGTCCTACGGCATGACAAAAGCTGTGTACCGCCGATTCCGGATCGCTGCGGTAATCATTGGTCACCGCAAAATAAACCCCGGAGGTGCCCAGCGACAGCATGGCCTGGCCGGCATCAACAATGCCACAGCCCACAGCTCCTGCTGCATTATCGCCGGCGCCTGCCACTACCGGAACAGCATTCATGCCCCAGCGTTTGGCTGTCTCTGCTGTAAGGCAACCGGTGATCTCGTTACCTTCATAGAGCTTTGGCATGTGCTTCTCGCTTAAACCACAGGCCATCAGCATGGATTTGCTCCAGCTACGCTCACCGGTGTTCAGCCAGCTTGTACCGGCCGAATCTGACATGTCTGACGCAAACTCACCGGTGAGTTTATAGCGCAGGTAATCTTTCGGTAGCAGGACTTTATCCACCTGTTTAAAAATGTCCGGCTCGTTTTCTTTTACCCACAATAATTTGGGAGCAGTAAATCCCGGCATCACCAGGTTACCAGTGATTACCCGTGCTTTTGTTACCGTGCTTTCCAGCGTTCGGCACTGGTTCTCACTGCGACCGTCATTCCATAATATAGCCGGGCGTAACACCCGGCCCGCTTTATCCAGCAGGGTAGCGCCGTGCATTTGCCCTGCCAGACCCAGCGCCTTAACAACCGATAAGTCGTTACGCTGCTTTAATTCATCCAGTGTTGCACAGGTTGCTGTCCACCAATCCTCTGGATTTTGTTCAGACCACAGCGGTTGCGGTATGGCTACCGTTAATGAAGAAGACGCTGAGTCCACCACTTTACCGCTTTCATCGGTCAAAATGGTTTTGACACCTGATGTGCCAAGATCAATACCAATATACATAGTTACTCTCACCGGAAAGATTAGGCGCTTATGCTGATTGCGAAATCACTAAATCGCAATTACGAAAATTTGTTACTTTTTTGTTAATTCGAACAAGGTGTATTAGTATGGTCGGAAACAAGAAATATCGTAAAAAAAAGTTATTTAATTTAAATAAAGTGGTTAATTGGTATACAGCTTTCGGGCGAAACAATAATCACTATGGGCACAATCGGCTAGCACGGAGCAGTTCATGTTTGAGAATAAACACAGTATTACGCTTTTATTTAATGCCAATAAAATTTATGACCGACGCATTATTGCGGGTGTAGGTGACTACCTGCAAACCTCAAAGGTTGACTGGGATCTGTATCTGGAAGAAGACTTTATGGCGCGCCTCGACCATTTGGATGAATGGAGTGGTGACGGCATTATTGCCGATTATGATAACCCGGAAATTCAGGCTGCTCTGCATAAGGCCAATGTACCGGTGGTGGGCATAGGCGGCTCTTACGAGAATCCTGCCGATTATCCCGATGTGCCTTATGTTGCAACCGATAACTACGCCCTCATCCAGGCTGCCTTTGAGCACCTCAGACAAAAAGGTATCCAGCGCTTTGCCTTTTACGGTGCACCGGTGAATGAGCATCATCGCTGGGCTCAGGAACGTGAAAATGCGGTATTAGAGATCACCCGTTCACAGGGTTATGAGTGTCATGTTTACCGTGGACACCCGGTACGACCCGAAACCTGGCAATACACAACCAAGCGTCTGGCCGACTGGCTGAGAAGCTTGCCTACACCGGTGGGGATTATTGCGGTTACCGATTCGCGAGCTCGCCACTTACTGCAGGTGTGCGACCATATCGGTATGCTTATCCCGGATAAAATGTCGGTTATTGGTATAGACGATGATGAACTGGCCCGTTATCTGAGCCGGGTGAGCCTGAGCTCAGTGCGTCAGGGGTGTTTTGAAATGGGGGTTCAGGCGGCTAAAACCCTGCACCGAATTTTGAAAGGCCATAATAAGCC
>CATMRP010000113.1 GCA_950073835.1 uncultured Alteromonadaceae bacterium
ACCATCGCCAGCTCACCAATGTTATGCAGCAAGCCAGACACAAACAGCCGCTCTGACTCTTTGTGTTTCTTTTGCTCAGCAATGTATTTAGCCAGCAAACCGCAGCTAACGCTCTGCTCCCAGAACCGGTCCAGGTCGATAATTTTAGCCTCAACATTACGAAACGCGTGGGAAATACCATAGGCTAACGCTAAATCATAGGCGGCACGGGTACCTATCACCTGCAATGCCTTGGTGATAGTATCGATACGGTTGGGGAATTTATACAACGCACTGTTAGCCACTTTTAGTAACTGGCCGGTCAGCGCCGGGTCGAAGGCGATAATTTCGCCAATATCTTCCATGCTGGCAGCACTATCATCCATGCAAGCTTTCAGCCGGGTCACAGCTTCAGGTAACACGAATATCTCGGTAGCTTGTGAAGCTATTTCAGACAAATTTTTCATATTAAAGCCTCTGCTGCGAAAGTAATCCTTTTACATACTTTTTCACAACAATTTCCATTCTCTACACTATTGATATAGTGCATCTTTGCTGGCACTGCCACTAATTTGGCGCCATTATTCCAAGTGTAGCTGATATTTCAAAGTATTCCCGTCCAAAGGGCGTCGCGCTGCGACCAGCGTAGAGCGCTGAAGGGATTTAACCTGGTCTGCCACGCGTTTATTTATTGGGCAGGACACTCCGCTTAAGGCGCCCTGCTCTGCCACAGCGCCGTTGAGATAGTCAATTTCGGTAACGCGACCGGCCTGCAAATCCCACCACATGGAAGAGCGCGCGTTAGGTTCTATGTGCAGCATGGCATTGGCCAGTCGCTTAAACAGCCAGTCAGGTAAACGCAACACGGCCGATAAATAGCGAGCCGGTACCCTGGTTAGCTTCGGGAGCCTGATATTTCGGGCGGCAGTGACCGCCAACAGCTCATCCATCAGCGCCGCGATCACCTCTCGGCAACCTCTGTCAAGCAGCATAGCCCTGACCGGCTTATTAACAATGGCATTGATACTGTTTGCCAGATTGAGCTGCAACTTAGCCCAGGCAACGGCTTCAATATCCTGGCGCCAGCAAAGTGTAAGTAGTTTATGTTGTACCGTGCTCAGCGCTTTCGTTAACTCAGGCGCCAGACTCTCTGGCTGCTCCAGGAAAAACTCCCCTTCCGTGGTTTTTTGCAGCCGCTTTAGCGATTCATCCCACACCACGTTGCAGCCAACAATCCCCTGTAAAACGCGAATGCCCGGTAAGTACTTGTGGGCAAGCGCTGCTGCGCCAAGTCCGTTCTGACAACACACAACAACACAATCCGGCGCGACCACCGGCTGTAACCGCGCCAGCAGTTCTGTTAATGCCGTATTTTTAACTGTCAGCCAGATAACGCTACGTTCAATTTTAGCCGGCAGCTCCTCCAGGCATTCTCCTTTGCCCGCTTTATGCTCTGCTTCAGTCCCGGCATAGTCGGTCAGGGTTATGCCCGCCATCAATCTTTCCAGCCAGATTGAACGACCAATGAAACTCACCCGGGCAGACTGGCCAATAATGCCGCCAATAAAGCTGCCAATTAAGCCACTGCCAACAATGACATGCTGATATTGCGTCATATACGTTATTCGCGCTACGAAACATATGTCTATGTTACCCGACTTTACTCGTGTGCAAAGCTCAAGCCATGGTATATTTGCGGTTTTTAGCGTTGAGCCTGATATGACAGAAAAAGTGTTGATAATTGGCGCTGTGTGGCCGGAGTCAAAATCCTCCGCGGCCGGGCAGAATATGGCTGCGTTGATTAAACTGTTTGCCAGCCGGGGCTACAGCATCCATTTCGCCAGTGCGGCGGCCGAAAGTTTGCATAGGGACAACGACCTGCTTGCCGAAAGTGCGCTGCACACAATAAGTCTGAACGATGCCTCCTTCGACACATTCGTTGCGCAGTTAAACCCAGCTATCGTTATCTTCGACCGCTTTATGACCGAAGAGCAGTTTTCAGCTCGGGTAAAAAAGCATTGTCCCGATGCCCTGCATATTCTCAATACCGAAGATTTGCACAGCTTACGCCATGCCCGCCATGAAGCGGTTAAGCAAGGCGGTTCAGCTCAAGACGCCGAGTTAAATAATGCCTTTTCACAGCGGGAAATCGCCGCCATTTTGCGCTGTGACATCAGCCTGATCATTTCATCGACAGAATACGGCCTGCTTAGCGATTATTATCAGGTACCGGAAAAACAGTTGCAGTTATTTCCACTTCAGCAACCACTGACTTCTCCGCCTGAACTGCCCGATTACCCGGTGCGCCAGCATTTTATTACCGTGGGTAATTTTCGGCACGCACCAAACTGGGATGCGGTCTTACAGTTAAAACAATTGTGGCCGGCAATCAAAGCCCGGTTACCCGATGCTGAACTGCACATATACGGGGCTTATCCGCCCAAAAAAGCCACCCAGCTGCATAATGCAAAACAAGGTTTTATTGTTAAGGGTTGGGTAGACGACATAGGCAAAGCAATGGCCAGCGCCCGGGTTTGCCTGGCACCACTTCGCTTTGGCGCCGGGATCAAAGGTAAACTGTTAACGGCCATGCAATACGCCACGCCCAGTGTCACCACAGAAATTGGTGCTGAGGGCATCGCCTGTGCTAAGGAATGGCCCGGTAAAGTGGTTAGCTTAACTCCGCCAGCGGCGTTTATCGATGCTGCCTGCGACCTTTATTGCGAAGAGGCAAAGTGGCAACAGGCCAGTCAACAGGCTAACACCGTCACCGCTGCCTATCAGCACGCCCAGCACCAGGCGCAAGCTGCCTTATTTGAGAAAATTGCTGGTGCGCGTAACGATTTACCGGCATTTCGCCAGGGCTTATTTCTACATAGCCTGATGTGGCATCACAGCCTGCGTGCCTCACAGTTTATGAGTCAGTGGATAGAAGCGAAGAACCGCTAATCAGTTTTCCTGGTAACCACGTATAAATCGATACAGGTTACCAACAGGACAGTCGAATGAGGCATTACCTTACACTTGGCGTGAGTTTGCTTTTGCTCACTTTCAACCATGCTGTCAGCGCACAGTCGCGTTTGGCACCACAAAATATGCTGGCGCTATGTCAGGGGCTCGGTCAGGCCACAGCTACTGTGGCGCAGGGCCGCGAACAGGGCGTCCCCGACGATGAAAACGAAGGCGTAAAGGTACTTAAACGTATCTCCCAGCACAGCGGTAACGACTTTGTCAGTCACATTGGCCAGTTTCTTAACCAGTCGAAAGACTTGCCCTACCTGTGGCAGGGCATGTTGTATACCCACGCCTGCTGGCACAGTTATCAGGATAATCCGGCTCAGGTCAGTCTGATGTCGTCCTTGTTGCCTTTTCGCTGCGACATCGACAGCCCTGCCATGGCATGTATTGATGAAACGTTTTTAACCCTGCCCGGCCAGGCAGAGCAAATCTGATCAGTCATTAACTGCAGCCTGGTGCCGTATCTGCCTGATCACTTCGGCAATACCACTGGCGCGGGACTGGCTCAGATAGCGTTCGAGCTGAATCGACGCAAACCAGTCATCAAAGTCGAAGGCAGCAATTTGTTCAGGCGAAAGCACATTGACTTTTTCCTGGATCACCGCCAGAACGCCACGAATAATTTTACTGTCCGACCAGGCCAGCATCGCTACCTGCTGGTTATTATCCACAGTGAGTTGCAACCACACCCGGCTCTGACACCCCTGCACTTCGCTGTGCTCATTGCGTGCCTGGGCGCTCAGCGGATGAAGCGCCTTGCCAGCCAGCATCAGTTGCCGTAGCAGATTATCCCATCCCTTTGCCTGTGCCAGTTGCGTCGCGAGTTTAGAGCTATTCGTCGTCATCGGTCAGTTGTAACAGTAATTCATCGGCCGAGGTGACAATGCCCTCGCGCAAATTACCTGTGGGAAATAACACCAGACCAATCTGATTCTTTTTCAGGCCCGGTAACCAGGTACCGGTAAATTCATCCAGTGCAATAGGCTGAGGCTTACTGTCGGGTAAATCCTTACGCTGCCAGAACGCTACGCTGGCCTCATCGGGCCATACCGGCAGACAGGTCTGGGTATCACTATCGACCATTACCCAGCCATCGGCGCCCATCAGCCCCCAGATCGTTTGGGTTTCCAGTACCCGTTCAACCAATAACTCTCCCCGCTCGCGGGCCGGAAGCTGACTTTCCTGTTCTGTTTGTGCCGTCATAATGTGACTCAGTTAATTATTTTCGCCGATTATACCTGTTTCTGACAATTTGTAAGCCCGGGCGTAACCGGCGGTTAAGCTCAGCCCGGCTTTCTGGTACTATGCCCGGCATCGAAGATTTATCTACCCGTGGATTCAATGAAAGTCATCTCTTTTAATATTAACGGCATCCGTGCCCGCATTCATCAGTTAACCGCTCTTATCGAAAAACATCAGCCGGATGTGGTGGGGTTACAGGAAATCAAAGTCGATAATCCCCAGTTCCCGGTGGCCGATGTAGAAGCACTGGGTTACAACGTGTATTTTCATGGCCAGAAAGGTCATTATGGCGTGGCGTTTATGACGAAGCAAACGCCGAGTAAGGTGCAATACGGTTTTCCCAGCGACGATGAAGATGCTCAGCGACGCATGATCATGGTCACGGTTGAAAACGACCAGGGCGAACCGGTTACCCTGCTTAACGGCTATTTTCCTCAGGGTGAAAACCGCAGTCACGACACCAAATTCCCGGCCAAAGAAAAATTTTATGCCGATCTGATGCACTATGTCACGTCTGAGCATACCCCCGAAGACAACCTGGTGATCATGGGCGATATGAATATTTCCCACACCGACAGTGATATTGGCATTGGCGAAGATAATCGTAAACGCTGGTTACGTACCGGTAAGTGCAGCTTTTTGCCAGAGGAACGGGAATGGCTCAACACGTTACTCGACTGGGGCCTGTACGATAGTTTTCGCAGTCAGCACCCGGACTGCACCGATCAGTTCAGCTGGTTTGATTACCGCTCCAAAGGCTTTAACGATAACCGGGGCCTGAGAATCGATCTGATCCTGGCCACGCAGAGTATGCATAATACGTTGCAGGAAACCGGTATTGACTACGAACTTCGCGGTATCGAAAAGCCTTCTGATCACGCCCCCATCTGGGCTACCTATAAAGGATAAACCATGACCACATTACAACTGGTCGGGCTGTGTTTATTTGTGGTGTTGCTGGGCTTTATTGTCCGCAACATTCACTGGCCCGAGTTTGTTGCCTCTAGACAAAAGCAGCATATGTTGTTTGGCTGCGCAGCCGCGGTGTTCTTTTTATGGATCTTTCGCGCCAGTGTGCCCGGCGACCCGAGCCCCAGCGTGCATTTTATGTGGTTGGTAGCACTCGCGCTTATTCTTGGTTTCCGATATGCCATGATAGCTGCTACTATTGCCCTGCTCGGTGCAACAGCGATTGGCAAAGAAAGCTGGGCGATGTTTGGGATAAATGGCATGTTAGGTATTGCTGCCCCGGTTGCCTTCAGCTACATGTTGTTTATGCTGGCTTTTCATAAACTCCCCAGAAACCTGTTTATTTACGTATTTCTGTGCGCTTTTATTCCCGGCGCGCTGGCCATTGCACTCAAAATTGCCCTGATGAGCGGCTACTATGTATTAGACGGGGTTTACAGCTGGTCTACGGTGAAAGACACCTATCTTATCCTTATTCCGTTACTGCTGTTTCCGGAAGGTATGTTAAATGGCATGACCATGACCATTTTGATTATTTATTTTCCGGGACTCGCATACACCTTCCACGATAAATTCTATATCGATGGCAAGTAGGTTTAGTTTCGTGTTGCCTGAGCGGCAACGCGAAACTTAAGCGTTACACATAAACCACCAGCCGGCTCTAAAGCAAAGCTAATTTCACCTTCGTTAAGACGCATGGCTTCGGCTGTGATAGCAAGCCCTAAACCTAAACCGCCGGTATCTGAATTGCGCGCACTGTCGGTACGATAAAAAGCTTTGGTCAGTCGCTCAAGCTCCTCGGGGGCCACTCCGGGCCCGTCGTCGCAGATAACCACCTTGAACCACTGGGAATCGCACTCACAGCGTAACGATACCGATGAACTGGCATATTTAAAGGCATTGCGCACCACATTTTCGATAGCCGTGACAAAAGGTTCCTCATAGATATTTAAGGTGGCGCTGCATAATGCATGTTGCCAGGCGATATTCATCCCCTTGGCTTCAAATGCGGCGTCTTCACACAAGTCATCGAGTAATACTTCTGTGGTCAGTAACTGGCGTCCCTGCTGGATAGCATGGGCTTCCATGGTGGTGAGGTCACTGAGGCGCTGGATATGTAAATTTAGCAGCTCGCTTTCCCGCTCGGCTCGTTCCAACAGCGGTAAAATAGCGGCGTCATCCGACTTCTTACGAACCAGCGCCAGGGTCATTTGTAAACGGGTTAGGGGTGTTCGCAGTTCATGAGATATATCAGCACTCTGGCGTTTCTGATTCTGGATCAGGGCGGCAATTCGCGCTGTCATGTCATTAAACTGCTCAAACAAACGCGCAAATTGCGCATTGGACGCAAAGCGTTTATCCTCGCTCGCCGGATTATCCACCTCGACTTTATGTGAAAGCTGGCCTCCCCCCACCGCATTAAATGCAGAACCAAGACGGTTGAGAGGCTGGGCTATTGAGCGTACCAGTAAATAGCTCATCACACTGGTGACGATTAAGAAAATGCCAACAATGCTCCACCACGGCATAGCGCGGAAGATTTCCATTGGTTGAGGGCGTTCCGGGCGCCACAGGATAAGTTTTAAATCGGGCCGTGATGGCAGCACTCCGGGGCCTAACAGCCGGGTCCACTCAAGGTTAATATCGCGCAGATGTTCACTTTGCAGAAAGTACCAGAAACGTGGATTATCAAAACGCTCCCTGAGCGATTTTCGAATGGGTGCGCTGCTAATGACGATATTTAGGTCGTTATCAATCACAAACCATTCGAAAGGCATGCGTCGGTCTGATTTCTCCATCAGGCGGCCGAGTCGGCGAAAATCCCCGTCACTGTCGGCAATAATCCCGTCAATCCGCCGACTCATGATATTGATTAAGTCGCGGTCTTTGCCATGCAAGTGATTGTCATCGGAAAAC
Organism: uncultured Alteromonadaceae bacterium; assembly: GCA_950073835.1. Taxonomy (GTDB): domain Bacteria; phylum Pseudomonadota; class Gammaproteobacteria; order Enterobacterales; family Alteromonadaceae; genus Alteromonas. The sequence continues at coordinate 7,126 of CATMRP010000113.1, forward strand.
TGATGGATAAGCATTGCCGGCACAGCAATAGACAGCACAGACACCAGCAAAGTCAGCCAAAACCAACCCAGTACTTTTACATTAAAACTACGAATGGGGCTTATCATCCGCTGAATATCCCATACCCCCTGCCGCGCTGACTTTTTATTTCACAAGCAGAATCAGCGGCACTGAGCTTTTTACGTAAATTACTGATATGAGTATCGATACTGCGATCAAATGCCTGTAACCGGCGCCCCAGACATTGCTCCGATAAGTCATCTTTACTGATCAGGTCGCCCGGCGTATTCACGAGATGCTTAAGCAGTGCAAACTCACTCCCGGTAAGCTCCAGCAACTGGTCATTACAGTGCACTTCCATGCGCTGCAAATCTAATTGTAAATCTCCCAGCTGCAGACTTTTCTGACGGGCGCCGGATACATTAGCATCGGCCGCTTGCCGACGGTCTTGTGTACGCCGCATTATGGCCCTGATGCGGGCCAGTAACTCGCGATCATTAAAGGGCTTGGCAAGATAATCATCGGCGCCAAGTTCAAGGCCAAGTACCTTATCCAGATCGTCGCCGCGGGCAGTTAACATCAGCACCGGAATTTCGCTGTTCTGCCGCAGCATTTTCAGCACATCCAGACCATTTAATTTGGGTAACATGACGTCCAGCAAAATTAATTCAATATTGTCGAAATGCAAAGCCGCATTAAGCCCCGACTCGCCGTCTGCAAAATGCAGGACTTCATAACCTGACATACCCAGAAACTCTGTCAGTAACTCTGCCAGGCCGGCATCATCTTCAATTAATAATATCGTCATCTGTTTACACCTTCATTCCGGATTTAATAATGCCTGACTTTTCATATGTTCACAGCACTTTTGCATATCTTAACGTTAGATGACTTATAAATAGCTACTATTAAAACCGTCCTCATACGGGGAAGCCAAATAACCAGGAGAACCTGATGAAACGATTAGTAAAAAAACTCAGCATTATTACTTGTGCCGCGATGATTGTTGGCACTGGCATCAGCGGTATCGCAATCGCCGCTAACAGCAACCAGTCGCCGGCAGAGCGCGAAATGCCGCTACTGCCGCCGATGATGGAAAGAATGGCCGAAAAGCTGGAACTTACAGATGCACAGCAGGCGCAGCTGAAAAGCTTACAAGAGCGTCAACAGGCACTGCGGGATGAGTTTTGGGAAGTGTTTACCGAAGAGCAGAAAACCACCATGCTGCAGGCTATGATGAAGCACCGCAAAGACCGTGGTGGCGACAAACACCACCGCAAGGGGCATCGTAAAGGCGAACGAGGCGATCGCAAAGAGCGCCCGGACGATACAAATCCCGCCGGTTAAACGAAATTCCTACTCCCCTGGCCGCGTTAATCGCGGCCTTTTTATGCTGATAGCTTACTCCTTTACCACGTAACGCCACACCATGGTGTCATCATCCATCGCAACTTCGCTTGCCAGTACGCCACCGCAGTGTTCGATCATTCTTCTCGAGGCAAGGTTATCTTTGTAACAATGAATATGCACATCACCAATTCCCTGCTGGCGGGCAACGTTGATAGATTGTCGTAACAGATAACTACCCAGCGACTGGCCGCGGGCTGAGGGGCGAACACCAAGGCCAATATGGCCCCCTGCATATCGCAAGTTATCGTTAAGGGTATGACGAATATTGGCCACTGCCAGCAATTCATCCTCGCTAACCAGCCACAGCGTGGTGCTCGCTACAAAGCCATCCGGCAGGTTCACACCGGCGGCAAAATCAGCAATTTTTTGTAACATGGCGGCAAAATCACGATGATCAAAATCCATTGGGAAGGGATAGCGCTCTTCCTCCCCCAACTCGTCTATATAACGATGATAAGAGGCTTGCCAGGCCATGCCGGGCGTTACCAGAGAAAGTTTAGCGGGGTTGATTATCATTCTTCTGTTCCGGTAAATCATTACACAGTGCGCAATACTGGTTACGATGAAAATTCCACGCCCGCGTGATAGCAAAAATCCCCAGGCTAATAATACCCGTGAGCACAGGCAACGCAACGGCATACTGGCGTAACCATTTTTTAACCGACATTGGCATCGGAAATCCTTTGGGTTTAGGCCGTCCTTTGGGTATCGGGTGATCCTTTAGGTGTTACTGGCTAGCTTTGGCGCTGCCTGAATACCAGCCACTTATCGAGTTCATTGCCAAAAGCCTGCTTCTCACTGGATCCCAGCGCCGGCGGCCCACCGGTTTGCACACCGCTGCTGCGCAGGGTATCCATAAAGTCGCGGATATTGAGCCGCGACTTTATATTTTCACGAGTAAACAGTTCTCCTCGCGGGCTCAGTGCCTGAGCGCCTTTGGCGATAACTTCATCGGCCAGCGGAATATCACTGGTGATCACCAGATCATTTGCGTTGCAGCGCTGGACAATTTCATTGTCGGCCACATCAAAGCCCTTTGGCACCTGAATACTGTTGATAAACTTTGATGGCGGCGTGCGAATATACTGATTAGCAATCAGTGTTACTTCGGTTTTGGTGCGATTTGCTGCCCGAAAAATAATGTCTTTAATAACCACCGGGCAGGCATCGGCATCAACCCAAATTTTTAGCATAAGTGAAATAACAGATAAATTAGCATGCAGGCAATCATCCTACGCAGCGCAACGAATAGCAACCTTAATGCCCGGCCTGGTTGATTCATTCGAGTCTTTAGTCTTTCATCCTGTCGTGCAAAACAAAACATTGAGCCAGTCATCGCTTGACAATTACGCGTTCCTTATATAGAACGTTCGATATATAGAACAACTTTATTGCTAATGCAAAGTATGGATAAAGCATCACTGATTACCCTCGGCCAGCATCTTCAGCAACTCCGCCTTAAACAGGGATTGTCGTTATCTCAACTGGCTGCCGATGCTGGCATTGCCAAGTCTAACCTGTCCCGGCTGGAGCAAGGTAATGGTAACCCGACCGTCGACACTATCTGGCGACTGGCAGTGCAGTTAAACATGCCTTTTGGCGCACTGGTGGCACCGGTTAACAGTAGCTTCGGTGAAACCGGCATGGAAGTCAGGCTGATTGATCAGGGGCAGGATACCCCGAAGGTAGATGCTTACTGGATGTCGGTAGCACCGTATACCAGGCGTCATGCAGAGCCCCATACCGCGGGCACCACAGAGTCTGTTACGCTGATAAGCGGCAAACTGGAAGTGGGCACCACGGACAACCTGAAGCAACTAAGTGCCGGGGAAAGCTTTACCTTTGTTGCCGATCAAGCCCATCTGTACGCCACCGGTGAGCATGGCGCCACATTTTTAATTACTATCATTTATCATCAGGCCACACATCATGAATAATCCCACCACCAATGATTCTTCACTGTCGCCCTGGTTACAAGGCATGCGCGATGCCATGCCATTACTGGGAGGTTATATTCCGGTGGCAATCTCTTTTGGTCTCATTGCCACGCAGGCTAATTTCAGCGTATGGGAAGCCACTGCGATTTCGGCGCTAATCTACGCCGGGGCCTCGCAGTTTCTGATGGTCGCGATGCTTGCCAGTGGCGCATCAACGTGGCTGGTAGTGGTAATGACGCTACTCATTAATGCCCGTCACGTGGTGTATGCCCCTAATTTAACCCCGCTGGTACCGCCCGGGCGACGCTGGATAGCGTTGATGCATGGGCTCACCGATCAGGTGTTTGCCCTGGCTCATAATCGTTTACCCCAGCTACCCATGGCAACTCGTCAGGGCTGGTATAGCGGCGCGGCCCTGCTGGCCTGGGTAAGCTGGGTGCTGGGCACCACACTAGGCGCGGTAGCTGGTGCCAGTCTGACGCAACAATGGCCACTGCTTGGCGAGGTAATGCCCTTTGCCCTGCCAGCGCTCTTTCTGGTGCTCATTGCACCGCGCTTTACTTCCCCCCTGTGGTTTATTGTGCTGGGGCTCACCATTGGCACCGCTTTAATGCTGGCCGTGCTGCAATTTAGCAATGCCGCCATCCCGGTGGCAGCCGCCGCCGGCGCGCTGGCTTATTATGTTCTAATGGCACTTAACCAAAAAACCGGAGCTGAGCATGGACACTAATCGATGGCTGGTGATATTACTTTGCGCTGCCGGCACATTTCTAATTCGGGCCCTGCCGCTGGTGTGGACCCGCAGACACCTGGCCCGCCGGCAAAATGACACAGCCAATACCCTGCCAACCTGGCTGGGACTGCTGGGGCCGCTAATGATTGCCGCCATGTTTGGCGTTTCGCTTGTGCCGGTTCGACAGGATTGGGTGGGCGTTATCGCCACGCTAGCTGGTTGCGCCATCACGCTGTTCAGCTGGTATCACAGCCGCACACTCGGCAAGCCGGTGTTTATAGGAGTCGTAGTGTTTGGGCTAGTGACCTATGGCTTAACTCACCTGCACTAACAGCCCGGCCGCCAGAGTTAGCGGCCAGAACCGGTAAGCTGAAACGCCGCCCAGTAGTATGGGTGCGCCTGATAATTATTTTTTACACTCAGTTGAGCATTTCGCAACGACTGCTGTTTATCCTGGCTTTGCAGGTTGTGATAGAGATTCACCATCAGACGTGCCGTTGCCTCGTCATCTACCATCCATAAACTGGCCACAATGTTGGCCGCTCCGGCAAATAAAAAGCCCCGGGTTAAGCCAATCACGTCGTCACCGGACTGCACATCACCCAAACCGGTCTGACACGCGCTTAGGGTGACCAGTTCACTATTAAGCTCTAAATCATAAAGCTCGCCTACCGTCAGCGAGCCGTCGTTAGTTTCATCGCCCACCAGCAGCAACCGGGAAGACAATGGCTCCTCAGGATTAAACTCGCCATGGGAGGCAATATGTAACACCGGCACCCGGGAGGCATAGCTTTTAAACAGACTCTCGGTTGCCTGCTCGCGCACCGCCACCACCGAGTCCGCTACCACCTCACTTAGCGCCCTTACCTCGTTTTGCGCGCCAGGTAAATCCAGTGCCGGATCGCCAAGAGCCGGATTACCCAGGGCCAGCATGGTGGTCTGCCCCGAGCGCTGAGGCGTTTTTAAATAAGCCATCACGCTGGCTGAGGGCAACACCCGCAAACTGTATTGCTCCAGCATAAAATCGGCCCCATCGAACAACGCGGCGAAGGGTAAATAATGCAAGGGACCATGGGGGACAATCACCAGTTTATCAGCCGTCAGGCTGCTTTGCAGCGGTTCAATCAGCGTCTCAAACACCGCCTTTGACGACTGGCGCCAGGCGTTACTGCCAGTTTGCATGATATCTTGCCTGAACTGGCTAATCTTCTCTGCCAGACCCCTGCCGTTCAGGTGTTTTACCGTTATCTGCTCCCGGTCGACGATAAAAGCGTAAAGCGCCTCATTGTTACCAAAAAACTCAATTAATTGTTCATCTTCGGCCAGTTGCTGTTGTATGGATCGGGTATCCACATTTCCCACACTAACCAGAGAGGCCACTTCCGGTGCCTGCGCTTCAAGTGCTTCACGCTGGCGAAGGATCAGGCCCCGGGTGCGCGCTGAGTTTTTAATTGCCGAAACTGTTGTGCGCTGCATTTGCGCTTCCAGCTCTGCCAGTTCAGCGAGCCCGGCCCGGGCAACGCCATCCCCGGCAAAGGATTGCTTTTGCGCCAGCATGTCCACCAGCGCCCGGGCTTTGGCTTTCTCGGCATAGACAAAGGCATCGGCGATACGGTGTTGTGCTAATAAATATTCCACCAGTAACTCGTAAACCGCCTGTTTGTCGCCCACGAAACCAATTTTGTATGCCTCTGAACGAATGGTAGAACGCTGGCTTTCGATTATCTCTACAGCTTGCCTGAGCCTTTCAATTGCCTCATCGGGCGCTTGCTGTTGCCAGCTGATCATGGCCCGGTCTTTTAGTGTGGCCCAGTGGATCTCGCCGAGGCTGTTAATGATCGGATTAGCTAGTAAAGCATCAAAGCCCTGTCGGGCTTTATTGATATCACCGGTTTCAAAATACGACTTGCTCAGCATATAAAGCTCTGGCGTGCGCAAAGCGCCCTCGCGTACGTCCGCGTCGGTACTGACATTCTCCACCATCAGGATTAACGGGGTTATCAGCGTAGCCAGCGGATCAGAAATGTCCTGGCGGAGAATATCCAGTGCGCTGGCATAGTCTTGTTGCGCAAAGTAGATGCGTCCCAGAGCGGTTTGTTTTACACGCAGAAAGTTTGAACGACCCGGTGAATAGTAATTTAGCCCGCTTAATTCTTCGATATATGGCTGTGCCTGAGCCCCTTTGTTACGGTAGATCAGTGATAGTGCCTGCACCTCAAGGGGGGCAACCAGATAGCTAAGCAAGCGACCTTCGTTGACTTCCGTAGAGGTGTTTTCCTTTAACAGAGTATAGGCTTCCCCGGCCAGTTCGTAGGCTTCTTCGTACTGGGTAAATTCCAGCAGCATTTTTGCCTGATAACTCTTCACATAGCCCTGAAATTCCAGTTTATTCACATACGTAAAATCCAGCCCGGGATAAAACTCCGTGCCCGGATCCGGGTGGGCCAGCACATAATCGGCGCACTCGGTAAACTTTTCGTATTCGCGTATCTCGTAATAAGCCGGGCACAGCAAATACAATTTATGCAACGGTACTTCCTCGAGTGTCTGGTGACTGCCGGTTACCTCTGCGACCACTTCGGCATAGTTGCCTTCTGAAAACTTATTCATGTGGGTGGGGCTAGACACACAGCCCTGCAAGCCAAGAAAGGCGATAATCACTAAACCTGTTAAGCGCATAACTAATTCCTTACTGCGTGATCACCACATCGGCAGACACTTCGGCAAACTCAGCAACTTCTGACGGGCTTTGTGGCGCTGCTGCTTTAGCCGTTGGCGGATTAACCGCTGTTATTTTGATGCCCCGGGTGCGATTGCGCACATCAGATGACGTTTGCGAGTTATTGATCAGGTACATTCCTGATACTGAAGAGGTTTGTAATTCACCTAAAGGATGAGTACTGGCATATAAAGTAAGCTGTTCTACGCCAATAGGCGGCGTGACTTCCAGCAGAAAACTGTCTTTGGCGTCGGGCACGGTATACAGCACCTGGCCCTGAAAATGGTTCTCACTGCGGAAGGGATTGGGCAGCAACTGTACCTGGGTGCCATCATTCATGGTATACACCAGACGCCCGAAAAACGGCTTATTAGCTTTGAGGTAGACACTCACCTGCTCGCCTAAGGCATATTGCGCTTTGCTGAGCCATAACTTTACGGTAAGAGGAATGGTCGGGTCGGCAAGCAGTTCTTCACTGACAAACTGCTGATCGATATTTTTCTGCGGCGTGACCTCGGCGCGAATAGTGACGGTTAAACAGTCGTCTTGCAGCCGCCTAGACAAGACATTTAGGGTTTCTACCGAGGCATTGGAATAAGACTCAATCAGGTCTTCTACCACCACATAATTGTTCACCTTGCTGTAGCTGTCTACCGAGGTTTGCACCGCTTCGGCGGCATTGCGCCGGGCATCGGTAAGGGCCAGTTGCAGGCGCTGAGCGTCCCCCCCTTCGGCCTCGCAGCTTTCGCCGGTTGCTTCAACAATAGAGGAATAAGCTGCAAATGTGCTCTGCGCAGAACACATTATCCATAACGCACCACAAAATATCGCTTTTTTAATCACCCTGACGACCCTAAAACTGCAGGCTATATGATCTTACTTTAGTGAAGAAGTCAGGGTATTACAATCAACTTAGTCCGCACCTACTCAAGGCTTAATGGTGTAATCCACCACAAAGACCTCGTCGAGGATCTCAAGCTCGCCGAGTAGCTCACCAAATTTGCTGTGCTGTGGGTGCGGTAAGTATTTATCCCGCGCTTCGGCATTTTTAAAGGTCATCTGGTAAATGTGCGTAAAGCCCTAATCAAGGTTTTCCGGGCTGTTATTAATGCCGTACTCAAAATTGAGAATGCCGGGGATCTTATCTTTCAGCGCTCTGAAAGCATCCGTTACCTGCTGGATCTGGGCGGGTGTGCTGCCCCCTTTGTACTTAAACACAACAATGTGGCGAACCGGTTCATATTCATCGTCTTCGGCTGCTGCACACCAGGGTGAGACCAACATCAAACCGACTATCGCTAACTTCCACCATTTCTGCATACTTCGTCTCAATTGTTAAAAAATTGTGCTTTACCATAGCGATA
>CATMRP010000114.1 GCA_950073835.1 uncultured Alteromonadaceae bacterium
GCCAAGCAGTGCAGTCATCTCCGGTACCGACAGATTCAGGTAGTCAGCCCGCTCAACCAGCATTTCGGTTGGTGACAGGTAGTTCATTTCAGGGTCATAAAAGTTACGGAATGCATCAGCAGTAGGCTCCAGTACAGCAAAAGACTGTACGTCGGTCATTTCTTGTGAAGCATCCATACGGCCCGGTACGAAAGGAACTTTGATAGAGTGGCCTGCATCTTTCGCGGCTTTTTCAATGGCAGCGGCACCCGCCAGAACAATAATGTCTGCGGTGGAGATACGCTTGTTGCCTGAAGCCTTACGATTAAAGTCACGCTTTACCTTTTCAAGTTCTAACAGCACTTTATCGAGTTCTTTCGGGTTGTTTACCGCCCAGCCATTCTGTGGTGCTAAACGAACACGAGCGCCATTTGCACCACCACGCATGTCGGTGCCGCGGAAGCTGGCAGCTGATGCCCAGGCTACTCTTACCAACTCAGATACGCTTAAACCAGTGTCCAGAATGTCAGCTTTCAGTTTGCGTACATCAGCATCAGTGACCAGTTCGTGGTTAACTTCTGGAACCGGGTCCTGCCATACCAGTACTTCTTCCGGTACCTCATCACCTAAATAACGGGCACGAGGACCAAGATCACGGTGATTTAGCTTAAACCAGGCCTTCGCGAAAGCCAGTTCATATTCAGCCGGATCGGCGCGGAAGCGTTCGGCAATTTTACGAAACTCTGGATCTTCTTTGATCGCGATATCCGTGGTAAACATGATAGGAGCGTGGCGCTTTCCTTGCACGTGAGCATCGGGCACCATGCTGGCGGCTGCCGGGTCATCCGGGATCCACTGAGTAGCACCGGCAGGGCTCTTGGTTTTCACCCAATCAAAGCTGAACAGGTTATCCAGGTAATTGGTTGTCCACTGCGTTGGTGTGACTGTCCAGGCGCCTTCCAGACCACTACTGATGGTGTCTTCGGAATGACCTTTGCCACATTTGTTTTTCCAGCCAAAGCCTTGCTCTTCCATATCACCAGCAGCAGGCTCTGCACCCACACAATCAGTTGGCTTTTTCGCGCCGTGCGCTTTACCAAAGGTGTGACCACCCGCAATCAGCGCAACAATTTCTTCGTCATTCATGGCCATACGACCGAATGACATACGAATGTCTTTGGCTGCTGCCAGCGGATCCGGGTTGCCATGCGGACCTTCCGGGTTAACGTAAATAAGGCCCATTTCAACTGCTGCTAAAGGCCCTTTTAGTTTGCCAAATTTATCGCGACGTTCGTCGGTGAGCATTTTCTCTTCCGGACCCCAGTATACATAATCTGGTTCCCAGTCATCTGCACGGCCGCCGGCGTAACCAAAGGTCTTAAAGCCCATGTCTTCCAGCGCCACGTTACCGGTTAATGCCATCAGGTCGGCCCAGGAAATTTTACGGCCATATTTTTGCTTAACAGGCCAAATCAGACGGCGGGCTTTATCCAGGTTTACGTTATCTGGCCAGCTATTGAGCGGGTCAAAACGCTGTTGACCACCGCCTGCACCACCACGACCATCGTGGATACGGTATGTACCGGCTGCGTGCCAGGCCATACGGATGAAGAAAGGACCGTAGTGACCGTAATCTGCTGGCCACCAGTCTTGTGAGTCGGTCAGTACTTTTCGTAAGTCCGCTTTCACTGCTTCCAAATCAAGCGAGTTAAATTCTTCAGCGTAATCAAAGTCTTCACCATAAGGGTTAGATTCTACGCCATGGGCCCGTAACTGACTCAGATCAAGCTGATCCGGCCACCAAAAGCTATTTGCTTTTGGCTCTGCAGCATTAGCATAGGCTGGCGATGTCAGCACCATCGGTGACATCGCTATGGCTACGGCTGCCGCTAATGATAAAGTCTTTTTCAATTTCATTTGTCCTTCCTCGTTTAGAATGTGAACAATGTACAACTACAGTGTTTGTTAACATTTGTAAGTCTTAACGAAAAATGTAAATTTGCATAATTAAAAAATCAGATGCACTTGATTGAAAAAACAAAAAATGCGTAACGTGATGTTTCTTTTGGATTTATGGTCATTTTTTCAGTGAAACGAAAACTTTCATACTAATAGTCTCAATGAGCAGGGTAAACCTGTCTTATACAAAAGTTTAACAATTTTACCGGGCTAAGCGCGCTTATGCCGAACAGGTTAATTGTCGTTGTTGTGATGTGCTGAGCTTAACCCTGTGCCTGACTTCGGCTTTTAAGCCTAGAGTAAGGAAAGCCGGTGAAACCTGATTAAAGTTCGTGGTATTCTTTGAGTTTGCTGGCGCGTCGCCTTCACCACAGCGTTATGGACCATGGCAACAACACAACGACATCTGGTCAATCTGGATATGCTGCTCACTGATATAGAAATGCTCGATGAAACTGAGTATGGCAGTCTGCTACACGTGAAATTATTAAATGACATTCAGCGCGTGCTGGAGGCGCTTGAGGTGGCAGTGCAGTCAGAAACCGTATCGTCTTTTCAAAAAGCGGTGGTTAACGCGGGGTTGGCAGGGCCGCTGGAAGATAAGCGTATGCCTGGCATATTCAAGCGGCTGATAGGTTACGTGCTGGAATACTGGGATGCACACCACAAGGCCGCGCAAATATTAGATTCCCAATTTGATGGCAACGCCGATAAGCGCCTTGAACTGTTGCAGGTAAAAGGCATTAAAGCGAAATCACAGTTTAAAACTGTTGCCCGCGCCATGGGGCGTACCGACTACCTGCACTTTGTGGAGGCCCTGGGGTTGCTCCATGAGGACTGGCAGTGGCAGGCATGAACCATTCATCCAAATTCCTTCCCTTACTCGTATAAGCCACATCTTAAAGCTGTTTCGGGATATTAGCCGTGCCAGAAGGCCCAGAGATCCGCCAAAGCGCCGATGCCTTAGCTAACGTTTTACAAAACCAGACGATCAACAAAGTGACCATAGGGCTAGCGTCGTTAACGCCTTTTCAGTCTGCACTTAGTGGCCAGCGTATAGTGGACGTTAGCTGTCGGGGTAAGGCTATGTTGCTGCATTTCGACAACGACCTGAGCATTTATTCTCATAATCAGTTGTATGGGCGCTGGGTAATTGTGCCCCTTGATGAGCTGCCTGAGACTAATCGTTCACTTCGTCTTGGTTTGCATACCCACGCTCACAGTGCACTGCTTTACAGTGCATCCGATATCAGTGTATGGCCACGCGGGAAACTCAGTGAACATCCGTTTTTGCGCAAGCTCGGTCCTGATGTTCTTAATCAGACGGTCACGCAGGAAGCGATACAACAAAGATTAATCAGTACGCAGTTTCGTAATCGAAACCTGGCGGCACTTTATCTCGATCAGGGGTTTCTGGCCGGAATGGGCAATTATCTGCGCAGCGAAATATTGTTTTTTGCGGGTCTTCACCCTGATAAGAAGCCCGCTCACCTGAGCGATAAGCAAATCAAACACCTTGCGGCACAAACTTTACAGGTTACATACCGTTCATATGCAACAGGAGGCTATACCAGGTCGATCGCTGCATCTGTTTGTGCCCGGCATTCGGTAGCTGAATATGAGGCACAAAGGTTTATGGTTTTCGACAGGGAAGGGCTGCTATGCAGGCGCTGTAATGAAACCATCCTGCGAGCTGAACGAAGCAGCCGCAGGATTTATTTTTGCCCGCAATGTCAGGGCAACGAGTAATTCACCAGACGGGTTAGAAACGGTATTCAATACCCACACTGGCCTGTTTCAGGTCAGTTTCAAAATTTGTGTCATCAATGTCATCAACGGCAGCTTCGGCGTCAAGCTCCGTGTCGTACACCACATATTCTGCATTCACCAGCAGGTTAGGCGTAAATGCATAGCTAAGGCCTGCACCGACAAACAAACTTTCATCGTCCTCAGAGGTTGTTACGCCAGCCAAACGGTAATCGGTATCCGACCATAGCTGGCCTAATTTAGCATAGGCTGATAAACCGCCTGCCACAGGTACCATCCCTTTTAGCGCCACTGTATAGCCGTCGGTTTCGGCGCTGGCCAGAGAAGAGCCGTAGTCACCAAAATCGATATAAGAGCCTTCTATCGCCACCCAGGTGTTAAACTTATAACCAACAATGCCCTGCCACACATCTTTGTCATCGTCGAAATCATCTTCACCCTCAACCCGCAGATAACCATAGTTACCTCCTACATAAATACCGGATTCATTAATGTCGTCGGGTGTTTGCTGGGCACTCAGGCCAAAAGATGTCAGGGCGGTCAGGGTGGATAAAGCAATGATTGTGTTTTTCATCAGAATGTCCTCTTTGTCTTAACATAGGTTGCTGAAAAACGGCGCGAACATCGCGACCTTTACTCAGCAGTTACTTATGCTTTATCAAACGGCGTGCCAGCTAAAAAAAGCATGCTAATCGCTGTTTTAGTGAGAGTTTTTTTCATGGTTGGCGAAGTTTTGCGCGCAGATTTAACAAAAATGGCTGGCTGTTGCCAAATGGTAACGTGAAGACTTTTCATGGTGTGTAAACAAAGTTGCAGGCAGATCACCCGATAGTCTGAGGGCGCCAATGACAGATTAAAAAATAGCAGGCGAATAACTTGCACCACTGAGCATGGAAACGTGTTGAGCATTCTGCGCCCGGCACAAGCTTTTCAGTTTCGCTGCAAGCATGTCGAGCGCCCAGCCCTTCTGCTTTTTGGTTTCATCCGCGGTGTGCTGACTTCATTTGTCTCAGGCGTTGCGGCACTTACTGCTCAATTAAGCCAATAGCAATGTATTAACCAGACTGGCCAGTGCCCACATAGCAATAATATAGTGCCAGTTATTCGCGATGATCTGCCGCGAAGAAGCCCCATAGAGGCCGGTCAGAATAAGGCCTAGTCCGGACAAGGGCCCGCAGCCAGTGGAAATGGCCCAGGTTGAAAGAAACATAAAACCCAGGCTGGTGGTGTCAGGGTTTAACGGCAGCAGTACCGGGCTGACTACTGCAATACTGATCACCGGGTGCACGCCGAGCAGTCCGGCAACGATCATCAGAGCCAGAATGACAGCAAACATACTGGCATCGAAGCTGAACTGATGCAGATCTATGAGGTTCGGATACAAGCTAATCATGGCTTTAATGCCAGCAGAAAACACGCCTGCCGCCAGAAAAAGCGCAAATTGCGGGCCCGCACCATGCAGCCGGTTATTCACGAAGTTTTTCAGCGTTAGCCAACGGGGACGCGTGTGCATAAATAATAGAGCGCCGAGCACCGACATCAAGCTGATTAGGATCATAATGCGGATCTGCGGGAAAAAATGGTGCAGTATTAGCACGGCAATTGCCATTAACACCGGTATTACCAGGCTTTCAGCCTTGAGCGGATAACCTTCAAAAGCACTCTTAGATTTGTGATTAACTTCTATCAGCGTGTAGCCAATCCCGAGTAAAGCCATGATCGCCCCGGGCGCCACGGTAGCTTTCCAGACCATGCCAGGCGCATACATAAGTGCTACGCCGGTAGCTATAAAAAAGGGTGACCACCAGGCCGCGGCGGTAAAGCAGCGCGCCAGTATAATTTGCTGAGTATCGGTTAACTTGCCATCGCGTTGCAGCCTGTCACCAAACACAAAAATAACCGACATATTTATCACGGCCCCGAGTAACGTAGTCCCCAAAGCTGTGATGGCGGCCGCTTTGTTCCCTCTGGGTAAGCGTTCCTCACTGTCTGGCGCATTGGTTAAGGACAAAAACGTAATCGCCACAAACATCGTCAGCAGAGGTACATTGGCTGAAAATACGCTTCGCCAGCTAATCTCTGCGCCTTGCCAAAAACCGATAGCCAGGCCTAGTACGCCCAGTAAAAACAACACTACTGACTGTTTTCTGGCCGAAGCCTTGATGGCGGGTAACATCGGTAACAGGGTAAGCCACGCCGCTATGGTAGCGACATCAGCAGGCAGCAGGCCCGCCACCGACAGCAGATAGGTAATCAATGTAAAACAAGCCAGCCAGCCAGCATAATGGGTAGGTTGATACAGCTTCATAGCAATGATGAATGGCTTCAGGTGTTTCGTTAGATAAGAAAAACCGCAAGTGTAGCAAAAAATCGGCTCCACAGGCGGCTTGGTGTTAACCGTGAATTAGCCTTTATCGACCTGATTCTCTGTTTGTTTTGCCAGACGGACAAAGTCAGCTATGTAATCTATGTTAACGTCATTATTGCGCATGCCCAGGTAAATGTGTTTCATTATCCCTTCAGAGCCTAACCGTAAACTTACCAGTTGTAACGATTTTGCATAGGTATCAACCAACCAGCCCGGCAAGGCTGCCACACCGCGCCCGGCACTGACCATTTGGAGCATGATCTCCGTTGCCTCTATGTGTCTGTGACGCTTTACGGTGCATCCGGCCGGGGCCAGAAACTGACTGAAAATATCCAATCTCTGCGGTTCTACCGGATAGGTGATCAAGGTTTCATTGTGCAAATCCTTGGGTTTAACCTGTTGTAACGTGGCCAGCGGGTGCGATTGACTGACCACCAGACGCTGCTCAAAGTCGAATACCGGTATAAAGGTCACGCCACTTTTAAAGAGCGGATCCGGAGTAACGAGCACATCGATATCATAGTCAAATAAGGCGCCCATGCCGCCGAACTGAAACTCTTGTTTTACATCAACTTCTACGCCCGGCCAGGTTTCCAGAAACGGGCTTACCACTTTTAACAGCCACTGATAACAGGGATGACATTCCATGCCGATCCGCAACGAACCGCGCTGCCCTTTAGCGATTTGTGAGAGAAGTAATTCAGTATGTTCGAACTGGGGTAACAATCGTCTGGCAAGGATCAGGATTTGCCGTCCTGCCTGGGTGAGGCGAAGCTTACGGCCGTCTTTTTCCCAGACGGCGGTACCCAGATGCTGTTCCAGCTTTTTGATGCTGTGACTCAGTGCCGACTGACTCAGATGCAACTTGTTGGCAGCAAGCGTGAGGGTGCCGCATTCGTCAACCGCTGTCAGTAATTGTAGGTGAAAACGTTCAATCATCTTTATTTATGCATCAATTTCATGGTTTGGCTGCATATTATCACTATTTTTAATCAAATGTTGCCGTGCTTGTTACGCCACAATGGTACGCATAATACGAGCTGTTATGGCCTTTAATAGTAGTAAAGTTGAAGCTAAAAGTAGTTATTATGTGGTTAATGTGCAGCTAAAGTTCAGCTTTATGCTTTCTGTGACTTTCCCTGACCGGTGAGGTAATCGCGCTCGGTCAGGTTTGCATGGGTCAGGCTTTAAAAGTTGCCTACTTTCTGCAATGTCCGCCACAACAGGGGCTTTCAGACCGCATACATCCGCAGCAGTGGTTTACCCATCGTTAATAACCATTTATGCATTGAAAACAGCTATTACTCCTGTATATTGGTAAGGCCACTTTGCCAAATGGGTGGCAAACGAGGCTATTGTGAGCCTACTAACTGTTTTAACCTCTCCTGAGGACACTTCTATGCTGGAAACATGGCGCTGGTTCGGACCAGATGACACTATTACTTTAGGTAAAATAAGGCAGGCGGGGGCGTCTGGTATTGTAACGGCCTTACATGAGGTGCCTACCGGTGAAGTCTGGCCTGCTGAGCTTATTAAAGCCCGTCATCAGATGATTAAAAACGCAGGTCTTGATTGGAGTGTGGTGGAAAGTGTACCGCTGCATAACGACATAAAAACACGTACCGGTGATTACCAGCGGTATATCGCAAACTATAAACAGTCGTTGGCCAATCTTGGCAGCAATGGCATTTACACGGTTTGCTATAACTTTATGCCGGTGGTCGACTGGACGCGCACCAATTTAAGCTACACGCTGCCCAACGCGAGCCAGGCACTGCGTTTTGAAATGACTGATTTTGTGGCGTATGACGTGATGATCCTGGAACGTCCTGGCGCCGCAAACGATTATACGCCGGCACAACTGGCAAAAGCGAAAAAGCGCTTTTTAGCCATGAGTGAAGTCGAGCAGGCATTGCTGGAAAAAAATATTATTGCTGGCCTGCCGGGAGGCGAGGGCTCTTACCATAGAGAAAGTATAAAGCAGGCCATACAGCAGTTTAATGAAATTGGTACTGAAGGGTACCGGCAAAACTTATTTCAGTTCCTCAAAGACATTATGCCCACAGCAGAAGCCTATGGAATCAAACTGTGTATTCATCCGGATGATCCGCCGTTTTCGCTGTTTGGTTTGCCGCGGGTAGTGTCGACGGCAGAGGACGCCAGAGCATTACTGGATGCGGTGCCCAGCCCCAGCAATGGCCTGACAATGTGCGCTGGCTCCTATGGAGCCCGCGCCGATAATAATCTGGTGGATATGGTGCGTGCATTCGGACCCAGTATATTCTTTGTTCACCTGCGTAACGTTAAGCGCGAGGAAGACGGCTCTTTTTACGAGTCAGATCATCTCGACGGTGATAACGACATGATAGGGCTAATCCGCGCATTGCTTGAGGTTGAGCAGCAGCGTGGCGCAACGGGCCAAGCGATTCCCATGCGACCGGATCACGGCCACTTGCTGGAGGATGAGATGGATAAGGAAGGTGTTAAGCCCGGCTATTCCTATGCTGGCCGGATGAAAGCTCTTGCTGAGTTGCGTGGTGCTATCCACGTCCTGGAGCAACTGAGGAGTTAACTGCAGACGTTAAATTACCGGTTGAATGGCCGTCGAATCCGGCGTTGTGTAGTTTAGTCCAAATAGGGTATCAATGCTGTAACGGGCCGAGTCATATTGGCCTGACCAAAACAGTCTGTTTAATAGGGTGAAAGCGGTCATCAGGTGGATTCAGGTTGATATTTGCTCCCGGTTGTTTAAGCACTGGCAACTGGTGCAAGCGGATCCTGATTATGCTGGTCCTGTAACCTCAGCGCTGCCTGCGAGTGTCGACTACCCGGTTTCGCTGTCATTCAGGTCAAGTACTGACATATCCTGCTCAATGGCATTAGAAATATGAAAGTGCATGGCATTTCTGGCGCGTTCCGGGTCACGTAGTTTTAGCGCATTAAAAATTTTGCGGTGTTCTTCCACATAAGGTTGAACGCCCAATTCCCGCACGCGCTGGTGGAATCGAGAGCTCAGCGCTGACTGATTTCTGAGTTCCCATAACCATTGAATGGTTGATGCCAGGGCACTGTTGTCTGTAGCCTGGGCAATAGTGACATGAAACCGTTCATCTGCCTGCTCTTTTTGCTGGTCTGAGGCGCTGGCGTCGCCCATGATTTGCACAGCCTGTTCAATGCTCTTTAGCTGGGTTTTACTGATCCTGGCGGCTGCCAGACTAGCTGCCTGAGGTTCTATGAGTAGTCGTGCCTCCAGTACTTCAAAAGGGCCCGGCACGTCATCAAGCGTGCGAGGAGCCTGTGTTTCTGTTCGCGCCAGAACATAAATGCCTGAACCGGTTTTAATTTCTACCAGTCCGGCTATTTCCAGGGCAATCATGGCTTCGCGAATGGTCGGCCGGCTAACCTCAAAGCGACCGGCCAGATCCCGCTCCGAAGGCAAGCGTTCGCCCGGACGAATTTGCCCATTCTGAATTTGTTGCTCTATCTGGGTGGCGACTTCCAAATACAGACGGCGAACTTTTACGGCATCCACTTGCATAATAATGTCGGGTTCTGACTGGCGTTAATCTGATGGTTGAGAATATCGCCAACCGGCAAATAGTCAAGCACCTGGCGCCGCTCTGCCGGGGGGAGAGAGGGGGAGGCAGTACGGGCCGTGAATGTTTAAGTATAGAAAGTTAAACCTATAGTGTTGGATTGATACGTATTGAGCGAGGAGACAGGCTGCGAAATTGTTATACTTTTGACTATATTACAACTCTGGTGTCTGGTGGAGATTTAACACTTGTCCAGCCTTCCCATCGGTATAGTGATGGCTGTTGTCATCAATGTGCTGGTAAGCGTTTACTTTTTCGCTGTGTACAGGGCGCAACAGCGTAATCCTTCGTATCTGTACTGGTCTGTTTCATGTGCCCTTTTTGCGGCAGGTATCTGCGCGTCTGTTGTTGCCCATGCTGTAGAAGGATTACAGGCCGTTAACGCATTGGCTTGTTTACTGTTGTACACGGCTTCTTTCGGACTTTATTGCGGACTGAATAAGTTTGAATTGTCGCCGGGGTCGATTAGATTTTACCGACGCGTGAGAAGTCTCTTCATTGCGGGCAGTGCCCTGATTGCCGTAGCCGGGTTTTATGCGGCGATGGTTAATGTGGTGGCGTCGGTGGGGATGGCGCTGATGTTTGTAATGACTGAGGGGCTGTTTTATCAGCGAAAGTCGCCCTACAAAAAAGTCTACCTGGTTCTCCGCGCACTATTGCTGTTGCACGCTTTTGTACTCTTTCTGCAGGGCATTGTTATTCTGGTTCAAACCCTGGCTGCGCAGGACTCCGTTACCCACTATCTGTTTAACATCGTTTTGCTCTCTCACCTGGTATTAACGGTGGCTACAGCACTGGTACTGCCTTTGTTGCAGGTAATGTACCAACGACACCAATGGCAAACACTGGCTAACCTCGATGAGTTGACCGGCTTGCCAAGCCGCAGGGCATTTGTTCAAAAAGCAGCGAAGTCGTTATCCGCCAATGATCAGGCTTGTCATTCCCTGCTTATGGTCGATATTGATCATTTTAAACAGGTGAATGATCAATTTGGTCATACTTTCGGCGATGAGGTGCTCAGCCGGGTCGGAAAAATGTTAGCTGAAGGGCTCAGGGAAACCGATATTGTAGGTCGGTTGGGAGGCGAGGAGTTTGCTATCTTATTACCGGGTATTAGTACCGAGCGGGCGCAAGGGGTAGCGGACAGGTTGAGACGTAAAGTGTCTGAGCTGAAATTTAAGCAGGGGGAACAGCAGGTTAATATTACGGTCAGCATAGGTATTGCGGTTTCTCACGAAGTACTCTATAACTGGGAACATCTGTATTCTCAGGCCGATCAGGCATTATATACGGCCAAGCGGGAAGGGCGCAATCTGGTGTATGTGTTCAGCTGAGTAGCGAACATGGCTGGTCAACAGGTAATCGCTTAACGCCCCCTGATAACGGGTTTGTCATGGATCATCACGAGTTTAATGCTTATTGCCGGACCTTCAAAGCCACTTCGCATGTGGTGCAATGGGGCAATTCTGAGGTTTGGAAAGTAGGTGGTAAGGTCTTCGCTATCGGCAGTCACAGCAAATCCGGTACGCCAGCCTATACCTTTAAAACTTCACCGCTTAACTTTGAGTTTTTGTGTATGGCTGAGGGATATATTCCGGCGCCTTATCTGGCCAGCCGCGGCATGAAATGGATCCAGCAAACACATACCGCAGGTTCACTGGATGAGGAGTTAAAATACTATATCAGTGAGTCCTATCGTATCGTGGCGCTTGGCCTTAGCAAACGTAAACGGCAGCAACTGGGTATCGCTGATATTGGCTGAGTCTGCCAGTTAAAACTTCGGTTTAACACGGCTTCTCTTCCTCGAGGAACCTTGCCCCGGGACCCTCTTCACCCAGCTTATCCTCAGGGTTTCGCAGTGGGCAGTCACGCAAAGAAAGACAGCCACAGCCAATGCAGCTGTCGAGCTTGTCTCTGAGCTGGGTCAGGCTCAGAATTCGGTTGTTTAGCATAGCCCGCCATTCACTGCTCATTTGCTGCCAGTCCGATGGAGATACCTCGCGGCTCGGAAATTTTTCCAGATGAGACTTGATAATACGTAACGAGATACCCGCCTGTTTAGCGATACGAATAATCGCTACCCGGCGCAGAATACTGCGGTGGTAGCGGCGTTGATTACCCTGGGTGCGCAAGCTCTTAATTAAGCCCTTTTCTTCATAATAGTGAAGCGTTGAGACAGCCACGCCGCTGCGCTGCGCTACATCACCAACACTCAATGTATTATCCATCATCACTCCAAAATAGTTGTTGACCTCAAGTATACATGAGGTTTTAGTCTTAGCGTCGACTAGTCAAATTTTCGTAAATTGTTATTTGATTCTGGAGACTAAAATGAGTTTTACCTTACCCGAACTGCCCTATGCACACGATGCCCTGGCACCTCTAATGTCGCGCGAAACGCTGGAGTATCACTATGGCAAACATCATGCTACCTACGTTAGTAAACTGAATGATTTAGTGGCTGATACAGAACACGCTGCGCAATCGCTCGAAGCTATTATTGCAAACAGTACAGGCCCACTTTTTAACAATGCGGCGCAGGTGTGGAATCATTCGTTCTTCTGGCAGTGTTTATCGCCCGAAGGCGGTGGTACGCCAGCAGAACCAGTGAAAGCGGTTATCGAGGAAAACTGGGCGTCGGTGGAGGCCTTTAAAGCCGAGTTTACTCAGCAGGCCATTAACCATTTTGGTTCCGGTTGGACCTGGCTGGTGCTTAACGCCGCCGGTGAACTGGTAATTGTGGATACCGCTAATGCCGACACACCGATTGCCAATAAAGATCTCAAACCCTTGCTGACCGTGGATGTTTGGGAACACGCCTATTATATCGACCACCGCAATGCCAGGCCGGCGTATCTGGATGCTTTCTGGCAACTGGTTAACTGGGCGTTTGTAGAATATAACCTGACGGGTCACTAACTCATTTCAGTTGCAATGGCAGGCTGAATGTCTGCCTTTTTAGTTTGCTCAATATTCACCTGCGGCGAAGCCCTCTGCGTTAACTCCATACTGCATATAAATAGTAATTATTCTCATTTGTGTTGACATTGGTGTTTCTTATTTTATTATAGCACCGCATTCTTAACGCATAGCCACATAAACACACATATCTTGACATTCGATAGGACGCGCATGAAATCCCAATATATCTATTCTGGTCTGGCAGTTGCCATTCAGTTCGGTCTGGCAGTTGCCATTCAGTTCGGTCTGGCTTCGATGGCCCTGGCTAACGCTGTGCCTGACAGTGACGACATTGAACATCTGGTTGTAACGGCAACGGGCTTCGAACAAAAAATTACCGAAGCCCCGGCCAGTATTTCTGTGATCACCGCAGAAGACCTTAAAACCCGCTCGTTTACTTCTTTACTCGATGCGGTTCAGTTTCAGGAAGGTATTGATATCGGAACTACCCGAGATAAAACCGGCAAAGGCAGCGTGAGTATGCGTGGTCTTACCGGTGAGTACACGTTGCTGCTGATCGACGGGCGTCGTCAGAACAACCATGGTGATATTTACCCCAATAACTTTGGTGGTAATGCGTTTAACCACATGCCACCACTTGATACTATCGAACGAATCGAAGTTATTCGTGGTCCGGCGTCAACCCTTTACGGCGCAGATGCACTGGGTGGTGTTATAAACGTCATTACCAAAAAGCACCGCAGTGAGTGGGGCGGCAATATTACTTTTGGCCGCAGCCTGCAGACCAACGATGATTTTGGCGATGACATTACTACCGACTTTTCTGTGACCGGCCCGTTGATCGAAAACCTGCTTAGTCTGGGCATTCGCGGTAGTGTTTATGAACAGCAGGCGTCTACGCCACAGCTGGCACCGGCAATCGATCCGAATGGCGTTGTGCATATGCGCTCGCTGGGTTTTGGTGGCGGTGGTCGCACGGTTGATAACAACAGCAAACACTACGGTTTCAGCCTAAACTACACACCTGCTGACGGCCACGAAATTGGTTTCGATTTTGATGATTCCCATCAGCAGTACGACAACACGCCTGAGTTTAACCTGGATACCGGCGAAATCCTTTATCCATTAGGCACCCGCGACAGCATCGAAAGTTTGTGGCAGGACCGCCGTGGACAGGTTAATCCGCGTGCCGGCTATGCCGCGGAACAGGAATTCGACCGTCAGTGGTGGTCATTAACTTACGACGGTAAGCTGAACTTTGGTACTGTTGCCGCGTCATTGGCCTACGTTGATACCCAGAATAATGGCCGGACCTTACCGCTGAGCGTGGCGGAACGTCAGCTGCTGCAAGCGATGTACGACGGTACAGGTGAATACGCAGACATGAGTGAAGATGACCGCCGCGATTTGGCTGAACAAACGTTTCTGCCGCGCCCGGCACGCCCGCTCGACAGCAGTCAGTATACCTTCGACTTACGCTTTGATATCCCGGTTGAAGACTTAGCCGGCGACCACAACTTTGTACTGGGTGCGCAGGTTATCGACGGTGAACTTAAAGACGGCGTATTTGGTCTTGAGTCCGGCGAACCCGGCGCCGTTCAGGAACAAAAAATGTATTCCCTGTTTGCCGAGGACAACTGGGGCTTTATCGATAACATGACGCTGACCGCTGGTTTCCGTTACGACGAGCACGATGTGTTTGGTAGCCAGACCTCACCGCGGATCTATGCGGTGTATAACATCACCGATTACTGGACGGTGAAAGGTGGTGTGAGTACGGGTTACAAAACGCCGCAAACTACCGATCTGTACGATGGTATTATTGGTTTCGGTGGTCAGGGCACCAGTCCCTTTGCCGGTAATCCGGAGCTGCAACCGGAAACCAGTGTTAACTCTGAAATCGCTATTTACTGGAGCCGCGACGCGCACAACTTCAATATCACCTACTTCAAAACTGATTTTGAAGACAAGATTGCCAGAGGGGATACAGTACAGAGCTGTAATACTACCGGTGGTGTTCGCCCGTGTGTCAATCTTGGTGAATATGACGAGCTCGGTTACGACACTTACAGCCAGAGTATAAATATCGACGAAGTTGAGCTGCAGGGTATCGAAATGGCCGGTCGTTACGGTATCACCGAAGACTGGTCTGTGTATTTAAACTATACCTGGACCGACAGTGAACAGAAAAGCGGGCCGGAGGCTGGCTTACCTCTTACCAATACTGCAGAGCACATGGCGAACGGTAACATCACCTGGCAGGTGAATGCCGACTTAAACGTGTACCTGCAAGGTGAGTTCCGTTCGGATCGTTACCGTGGTTACGATTCAATTCTGGAGCGCGAACTGTATTTTAAAAACTTCGCCATGCTGCACTTAGGCGCACGCTGGCAGTTAAATGATAGCGTGATCCTGAACTTACGGGTGAACAACCTGCTCGACAGAGATTTTACTACTTATTCCGTGACCTATGACGACCTGAATAATGATGGTCAGTTTGAGTACCTTACCGGGCGCGGTGTAGTGAGTGAAGTGAATTTTACCGACGATTACAACGTTAA
>CATMRP010000115.1 GCA_950073835.1 uncultured Alteromonadaceae bacterium
CATGTGGTCAATTTGCCGTATAGACGTCTATATGTCAACAGCCATTTGCACAATTTTAGACCGTTCCCTGACCTTTTTACGGCGGGAATCTTTATTTTGGGCGCGCATAATATCACGAGAGTAGTGCTTCCTGCTATACCCTGTACGCGCCTATTGTTGCCAGTTTTAACTTCCCAACGAATGGCAAAAAACGGTCAACCATAAAAAAGCCGCTCACTTAAGTAAACGGCTTCAGAGCAGAACTATCAGGCAACGCCCAGTCAGTTACTGAACAGCACCATCAGCACGGCAAATACAAAACCGACACCGGCGATTTTAAGCCCGTTCTTAAACGGTAATGCGCGCGGGATAAACATCAGGAAAGCGGAAACCACGAAAAACAGCAGCGCAACACCAAAGGCAATGTTCATAAAGAATAACGGACTGTTGGTCGTTGCCTTGTGCAGCTTAACCATTTTATTCAGCGGGAAAGGGTAATCTTTACTGGTTACGCGGGCTTCGCCGGTTTGCTTGTTGTATTCGCCCTGCGCAAAGACAATTTTACCATCTGTTTCCTGTTCTACTTTAAACCCGCGCATACGTAATTGTTCGCCAAGTCCTTTACCGTTTAGGCCTGCTTCTAACTGACGATGGGAGACTTGTTCGAACTTAAGGAAATCTGTGCTGCGAAAAATCAATAGCACACCACTTAAGGCATAAACCGCCATAATACCGGCCAGGAAAAAGCCTATCCAACGGTGATATTGTCTGAAACTGTTATGAAATTTTGGCGACGCCATGAGATCCTCATATTGCAGAATATAAAGCAGCGGGCTGCTTTCTGATTGAAATTATTTGCCGCTTATTCTGCCTACATTTTTGACTTTAATACAGTATATTAACCTATCTTAACCGAATCATAATGAGTCAGACCCTGTACTGTTTGTCATCAAAAATGCGCTCCCAGACGTGTATGTTTAAATAATTTCTGTACAATAAATAGCCGCATCGGTAAATTTAGCTAATCTGCAAAAATATGTTGAGTCGCCAGCCAGGGAGGGATTTATGGTGTACCTTACCACCAGACAACTTGTTTGTTTGTCATCACTGCTGATGTCTTTTCTGCTAGCCGCCGATCCTCTGCCAGTCTGGGTGAGCCAACCAACCCATTCAGCACATCAGTTACAAGCCATTGGAGAAGGTGTGACTTTACGTGAAGCCCAGCGTAATGCCCGTGCAGCACTGGGCGCAGACATCAGTGTCACCGTGGCCGAAAAATTTACCTCACGACAAATTAAGGATGGAGACTTTTTCCGGGAGATTATTAATTTAACGACCCACTCAGAGGTAACCGGTTTATGGATGGTCGGAGCCCAAATCAGTAAACAGGCTAAGGTCAAAGACCGATGGTATGCTCAGGCAACTCTGCCCTACCAACAACTGATCAAGCAGCAACAGCAATTGCTGGAAAACATGGTTAAGCAACTATCACCACTATTAAGTGAGCAGGGGCAGCCAGAAACGTTTATGCGCTGGTGGCAATTGCGGCAGTTAGGGCCGCAGGTCGCAAAGGCAGAAAGTGCAATAGTCATTATCACCAGCTTCGCGTCTGAACCAGCCGCTCATTCAGCACGGCTCGCCACCAGCAATGGAATACTGAAGCAGTACTATCAGGAAGTAAACTTGTTACGTCAGCAAATTAGCGTTGCCATCGATAATCAAACCCGGCACAAACCTTTCCGCCAGTTGTTAAGCAATCAACTGGCCGACGAACAATTGCATATTGTCACCAGAAAATCACCATTAACCGCAACCTTGGTAATAGATGCCAGCAACAGGGAAAAGCGCTTTGGTAATGAACTTCACCTCTTTAAGCAACTGAACGTGAAGTTGATGTATGGTCAGGCGATGCTTTCTGAGCAGCACCTCACCACCAAAGCCGTGAGTTTTGGTCGGTCCAAAGACGCTCATCACACGGCTAATACAAAACTGGAAAAAGCATTAAACGAGCAGTCGCTGATCCACTCATTATTTAATCAATCAATGTGACATAAGGGAGATAACACATGTTAAAGCGATCAGGGGTCATTTTTACGCTGTTTTTAATACACGGCTGTGCATCATTATCCCGTCCCGACTTGCCGCCGCAGCGTGATTTTTTTAACCCCAATGATTTAGCGGTTGAAGTTGTACCTCATGAAGATGAGATTTCAGGCCGGCCCCTGCAAATCATGTGGCAACTCCACAACACCGATGATGACAACCTCAACATTAAAAACGAGCTGTCTATTCACTATCAAAATGCACTGCTGCGCAACGGTATTCTGTTTGAAGAGCGATCGCCTCATGAACAACGGCGCATAGAAAAAGAAATTGAGCGAGCCATATTCGTTCAGGGCGGCGAGATAATGGGTCGTCCTCCGGTGGACTACTACTTACGCGGAACCTTAGTCACTTCGGTTCATAAGCAAAAGTATGACGAACCAATGTGGTGCCCGTTTTGTGAAGAGAATCGTCCTGGCACCTGTGAATACGAAGTCGAGGCAGAGCTTAAACTCGACGTGTATGAAATTCCTTCCCGTCAGCGTTTAAAAAGCTGGTCACTGAAAGATGACGAACAACAGGAATTCGACGCCAAGGGGAGTTGCAGAAAACCCACTGATGGGCTGAACACCCAGGCATTATACGAACGTATGCGTAACGAAGTAACCAACCAGTTAAAGAAATGCTCAGCGCAGGATTTAAGAGCCTACTTTTCGCCGGAAGCCTACCTGTTGCACTACTACAGTGACGGTAAGAAACATTATTACGAAATCAGCGGCGGTGAGGGGGCAGGCTTTAAAAAAGGACAAAACGTTAAGCTACTGCGAATGCTCCCTGCCTCCCGGGGCGGCGGCAGCTATGAACTTGGTGACGCTAAAGTCACCTCGCTGGTTGAGCCCAAAAGGGCCATAATTGAAGTGACAGATACCGAACTTGTCGAAAAGTTAAATCCCTACGACAAAGTAAAGGTAGACACTGGCAGTTATAGCCTGAACTTATCCTGTATGAATTAAGCTATCCTTTCCCGGCGTTCCGCACAGCATTACAGAACGCCGGACAGCAACCCGGCGATTACTCACAAAGCCAGTTAATCGCTTCCTCTGAGTCGGTGAAATAGTTGATTTCACCGCTGATAAACCAGGCGCCAATACTGGCCATCAGCGCCTGCCAGTCAGCATTGCCAATAATGGCGATTTTGCTGAACTCGCTGCCATGGCGTAATCCTATTTTAAAGTCATCCCAGGCAGCACGCAGTTCCCAGCCTTTAAAATCGGTAGCATCAAAGAGCATTCGGACCTGCGGCGAGTCGATCGTCTTCAGCGCTCCTTCCAACAAAGGAGTGAACGCCTTGTAATCCTCGTGAGTTAACTTACCCACCGCCTTCATCGACACATACAGCGTGTTGTCAAACCGTTCTATACCAATTGCAATACCATGAGTAACCTGAGCAGCCATAACACCTCCTTATACTTTAGTTTCAGGCTTAGCTTACTGCAGCGCACTACTATTCATGCTGATTTATATCAACATAAGGCAGCAGGGCGTACCGGACGAGGGCTTGCTTGTGCTATGTTCTGTTCATCGAGTTCAACCGGATACCGACTGTGGCAGATAAAGCGCAAGCCAAAAAAATGGCCTATCAGATAATGACCAGCTTCGACAAAAACTATCGCTGGTTCAGTCGAGTCACCCGAGGCGCTCAGGAGCGGTTTGAAAAAGGCCAGTGGCAGCAGGCGCTGGCAGCTTCCAAAGAGCGCATCTCGCTGTACGAACAGAGTCTGGCTACGGCAGTTGCCGAGTTATATGACTTTATTATGGACCACCGCCAGGACCGTCAGTTCTGGGAGCTGCTTAAAAAGGCCTTTGCGGCGCTGATAGAGAGCCATCCCCAGTATGAACTGGCAGAAACCTTTTATAATTCGGTTATAGGGAAGGTGTTCCGCCATAAATCCATCGATAACACCATTATGTTTGTTACCTCCAGCCGCTGTTTTCTGGCAGGCCAGGACAGGCACAAAGTGATCCACAGTTTCGATACCACCACCACTGTAATGGAAATGTACGCGTCCATTTTTGCCTGCTACCGATTCAATATTGGCTTTGAGGACCGTGACCGGGATATGCAGCAACTGGATGATGCCCTGCGCCAGCGCCTGAGCAAAGCAGAGCTGGCCAGCGTTACCGCAGTAGAAATGCTCAAACCCGTGTTTTACCGGGGTAAAGCCGCTTACCTGGTAGGCCGGATTTGCATGCCTGAGCGCACCGTCCCCTTTGTTATTGCCCTGCACACCAATGATAATCGCCAGATCTATGTGGATGCGCTGCTCACCGAACGCCAGGATCTCAGCGTGATCTTTGGCTTCGCCCGCAGTTACTTTATGGCTGACACGCAGTTTCCTGGTGAACTGGTGGCGTTTCTGCACGAGCTATTGCCGAATAAAAAACAGTTTGAGCTGTTTATCGCACTGGGTCACTACAAACACGGTAAAACGGCGTTTTATCGTAACTTCCTTGAACATATGGACAACTCAGAAGATCAGTTTGAAATTGCACCGGGGATCCGGGGTCTGGTTATGATGGTGTTTCACCTGCCTTCCTATGGCGTGGTGTTTAAGATTATTAAGGATGAGTTTGCCGAAAGTAAAAAGATAACCCGTGAACACGTTATCGACCGCTACAAACTGGTGAAAATGTCAGACCGGGTGGGCCGCATGGCCGATACCCACGAATATGTAAACTTTCGCTTTCCGCTCAGCAGGGTATGCCCTGCTTTGCTTGAGGAACTTCAGGCAACCTGCGCATCCAGCGTCGAATTAACCGACGATGAGCTGATCATTAAACACCTGTATATCGAGAAGAAACTCACGCCCTTAAACCTGTACCTGCAGCAGGAAACCGATCCGGATAAACTGCACAACGCCATTGACGAACTGGGTACCTGCATAAAACAAATTGCCATGGCCAATATATTTCCCGGCGATATGCTGCATAAAAATTTCGGTATCACCAAACATGGCCGGGTGATCTTTTACGACTATGATGAAATTTGCTGGATGGATGAACGCAATTTCCGTTCAATCCCGAAATCCGACGACCCTTATGCCTTAGACACTCTGTCGGTGGCGCCAAATGATGTTTTTCCAGAGCAGTTTGAACACTTCATTGTGGGTAAGCGGCCATTTAAAGAAATGCTGAAATCCCTGCATGGCGACCTGATGACACCAGAGTACTGGCGCGATGTGCAAAAGGAAGTCTCCCATGGCACCATTCATAATTTCACGCCTTATCCGGGTTCGCGCCGCTTTAAACGATCAGAGCACAGCCAATAATAATCAGTGGGTAAGAATCGGCAGAGTGAGCGCCACATTGCGTACGTGGCGCTGATAATCTTGCGGTTATAACAGCGTTGCGAACAAGGCAACGCTAATTCCCAGTCCAGCCACAAACATAATGCTACGCAGCTTGTCGATGTCGTACCAATAGCAAAACAGGTACACAATACGGCAAATCACAAAGGCCACAGCCAGGTATACGTGGGTGGTCCCAACCGTGGTTAATGCCAGAACCGCCAGTGCTGCCGGAGCAAAATAGGTGATGGCCTCAAAACAGTTATAATGTGCCGCATTTGCCCGAGCACCAAAGCCTTCAAGGGACTGTTGTTGAGCGCGAGGGTGACGATTGTCGTAGCCGCCGGAGCGTTGCATAGCCACCGCCAGCGGCACCTTGGCTAAAAACGGCATAATACAAACCAGCATCAGGCAAAGTAGAAAGATTGTCACTGGAGATCCTCCTTTCTGGTGTTAGCTTTACGTTATTGTTGCTGCATAAATATTGTGACTTCGGCCATCACCAATCCAAACTTCTTCACATAAGAACGATTCATCAGAGTACCGTCGCCCATGGCCCAGAACCAATCGTCAAACGCCACCTGATAGGTGGTATCGTCTACCGGTAAGTCCATCTCGTATTGAAAATTAAAAGCATTACCGTACGACGTGCCCCTTGCCACGCCCAGAATGTCACCGGCCCGGCCTTCATACACCCCGTTGCCGGTTGGTGTTATCCGCCAGGTACGCTGCATTGGCCCCTCGCCGACCTCATAGTCAAACGACTCATCAAGCACCAGAGTGTTGCCATCCATACTGCCTTTAATGTCTACCGTAAAGCGTTGCACTACATCACCCGAACGGTTCTGTACAATGCCCCAGGCCTTCACGTCGCCAACAAAAAACGCCTCCAGCGACAGCGGCGGCGTTGTTTGCCGATATTTGCTGCCATCAATAGACAGGCTGCACCCGGCCAATAGTAAAACAAACCAGCCTAAAACCAATGCACGATACATGGCTATTCCTCCAACGCCAGTAATTTAGCTCTGAACTCAGGCTCGGTAGTTTGTGCTCCCAGCCAGATATTAAAAAACCATTCGCCGAAAGCCGGATCGTCGACCTCGCCCACCAGCTGTTCATTGTGAAAAAAACGGGTTACTCCGGCACTGGTTTTAATGCCGGTGATGGTATCCTGCTCTTTCACATCCGGAAAAATCTGCTGCATTGTGCCCTGCCAGCGTTCGATGCGGGATTTGTCTGCCAATCCTTGTTCGCGCATCTCTTTTATTGACCGCTTGGCGATGTCCTCACCATCAAAGTCGCGCAGGTAGGTAAGCGCCAGAGCAAAGGACTCCTGTGGCTGCCACTTTCCCTGCGGGGCAAATAAACGGGCATCATACACGTCCCAGAACAAATACGAATAGCGGGCTTCACCCACTTTGGCTGCGCCGGGAACCGCAGAGCTGACCAATTCAGGCACGCCGCTGTTGGCCTGCACTGTATAACTCAACACCAAAAATGTCAGGGCACCAAGCTGCTGCAAATAACTTTTCATAATGACTCCGAAAAACCTGATGCTTCTTATACCTCGCCAAGTGCTTTCGTGATCACATTGACAGATTACCGGTATTTGATCTTTGCTATGGCTGGGATTACCCTGCTTTTTTTCGTTATTAATAGCAAAACGCACCATGACCCCCGAGCACCTGCAAAAGCAGTTAGGACTCAGTTTGCCTTCTCCGTTACAGCGTTTTACGCCAGATTGGCCGGGCGCAGAAAAAGTGACGCTTTGGATAAAGCGTGATGACCTTATCCACCCCATTATTTCCGGTAATAAATGGCGCAAACTGAGTCAGCTGTTGGCAGACCACGCGGCCACAACACCACATATTGTGAGCTTTGGCGGTGGCTTTTCTAATCACCTGCATGCCCTTGGCTGGTGCTGCAAGCAACTGGGCATTGAGTTTACGGCGCTGGTCAGAGGCAACTACGCCGACTCGCCAACGCCGATGCTGACCGACCTGAGTCGCTGGCAGGCCAATATCCGCTACCTGACCAAACTGGCATACAAGCAACGAGATGAGCCTGACTTCATAGCCGCCCTCTGCGAACAATATCCCGGCGCCCTGATCATTCCCGAAGGCGGCAGTCAGCAGGCTGCACTAGCCGGAGTCCAAACCCTGCTGGAGGAATGTCAGATAACCATTGATAAAATTATTACTCCCGTGGCAAGTGGCGCGACTATGGCGGGATTAATAAACGGGGCAGGAATAAATGCTCGCGCCAGCGCCAGGCAACAAGTATTGGGTATTGCAGTTCTTAACGGGGTTGGGTATCTTGAAAATCTGGTAGCACAATTTTTACCCACCAATTCAAGCCACGACTGGCAGATACTGCACCAGTTTCATCATGGGGGGTATGCCCGCACCTCGCCGGCATTACTGACTTTGTGTGAAGAAATGCGGCAAGAATATGGGATTCCGGTAGAACCGGTCTATTCAGGCAAGGTATTTTACGCGCTAAAATCGTTGCTGGCACAAAGCGCCTTCGCGGCCGGCGAACAGATTGTCATTGTGCATACCGGCGGGCTACAGGGCGCCCGAACTGATCCTGACGGCCATTCGTAACGTTACCAACTATGCGCTTTGAGAACTAACAGGGAGACTACATGAGTGACAACCACACCGTTTTTTCACGTCCCAGCCAGTTGTTAATCGACCGCTCGTTAACCCTGTGTAAAACACTGCTACGGATGGAAAACTCCTTTTACCCTTTCGCTGCGATTTATGAAAACGGCCGCATAGGCTGTTTGTTTAGCGAAGACTTTGGCGTTGAGAATCCCGGTGAGATGCAAATTCTTGAGCATCTGCAATGGCGTATTATCGATAATATTACCGACAACGATGCCTACGCTACCTTAGTGTACGCTGCACAAATTGAAATTAATGAACAGGAAGCCCAGGATGCCATTGTGATTACTTTGTGCGAACCTAACCGTCCTGAACGTTCGGTGGTCTATCCGTATTATCGTCAAAACCAGCGCATCATCCTTGCACCACCACTGGTCGAAAAGTAATCATCATCTATAATTTTACAGCGCTGCAAACGGCCAACTTTGCTTGCCTATTTTGTGCCGTCTGATAGCATTCATCGCAAATTTTAAATCCATTATAAAAGGGATAATACTATGTCTCGTGTTCTGATTATCGGCGCTGGTGGCGTAGCGGCAGTTACTGTTAAAAAATGTGCTCGCCTGCCTGAGTATTTCGACGAAATTTACCTGGCCAGCCGCACCGTTGCCAAATGTGAAGCACTGCAGCAGGAAGTGGGTATCGACCGTGTGAAAGGCGTATTCGCCGTTGATGCTGACGACGCCAAAGCCGTTGAAGCATTAATAAACGATGTTAACCCGGATCTGGTGGTTAACCTGGCACTGCCGTATCAGGATCTGCCCATCATGGATGCCTGCCTGGCCACTAACACCGATTACCTTGATACCGCCAACTATGAGCCCAAAGATGTTGCCAAGTTTGAATACAGCTGGCAGTGGGCCTATCAGGATAAATTTAAAGATGCCGGTATCATGGCCCTGCTCGGTAGTGGTTTTGATCCGGGCGTAACCAACGTTTACACCGCCTATGCCGCGAAGCACTATTTCGACGAAATCCACTATCTGGATATCGTCGACTGTAACGGCGGTGATCACGGCCAGGCCTTTGCCACTAACTTTAACCCCGAAATCAACATCCGCGAAATCACGCAGCGCGGCCGGTTCTGGGAAAATGGCGAGTGGAAAGAAACTGATCCACTAAGCGTACGTGAAGATCTCGATTATCAGAACATCGGTGTTCGCGCGTCTTACCTGATGTTCCACGAAGAGCTGGAATCCATTGTTAAGCATTTCCCGTCACTAAAACGCGCCCGTTTCTGGATGACCTTTGGCGATGCTTACCTTAACCACCTGCGCGTGCTGGAAGGCATTGGCATGACCAGCATCGAGCCGGTGGAATTCCAAGGGCAACAGATTGTCCCGCTGGAGTTCTTAAAAGCAGTATTGCCTAATCCGGGCTCACTGGCTGAAGGCTACACCGGCATGACCTGTATCGGTACTTACATTACAGGTATCAAAGACGGCAAAGAAAAAACCATCTTTATCTATAACAACTGCGACCACGCCGTGTGTAATGAGGAAGTGGGTGCACAGGCCGTCTCTTACACCACTGGTGTACCGGCCATGATTGGCGCGATGATGATGTTACAGGGTAAATGGCATAAGCCAGGTGTGTGGAATATGGAGCAGTTTGATCCGGATCCGTTTATGGACGAGCTCAACAAGCACGGTTTGCCGTGGCATGTGCTCGAGTGCGATAGCAGCCCATTCAGCAAGTAACGGCATTAACGGAGACAACGGCGTGACCGATTTAACCCAACGCACTGATATTCCCTCCCCGTGCTATGTGCTGGAGGAAGCGAAGCTGGTTAACAACCTGGCACTGATGAAACGCGTGCAGGATGAATCCGGCGTCAGAATTATTCTGGCCCTTAAAGGGTTTTCCATGTGGTCGGTGTTTGACATTGTAAAGCAATACCTCCATGGCGCCACCGCCAGCTCGGTATGGGAAGCTAAACTCGCCAGTGAAATGGGCAAAGAGGTACATGCCTATGCGCCGGCTTACAAAGCAAAAGACATTGCTGAACTGGCAGGGTTAGTCAATCACCTGTCATTTAACAGTCTTACCCAATGGCAGGCATATAAAGATGCCTTGCCAGGCGTTTCGCTGGGCTTGCGCATTAATCCTGAACATCAGGAAGCAGACACGCCGTTGTACGATCCGGCTGCCCCAGGCTCGCGGCTCGGGATCCGTGCCAGCGAACTGGACAGTGTAGATTTAAACGGTATTGATGGCTTTCACTGCCACAACCTCTGCGAGTGCGACTCGTTCGCCACGGCTCGCACACTCGAAGCTATTGAACAGCGTTTCGGTAAATGGCTGGGGCAACTCAAATGGTTAAATTTAGGCGGCGGGCATCTGATGACCCGTGCTGGCTATGACGTTAACCACCTGATTAGAACCCTTAAAGCGTTTAAAGCGAAATACCCGCACCTGGATGTGATCCTTGAGCCGGGTTCTGCTGTGGCCTGGCAAACCGGGCCGCTGATAGCCGAAGTGGTGGATATCGTGAACAACGAAGGGCCCATTGCGCTGTTGGATATATCTGCCACCGCGCATATGCCGGACGTACTGGAAATGCCCTATCGCCCGGCGATATTACACGCTGGACAACCCGGTGAACTGGGTCACGATATCAAGCTTGGTGGCAATTCCTGCCTGGCGGGCGATGTGATAGACACCTACAGTTTCGCCGAACCACTGGCTATCGGTTCGCGACTGCAGTTTGAAGACATGATGCACTACACCATGGTAAAAACCACGTTTTTTAACGGTGTGGAGCACCCGGCTATTGGCATTTTACGCTCCAACGGAGATTTTGAATTAATCCGTCAATTCCATTACGACGATTTTAAAGCGCGCTTATCCTAGCGCGTTTTCATCACTCCGATTTTAACGCCTTGTTAGCTTTCATCGATCTCAAAATCACCTTCTTCCGTAATGTAGAAAAAACGAAATTCGCTTTCTTTTTCGCCGGGGATTTTTTCATACCAGTAGCCTGGACATATCAACCATTGGGGATTGTGAAGTTGCTAGAAATGAAAAAATAAGTTTAGTGAGCAATATTTCCCCATCAATCTAACGCTTTAAACAGCGGAAAACGCGAGCGAAGCGAGTGGTTTTCGCTGTTTAAAGCGTTAGATTTCACTAAGCTCACCGGACTCATTTAAGATGGGTTGCGCCCACCGATAAAATTCTGATCTATCGTTGAACCATGGCCAAAAACCGTCTGTCGTTGGCCATATCATTTGCAACATATCGAAGTCATCTCCGTCGTGAAGCCATAAACCCCAGCCTAAATATTCTTCGTAATGTGATTTATCCATTTTTATAAAGCAGACATCAAAGCCTTCAAGAAAATCGGAATAGTAATTACCAGGTTCAAATACTTCTCCTGCAAGCAAACGGTTCTTGTAATTGTTGATAATCGAGTGAGCCAAATCTAGCTTCAGTCCCACAATGATAAGGTCAGGCTTACTTTGGTTCTTATTGATGCCAATTGAATAACTGAAGCAAGGTTCTCCGTCACCTTCCATAACCGTCAATACGTGACACCCGAACTTCTCGATATCACTTAGTGCTTTTTCATCCTTTTCGTCCACTACAGTCTCCGTGAAATATAACGCCATAGTCGCTTGTTAGTACCCGTGAACCAAAACAACCTTGTACATGCTTGGGTTAACTGCCTTTATTACGATTTTTAATTATTTCTTTGTAACTAAAGTAAGTAAAGAATGGCACCATGATATAAACAACCAAAATGACATCGAGCGCTACCAGGGCATAAACAATTTCTGCTTGACCCATTGAACCACAGAATTCCCAGTGAAAGACTGGAATGCACTCATATACAGATGTAGACCACACATACCCAGTACCACCAATAGCAATGCACAGAAGCAAAATGCTTCGCATCATTTTTAGAAGTAACTTTTTAGATGGTTTTACCTTCAATGTTTCCATTCCTTTGGGTACTAACGCCCGGCACACGCGCCGGTTTGGAGCCGCGAAGGGGCGGAAAATTAAAAATTACCGATTCATACTCATGTTCCGCAGTTTCAATCTCAAGGATATCGCCGCTCTGAAATCTGATACCTAATAATTCTGGGCTCTTTAATACGGCCTCTTTAGCGATCTGCCTACCCAACAGCCCCCACGGAGCCGAAGATGGAGCATCGTTCCACTCTTAGCGCTTGCCAGCAAGCATAGCAAAGACCCTTTCTTCACACCGGACGTCGAAATTAACCAATTGAACTTTGAATCCATAAGATGCCAGCAAAACTGACTCTACATACACTTCATTTTTTGAAAAGTATTCATTAAGGATTCCCACAATGCTCCCATTAAATAGATTCATATAATTTCAGCGTTCTGGGGCTAACGGGCAGTGACGTAGCGGCATAATCGCGAAGCGCCGTTGCGTTACTGTCCCAGTGACCGAAGGGAACGTTTTTAGCGTTTTGTTAGCTGCCTGTGCGGTCTAAAGACTGAGATTGCTCGAGTCGCTCCGCCAACCAAACCTTAATTATAGATTGGCGAGTGACGCCAACACGACTTGCTTCTCTATCCAGGGAATCAATCATCCATTCTGGAATGTCTACGTTAATCCTTCTTTGTTTTTGCATAGGACGTTTTGCTTTAGATAAATCTAGGTGCTGAAGAATTTCATCTCCATTATCAAATTTATCTTCAAAGTTTTTAGCTTTCATAAATTGCTACCTCTGACTTTCTGGCGCGTCGTACAGAAATAATTCGAATGTTTTTATTCCTATAAGTGATCACCGCTGTCCAATGTTTGACGCCAATAAGACCAATAACGATATACCCAGGCTCAACTTCTGTTTTTGCAGGAATCTCCAAAAGCATAGAGTCATTCCATAGCTTTTGAGCTTCAACAAAGTCGATTCCATGTTTAGTAAAATTGGAATCACTTTTAGACTGATCAAATCCGAATTTCCGCATGAGTAAAAATTATACCTTTTTAACTCAAGCTGCAAGAGGTAAATTTGAGGGGCAGCTAACGCCTCAATAGCCGGCAGCGTTGTGGCGAAGCCACGCTTCTAACTGTCCGGCGCCGAAGGCGCGTAGTTAATTGACTTGCAAAGGGGAATGAGGCACGATGTACCAATATGTAATACAGGGTGACTGCCATGCCTAGAAATACCAGTGTGACTATAGGAAACCACTACGAGGCCTTTATTGCCCAGCAACTTCAAGAAGGCCGCTACGGTAGCGCCAGTGAAGTAGTACGTGCAGGGCTGCGACTGTTAGAAGAACATGAGGGTCGAGTTCAGCAACTGCGAGCAGCCCTTATTGAAGGTGAGAACAGCGGCTTCGTTGAGTATAACCTCAAAGAGTTCATGGATAGCCTGGATTGACATAAGTGAGAAAATTCCGGCTCTCAGCGGCTGCGGACGCTGACATGAGAAAGATAGCTGCACACACTCTTGAGCATTGGGGAAAGCCGCAGCGAGACGCCTATATTAGCGAATTGTTTGAAGCTTTCAGCCATCTTGCTAATGCGCCTGAAATCGCGGCGAAAATAGATAATATTCGTAACGGTTACAGAAAGTTTCCCCAAGGCAGTCATGTAATTTACTTTCGACAATCTGATACGCACGCCATTGAAATCATTCGAGTGCTGCATACGCGAATGGATGCTCCTGCTCATCTGACCTCCCCTTAGACACAATGATGGCTGTTACTTAGCGGTAATTGCTTCACGAGCATAGACTGATGAGAAGGAGCTACGGCGGAACGAGTAAGGAAGGCGCTGTTCATTGAAAAATGAATAATCCACGAATACCAGCATACCAACCGACGACATTACTGCCTCATCCGGTGCGTTAGCTCATTTATTTTTAAATGAGAAAAACAAGCTAATTATGGACCGAAAAAATGTCAAGGTAACACTCGGTTCTAGTTGACAAAGGGAGTCATACCAACGCCTCAATAACCGGCGCGCGTCCGGCGCCGAAGGCGCGTACTTGATTGATTTGTTATGAGTAAATTTCTCAGCCCTAGACTTCATAAGTTTTAGCAAAGAATTATGAAAATCTTGGAAGATCAACTCACCCCATATGCGTGAATAAACTCCAAAATTAGTATTGTCGATCAATCTAGTTTTCAGTGTTAAAACAGTATTACCTGAGCCGTCTTCCGCTAGGTAGTACCCACCATCTAAAGGCGAGAAGTATTCACCGCCGAATTTAACGTGCTTATCTAGTGCGTGATCTGGGATTACTTCTGGATCGATATCGAATGAGTAAGTCATTTTCTTGCCGGGTTCCCAAGATGTTATAACCTCCTGAAATAAAACACCCTTTTCCCACTCGCTAGTTCTCACAGCGCCAACTCCAACAGCACTCATACTTGCTTTGATTGGTTTTGGCACACCAATCAATGACGTAAGTGAGACTCCTAGTTCCTCTGGCTCTATGTCCGCCACTTCGCCAAGCTGCGCCCAAACAGCACTTGGCGGGGCAGAAATAGTTATTGTGTTTTCAACTGTGTAAGTTTTTGAGAGTTCCAAATAGTTGATTTCGATAGGTGCTACAAAAATTGGAAATAATGCCACGGACATTATAGTGGCATTTCTTTTACTGGCGAGGAATCGATTGATATACCCTGCCGCGACGCCACCCAAGCTAGAAAAAAACATAAATGCAGGCAATGCCATCGCAACACATATGCTTCCTTCCAATAGAGTTACTACGGTAGCCAATAGGAAAAAGAAAATAGGCTGCCACGAGATTGTAATCATTTTTCCTACTGTGAGATCAGCAGTAACCTTGCATTCAAAGTGTATACGTATAAATCCAATAACAAACGGTACAAAAAACATGAAGGAGATCGTTACCAAACCTCCAATATCTCGAAGGGCTTCGACTTCCCATAAAAGCCTGATCGATAACCCGTAAAGGACGCCGAGAATAATGCCTATATATTTGGGGTGTTTCGGATTCATCTTTTACTCATCACGCCCTAATTTGGCGGCACAAACACGTGGGCTAAAATAGAGCGAAGCGACTTAATTTGATTGATACTTATTGAGCCTTCTCCCCAGCTTAACCAATAAATTGGCTAAGCTGGAAGGCGACCAAACCCAAAACGGAG
>CATMRP010000116.1 GCA_950073835.1 uncultured Alteromonadaceae bacterium
TCAGCTGATAAATTGAAATCCCGCACCACATCCACGCCATTTTGCGAGGTGGGCACACCAGCCATCGTCTCGTTATAATAAGCGTCGGTTAACTCCACACCATAAGGCGTGAGGGTTTGCTGCCACAATTTAAAATGAACCGCCTCTGAATTTATCAGCGTACCGTCATGGTCGAATAAAATTGCCTGCAGCGGTGCTCCCGGGTTTGCCATTACACTACCTCGGCCAGATTACCTTTGCTTTCCAGCCAGGTTTTACGATCGCCGCTGCGTTTCTTGGCCAGCAACATGTCCATCATTTCGAGCATTTCGTCGTTATCGTCGGCGGTTAACTGCACTAAACGACGGGTATTAGGATCCATGGTAGTTTCGCGCAGTTGCATAGGGTTCATTTCACCCAGACCTTTAAATCGCTGTACATTTACCTTACCGCGCTTTTTATCGGCTTCGATACGGTCGAGGATCCCCTGTTTTTCTGCTTCATCCAGCGCATAGAACACTTCTTTACCCACATCGATTCTGAACAGTGGCGGCATGGCAACGTACACATGACCAGCATTAACCAGCGCACGGAAGTGACGCACAAATAACGCACATAACAAGGTAGCGATATGCAGACCGTCGGAGTCGGCATCGGCCAGAATACAAATTTTACCGTAACGCAAACCAGTTAAGTCTTCGGAGTCGGGATCAATACCCAACGCCACTGAAATATCATGAATTTCCTGCGAGCCGAGTATTTGCCCGGAGTCCACTTCCCAGCTGTTAAGGATCTTACCGCGCAGCGGCATGATGGCCTGGAATTCACGATCGCGAGCCTGCTTGGCTGAACCGCCAGCGGAATCCCCTTCCACCAGGAACAGTTCAGACTGAGTAATATC
Source organism: uncultured Alteromonadaceae bacterium (assembly GCA_950073835.1). Classification (GTDB taxonomy): domain Bacteria; phylum Pseudomonadota; class Gammaproteobacteria; order Enterobacterales; family Alteromonadaceae; genus Alteromonas. Next base: position 881 of record CATMRP010000116.1, read on the forward strand.
CTGTGAGCCACAGTCGGTTAATTTACCTGGCAACGCCGGGCCCTGGGTAACCTTTTTACGGGCTACCTTTTTGTTCTGACGTAAACGACGCTGCGCGTTGTTGATACACATTTCGGCCAGCGCTTCGGCGATGTCGGTGTGCTGGTTCAGCCACAGGCTGAATGAATCTTTCACCACACCAGAAACAAACGCAGAAGCCTGACGCGATGACAGACGCTCTTTGGTCTGGCCGGCAAACTGCGGATCGTGCATTTTGGTGGAAAGAATATAAGCACAGCGATCCCAGATATCGTCGGGCGTTAATTTAACCCCGCGTGGCAGTAAACTGCGGAATTCACAAAACTCACGCATAGATTCCAGCAAGCCCTGGCGCAAGCCATTTACGTGTGTGCCGCCCTGTGCAGTAGGAATGAGGTTTACATAACTTTCGGTAGTCAGCTCGCCACCTTCCGGTAACCACATTACGGCCCAGTCAGCTGCCTCGCCGTTACCACTGAAACTGCCGGTGAAAGGCACATCGTCGGGCACGGTAATGTAATCTTTAACGGCGCTTATCAGGTAATCCTGTAAACCGTCTTCATAGTGCCACTCGTGAGTTTCCTTGCCGATCTTGTCTTCAAACTTGATCCGCAGGCCTGGGCATAACACTGCCTTTGCACGCAGGTTATGACAAAGTTTTGCTACGGAGAATTTTGCCGAATCAAAATATTGCGGATCAGGCCAGAAGCGCACGCTGGTACCGGTATTACGCCGGCCGCAGGTATCGATAACGTTGAGGTCTTCGGCTCTGTCGCCATCGGCGAAGGCAATAAAGTAAACCTGACTGTCGCGACGGATGGTAACTTCCACCCGGTTAGACAGCGCGTTAACCACCGAGATCCCCACACCGTGCAAACCACCGGAGTACTCGTAGTTTTTATTGGAGAACTTACCACCAGCATGGAGCTTGGTCATGATCAGCTCAACCCCGGAGATCTTTTCTTCCGGATGAATATCCACCGGCATACCACGACCGTCATCCACCACTTCCAGGGACTGGTCTTCATGCAGTACCACTTTGATATTAGAGGCGTGCCCCGCCAGCGCTTCATCCACACTGTTGTCGATCACTTCCTGACCAAGGTGATTCGGGCGGGTCGTGTCTGTGTACATTCCCGGACGCCGTTTAACCGGCTCCAGACCATTTAGGACCTCAATTGCATCTGAATTATATTGATTCGACATTGTTGTGATTATTCTTCGTTTGAGCTGCACACGTGTTGCAATGGTAGCGTTGCAAGCAGACGCCACCAGAACAACCTTTTAACTGATGTTATCAGGGGTCTGGTAGAAGCGCAATTTGACCTAACTTTGGGTTGCTTTGGCCGAATTAAGGAAAGCCATTATTCCATCAAGGTGGGCTTCGTAATTCACAAAACTGTGATCGCCGCCTTCCTCTATATACACATCAGCGCCGGAGTAATGCTCTACAGCCTGACGGTAATCAAGGGTTTCATCGCCGGTTTGCAGCAGCACCTTATAGCATTCGGGATGACTCAGCTGCGGCTGATAAAATCCGCGGATATGGCCGATATCATCTTCGCTAAGAACGAAACGTTTATTCGTGTAAGGGTTTTCGTGTTCGCCCAGATAGTCTTTAAGCAATTCAAAGGGGGTTACCGCCGGATTGATAAGTACCGCTCTGCCACCGTATTGCTCGGTGAGCCAGGTTGCCAGATAGCCGCCCATGGAACTGCCTATCACCTTAAGGCCTCCGGTGAGTAAATCCGGATGCGCTTTTAGCAGCGCCTGCAATTGCGCTTCAAGTTCGGCAGGGCTATTGGATAATTCCGGGCAGATAAAGGTTGTGTCAGGAAAATGTTGTAGCAGGTACGCCCGGGTTTGGTTGGCTTTTAACGAGCTTGGGGAGCTTAAGAATCCATGTAGGTAAAGTATCGACGCCATTACGACTCCTGTTTTATTGCGTTATCCGGTGTATGCGGGAAGTAAAAGTACCATTTTCTGCCCATTCAATTACCCGAAACCCAGGTCTTTCGCTGGCCAGGCCAAACTCGGCTGAAAGTTGCCACTGCCAGCACGAAGACGGCACACCAAGTATCGGAGTATTGCTGAGCTGAGCCTGAGTTTCGGCGTGAATGTGACCATGTAATACGGCTTTTATCGGTTGCTTTGCAAGCCAGCGGGCAAGCGCTTCGGTATTTTTCAGCGCATGATTATCCATCCAGCTGCCCGTAGCAACCGGATGATGATGAATTGCCAGCAGATGCCCTGCATCAGGCGCCCGGGCTATGTTCGCCGCAACGCTGGCCAGTTGCTTTTCATCAATCACGCCGAGAGTTCCCTCAAGGCGCGTATCCAGGCCATGAATGTATTTACCTTTGAGTATCCAGGGCGTATCAGCGCGTAACCAGTTGGCTTTAAGCGTCTGCTCAAAATAGGAGTTATTGTCGTGATTGCCGGGGATCACCCGCCATGGTATCTCCCCGCCCCACTGGTTCAACAAACTCAGAAATAACTGATAACTGGCCCCGCTGTCGTCGCCGGAGATATCACCGGTAAATAACAGACCATCCGGTTGTTGCTCAACGGCGGCAACCAGCACAGCACTGAGGGATTGAGCGGGAATAATATCACCGTAGGCAGATAATTCGGGTGATTCAAATAAATGACAGTCAGATATCTGGATCAGCTTCATTCAGGTTGAGGCAATAGGTTGTGCGTTGTGATTCAAACAAAAATTCAGCCACTCAGTTAAAAATAAATTAACCATGTGCTTTTCGTTGCGAAGACGCATTTTGGCATTGGGGTATTCGTAAGAAGGCGCCAGCGCACCGGCATTCTGGCTGGAGGTCACCTCTGCCATTCGCGCATCATGATACAGCCTTACTGTCATGGATGGCTTAAGATAACCGGGTGTGGATACATTTACCTGCTCCACCAAAATGGTACTGGTGTAGCGTGCCGATTCAATGATCTGAATACGGTAAGACAAGCCCAGTCCGGCCGTAAACCGGTAGGTAAGATCCTCGGTATCGCAGTCGGGTAACATGTTTAACAGATGCACATAATTACGCTCGCAGATTGCCTGCAAGGTGGGTAAATTAGGTACATATTTACGCTTGTTACTGGTCACCGGACTGCCACTGCTCTAACAAAGTGTGTTTGTTCATAAAGAACCATTGTAACGCAATTATGCTTGCAGCGTTGTCTATTTTACCTGATTCAAGCCATTCACGGGCTGTGTCTTCTGCCACCCGGTGGACTAAAATATCCTCTGACTCATACTCCAGTCCGTGCACACCGGAGGCATTAGCCGCATCGGTACAGGCCACGTACACATGCAACCTTTCGGTGGTGCCACCCGGGCTCGCCAGGTAACTCAAGGCCTTGGTAAGGTGAGTGAGAGCAATCCCCGCTTCTTCCTGCGCTTCGCGGTGACAGACTGATTCCTGACTTTCCCCCTCATCAATAATGCCGGCGATTATTTCAATCAGCCACGGAGAATTGGTGGTGGGCAACGCGCCAATCCGAATTTGCTCAATCAACACAAACTCCTGACGAACCGGATCGTATGGCAGCACGGCAACCGCGTGGCCACGCTCGAAGATTTCCCGGCTGATGTTGCCGGTCCAGCTGCCGTCGTATTTCTTGTGCGAAAAGTCGTAGCGAACCATCGTGAAGAAACCTTCGTACAAGGGTTCAATTGCCGCGATTTTGACGTCTTCTGAGTTGAAACGTTGAATTTTCGCTGTCATTGCATTCTCATTTATTAGTTAAACCAGTTAATATACGCGATTGAGTATTTACGATCATGAGTGTATATATAATTTTTGTATAAGCGCACTCAGACATAGAAGACACATATTCTGTTACACTTACGCAAGCTCTGTTACGACTTAGTTGTGTCTTTTATTATGTGATTTTTTTAAAGTACACCAATGTAATAGAAGTGAGATCGTCATTTGGGTGCATGGTTCGGGCAAAGGCATACCCGTTAACCATACTAGCGTAATTTTGCTACCCATATCACCCATTTAGTTAGTAAACACAGTTGAGATTGAAGGCACAAACATGAAAAAAACACTTTTATCGCTAATGCTTGGTCTGGGAATGGCCACACCGGTATTAGCAGATAGCTTATTGGACGTTTATCAACAAGCCATGGCCAACGATCCGGTTGTTAATCGTGCAAAAGCACAACGCGACGCTGCTTATCAGGCTATTCCAATCAGCCGTGCCGCGCTGTTACCACAAATTTCAGGCTCACTGGGCTATTCTACGTCTACCAGTGAATCTACCCAGAACATTCAACGTGAAGATGAAAACGGCAACCCGACCTTCGAAATCGTCGACGTAGAAGTTGACCGTGATTCTACCAGCTGGGGCATTGACCTCAATATGTCGTTATACGACCACTCTCGCTGGTTAGGTCTGGACCAGGCCGAATTATCTGCAGAGCAAAGCGACGCTACCTACGCTGCCGCGGTACAACAACTAATTGTACGCACGGTAACTGCTTATCTGGACGTACTGCGCGCACAGGACAACCTGGACTTTGTGCAGGCAGAGAAACGCGCTATCGAACGCCAACTGGAACAAACCAAGCAGCGTTTTGAAGTGGGCTTAACCGCCATTACCGATGTACACGAAGCTCAGGCTAATTACGATAATACGGTTGCTCAGGAAATTGTTGCGGAAAACCGCATCGAGCTGGCCCGTGAAGCGCTGCGCGTGATTACCGGTAAATATCATGACCGCCTGGACGTGCTGGATACCCAACGTTTCGCCGCTTCATCGCCATCGCCTCAGGCCGTTACCGAGTGGCTGGATATCGCTGAAGATTCGAACCTGACCTTACTGGCTCAACGCCTGGCTATGGATGTGGCCAAAATGGAAATTGATATTGCCACAGCCGGTCACTACCCGACACTTGGCTTATCGGCATCTTACGGAAGTTCGAAAACCGAAGTTTCATCACCGTTCTTCACCAACGAAACGCCGTTTCAGGATAGTCAGAGTATTGGTCTGAATGTTTCTGTACCGATTTATCAGGGCGGTCAGGTATCTGCTCAAACCGATCGTGCCCGAGCATTGTTTGTCAGCGCCGGACAGGATCTGGAGCTGGCACACCGTCAGACCATCCAGTCGGTTCGCAGCTCTTACAATGATGTAAAAGCCTCAATCTCAACTATTCGTGCGTTGGAACAAGCGGTTTTATCTGCAGAGAGTGCGCTGAAAGCAACTGAAGCGGGTTTTGATGTGGGTACGCGTACCATCGTAGACGTACTTAACAGCACCCGTAACCTGTTCGACGCTCGCGCTAATCTCTCTGGTGCACGTTATGACTTTATTCAGGCAATGGTAACGCTTAAACAAGCAGCCGGTAATCTGACGGCCAGTGACCTTGAGCTGGTAAGCCAGGGCATGCGCGAAGCGAAGGTTAATGCCGAGTAAGTATGTTTAAACCAAAAAACGCGCCCTTGCGGCGCGTTTTTTATTGGCACAATGATGTATCAGGGCCTGGACGTGCATTGCAGGGCTTCAAGGCGTTGGAGGATTTCTTCCATTGACGCCTTTATTTGAAGAGTCTCCTCAACACTCGGCGCATGGTTATTTAATTGTTCTGCCAGTTGCGCTAATTTAGCTTGCAAACTTTCACTGCTGTCGTCCATGATACGGCCTGAAAAATTGATATTTCACAATCATATAGTCTTATTTCACGATTCTCAAACGAAACTAACTGACCATGAAGGCATCTCATCTCCAGCACAAATTTGAACAGGTTCGAACCAACAAAGTCTTCGAACTATTTGTTATTGCAGTCATTATATTTTCAGCGTTACTGGTGGGCGCCAAAACCTACGACATGCCAACAACAGTTAATAAAGTGACCAACGTACTGGACTGGCTGATCAGCGCATTCTTTTTAATCGAACTCACCATTCGCTTTTTAGGTGAAAAAAACAAACTCAATTTCTTTAAGAGCTTCTGGAACTGGTTTGATACGCTGATTGTGTTAGTAAGTTTATTGCCACTGGAAAACAGCGATACTGCGCTGATAGCACGGCTGGTAAGAGTGTTCAGGGTACTGCGAATGATTTCTATCATTCCGGAATTACGCATACTTCTGGTTTCCCTGATGAAGGCCTTGCCGCAGCTTGGCTATGTGATGCTGCTGATGTTTATCATCTTTTACATTTACGCAGCCATCGGCAGTACACTATTTGAAGACATCAACCCTAAACTATGGGGCGACATTACCATTGCACTGCTCACTCTGTTCAGGGTGATGACCTTTGAAGACTGGACAGACCACCCAAACACTTTTTACTCCAAGCTCCAACCATACACATTTGACAAGTTGAGAAATACCATTAAGGTAGTGTTTATCACGCGGTCTCATGAGATATTTCATGACTCTTGTCTACGAAGTAAAAACAACGGAAATCAAACCATATACGTATAGGACGCCGCTGGTTTCTATCGATGACGATGGGCTAGCTAAAATGGAATACTCCAGGCAATCCCCTGCGCATATCAAAAAACTCACATTGTTAAATCTGGTTGGTAGAAATGAAGATGGAGACATCGTCTCGTACAAACCAATGGAGCATGTTAATCGCTTCCTCATGTCGCATCATATTGATGAGAATAAACAAGAATCCGATCAATACAGCAAAGGACTGGTTCACTTCTTCTCTTTCTTAATCGAGCTTCAAGAGCTTTGGGATAAAGAGTACGACGAAGACCTTTACGATGAGTTGGTAGATTTACCGAGACCAATATGGGATTCATTTCCAGTACGCAAAAATCAAAAGATCACTTATCAGTATCGCGCAGCGCTAAAGAAGGCAGTGCTAGAAGAGACAGATCCTAACAAGCGAATTGCAAGAACAACTGCAACTGCCTATATCAATGCAGTGGTCAAGTTCTACTCCTACCACATACGCAACGGCTACCAATTTAACAACCCACCGTTCGAGCATGAAGTTGTCACTATTCACTATCAAGCATCAGGCTCAAGTATGAAGGCTTACATGTCCAAGGACGTCCACACCACCGATTTGAGACTCAACTTTGGCAAGTCGAAAAGAAACGAAGGTGGAACAATACCATCGTCCCGCAGGGACTTAAGACCTCTAACTAACAGTGAGTGGGCAGCGGTTGAAGATATCCTTGCCAGAACCCAGAGTGTGCTAAAAAGCATCGGGGGGGAGGTGAAACCCGCTAAGCTACCCATTGAATACTGCCTGTTTTTCCTAATCTGCCGGTACACCGGACTTCGAAAGGAAGAGGTTGCTAGTCTGCATTTGGGGCAAGTCGTCAAGCCTGATAAAGGCAAGGCAGGTATGCGTCTGGGTGTAGGCGGTAACTATGGCTCTCTAACCAAAACTAAAGGAGGTGGTAACAAGTCCCGCAGAACCATCATACCCTCTCGTATTATGCAGCTTCTATACGAATATACGTTGACTGACAGATACAAGAAACGTTTGAAAACCTTTAAGGACATGTGTCAGACCAAAATAGCTAACGGTGAGGACGGTCTCTTTGAGGGTGATGATGCTATCGATAAAAGCAAGGAATACCTTTTCATTAGCACTACGGGGAAACCTTTCTTTACCAAGCTGAGCGAAGCCAACACGCGCTGGAATGAGATTCGGAGTACCGTTGAAGCGATAACAGGCAAAGCAATTGGTGGTGTCATTCACAACCTTCGAGCAACTTTTGCGGTATCACTGTTCCGAGTCTTATTGAAGAAAACAACGCCTGACATCGCCTTGGCGCAGGTATCTGAATGTCTTGGGCATGAGGATGAGGCTACCACCCTTATGTATCTCAAAATAGCCCAGGACGAACCGACAGGCGATGAAATATACGAAGATCTCTTAGAGTACCTTGGTGTATTCGAAGACTTAGAGACCGAAACAGTAGCAGTACAGAATGGAGAGTCAAGTGACCAGTAGCTCTTTAAGCAAAAGAAAAGCGCTACAACCAGCGGAATCAATGTTCAGGCAGCCAGGTTCTGTTGAACCACTCCGCGTCGAGGACATGGTCATCAAAAGGCAAGGCGTCAGCAGCATGTATTTCAAACGACTAAAATACAAAGGTTGCCCCAAATTGACCAGTGGAAGTTTCGGAACAATCACTCCCCAGTTTAAACTAGGAGTCGAATTGATTGACGCGGGACGCGACGAATTCATCCGAGAGTGCTATCGATGTTTAAAAGACATTAATGCTGCTTCAGCGTTTGTGTATTTTCACGGATTAATTAAATATTTGGTATGGGTTGATGATTCAGACCTGACGATACACGATGATGACTATCTTGCGTGGGAACTTATTGATGCATATATGAACTGGGGTGAGCAACAAAATAAATTAGGGTTAATAACACTCAATAATTACAGCGCTAGAAAGGAAGCCATTTCATGGTTTCTAAGGCAATTCAATCGAGCGCAAGATGCTAAAAAACTTCCTTCAATAAAAGGGCTTATTGATGCAAGAAGACAGAATAAAAGTCTAGATTTAGAGAGCGAACTAAAGCCTACTGTTAAAGCGCTTTTCAGAGCCTATGGCGTCCTTCTGGCTCATTTTAAACAAGGTAGTCCCCTAGACAGACACCCCTTATTTGATGAAAATCTAATTGAACTCCAAGCAAGAAAGAAAAAGCTATCCGTACACAGGGTTAGGGGTATCAAGACAGGCTTTCAAAAGGCTATTGTTAAGGGGCACCCCAATAAGCCTCTTATCGAAATGGCAATGATGTTGACATATATGTTTACGGGTATGAATACGAATTCGCTGGCCCTTATGCGACTCTCCGATGTTTCTTTTCAAGAAGTGCAAGGTGGCAAATACATTTTCAATTCCGTTAAGGGTCGAGCTAAATACCAGGAACAAGACAACACAGTGGGGTTTAGTAAGCACGCGAGAAGATTCATCGAGAGCTGGCTCGAAGTATCTAAAACAATCGCAAATGGGGACGCCAATGCCTACTTATTTCCTTACTTCACTTCAGATGGTCGTACCGTGCCCTACTCGCAAGCAGGTAGGTATGCGCATCAATCCATGAACAAACTATTAGGCCATCTCGGGCTAGTCACAATTACACCCTCCAAGTTTCGAAAAACAAGGGCTGATGCGCTCTATCGCGTGACGGAGTCGGTATATCTTGTAGCCATCAGCAACAACAACTCAATGGAAGTCACGGCTCGGAAATACATTCATGGAACAGAAAAAGAGCACGAAAACAATCTCAGTGCTGCCATGAGTGCGAAATATGATGCCGCGAAAGGGAAACAAATTAAAGAGGCGGTAGAGGAAGCTAAGCACAAACATGGTGACATACTTGATGACTACGAATACCAGCGTCTAAGGAAGGGGAAAGACAGAAGCCATGAAGCACGTACGCCGACAGGTGCTCGTTGTAACGACAGTCGCAAGGGTGCGGCATCAATCATTAAAAAATCGCTTAGCCGAGCAGGAGTTGAAACGGACAAAAATGAAACGGTCTGTACAGATTTCCTTTCCTGCTTTGAATGCCAGCAACATGCTGTCGTTACTGATGTGGATGATATTTGGCTAATGCTCAGCTTCAAAGACACGTTGCAGCAGTTGCAGCAAACTCCCGCAATCAATTCTATGCCCGAACGTAAATACATCGACCTGTTCAATACAGTAGATAACGTCCTTAACGGACTCAGGATCAAAAACGAGAACAACTTTACACAGGCTCTTGAGAAGCTAAAAGATGCTCCGCACCCCTTATACTCTACCGTGTATAGCCTTAACGACTTGTTGGAGACTTTCAATTGAGCACCACTCATCGCGTAACACTTAGCGCCATACCAAATGGCAATGAAAACTCCCCAGTTACAAGAAGTCCAGATGGGACCGTACTTAGCTGGACATTCGATATAGTCTGGGACTTCTCTGGACAAGAGCAAGGCTCCGTAAGAAAAGCACCAACAGTATCTTTCAAAAAAGTAGATGAAACATATCGCCAAGACATTCAGGCAACTTTGGCGCTTATAATGCGAACGTATAGGGATCATGAAAGAAAAAATGCTTCTTCTAACCAAGTTCAGAACTGGTTGTATGGTTTGACATATATAAGAAAAGGGCTCGGTAGTAGCGATTGGGCTAGGCTTTCAGATGATATCTTGTATAAAAGATTTAAAGGCGCGATTAAAAAACGTATTCAAAGTGGGAATTGGTCTAAGACACCAGTAAATTACATTCTAACGGCATTAGGCAAGCTCAGAGTATCCGGCTTGACCGCAAGAAACCCAGAACGGGCAGAGTTTCTAAGCTGGGTAACTAAAGAAACCGAACAACATATTGCAATACCAATCGGCATGTACCAATCCATAATCGCCCACGCGGTTGAAGTAGTAGAGACATACCACCCTCACCGTGAGGAAATTAATAGCGCTCATGCGCGTCTTGAAGAAATATATCAAGAAGAAAAAGCTCGTACGGATGTGAGTTTTCACAGTTTAAGAAATAGAATGGTTAAACGAGGCAGCACATTACAGCATTCAATTCCAAATTATAAGCCAGCAAGGTCAGGAGCTGATTTAAGGAAAATAATATGTGGTTGTCAAATCGCTACTCTGGCATTTAGCGGAGTACGAGTCGGGGAGCTTCTAAGTATGAATAAATATAGTTATGAAGAAAGAGGCGTTAATGCAATCCCGACCCTCAAAGGCGAGGAAACAAAGCGACTTGGTCAAGTCGTACGAGAGACATGGCAAACCCACAGCATGGTGAGAGACGCCCTGGAGTTGGCTTATGATTCAACGCAATATCTGCGCGACTTATACGAAGCAAGGAATAATGACAAACTTGACAATGACAAGATATCCTCCGAAAAACACAAGTATTTCGCGAGACAGATAAGCAGTGCGTTTCTGAACAGAAACCCAACAGTAATGAAATCGAGCTATTGCGAAACTAATACGAATAGAATGTTTAACGATTTTATTGCAAGCTCTGGGATTGTTGCTACACAAGCTGATGTGGAAGAATTTGACCGCCTCAACCCATCCCGTGAAGGTCAACTCAAAGTCGGCAGGACTCTCCCCAAACTTACTCCGCACGACTTTCGTCGAAGCTTCGCTGTGTTCTTCAAACGATATGGTTTCGGTTCGTCAGCATCCATCAAATTTCAGTATAAGCACCGTAATATCAACATGTCTGACTACTACGGCAACAACGCTCGCTTGCAAGCAATGGAAGATGTGTTATTGGATCACGACTTACTAAACCAGTTGAACGAAGAAGGAATACGCATGGGCGTGGACATTTTCGACGAAATCTACAATGAATCGGAACAACTTGGTGGCGCTGGAGGAGAACGCATTGCCAAGGATAAATTTGAACGTCTTAGCAGTGGTGAGCAAGTCTATATGACTCGCAGCGAGATAGAGCGCCTAGTGAGAAATGGCACCTTGTCCGTTGTAAAGCTTCCAACGGGCGGTTATTGCATGAATGCAACTTGTAGCCGCATCTGTGGCATTGGTGAGTTTACAACAGAAATCAAACCTTGTGAGCATCAGGTCATCACGGAAAATCAGGCTAAGGTCATCCTTAGGCAAAACAAGCGTATCATCAAGGCGTTCAGGGAGATGAATACTGGCGACCCCATGATGAACAGTATACTCATCGGCCAGAAGCAAAAGGTAAAGCGCAACGAGCAGATGATAAAGGACTTCAATCTTAGCTTTGAACCATTTGACGATAAGATAAAGGGCGTCATAGAGACTCTGGGGGCGTGACATGGCATCGAGAGAATTAACTGAAGGTAGATTGCGTGCGGCTTTACAGCGATTACTGGACGGTAAACCTGAACGTTTAACGAAGGTTGGCAAGCTATCTTTGAATAAGATAAACAACGAAGCAGGCTTGGGGCATAGCTACATCCACAAGTTTCAGGACTTCGTTGTTAATGAAGCCAATCCAGCCATAGAAGCTTTTAACAATAATTACGACCCTTTAGCAGAGCAGTTAAAATCAGACCTGACGGATGACTTGAGTGAAATTGATAAACTCAGGGCCAAATTAAAAAAGGAAAGAAGCTTGAAGGAGCAGTATCGCAAGGAACGCGATGAAGCAAAGCAAATAAACAAAATGTTGGAGCAACAAAATAGCAGCCTCATGTTCCGAGTGTATGAGTTGCAAGATGAGTTACGCCACAGCAATGTGGTTAGCCTTTCCAGTAAAAATCAAAAATGAATTAATACGAATCAAAAATTAAATTTGATTCGTATGAAGCATGAGTTGTAAGGTAAATGATCTAAGATGGATTACAGTCTGACGGGGCAACATTGTACTTACTAATAAACTTACCGCTTTTATCTTTGTATATGTAGGTTATTGTATATCCCTCAGAAAAGAACAGCTTAAATTGTTTTATGCTGCATGTATTGGGCTTAATTGTTTCTTCAAAATTATCATTTAGCACACCGATATCAATTTCTGAAACTAGTAAGTTAACTAGTGAAAAGGTAAGACTATAATTCTTAGATTTTTGATCGATAGAAGCTAAATCCATTCGGGTTTCCTCATCAATCATTTTAGGTAATTCTTTGTTGCTATCTGCGACAGCTTGATCGATTGCATTTACTTCTGCTTGTTTATAGCCAGCAACGGTTCCAGCAGTCAAGTCGAGCAGAAAGCCAATTAATGCTCCAATCAAAAAACCAACAATCTTTCGTTTATCTTTCAAAGCCCAGATGACCATAAACAAAAGTCCAGGCCACAGCATTGAACCAATCAAAGTTGAAGGTCCAGCAGAGACTCCAGTAAAAGATGGAAGAAATATAGCGCTAATTTGGCCTAGTGTGGCAATAATAATTACTACCAATGAAAGCTTTAGCCAGAAGCTTTTCTTGTTTTTTTCTTCTTTTGTTCGAATGTCCATACCTAGAGCCTTATATTATGTAATCAGCGCATTTTTCATGTTAATTGAAACATACACCTGTTGCATAGTTCCGTAGTGCTGTTTATTCCTCTTAAATTTAACTCAGACGCGAAAATTGCCGTTATTTTAAACCTAGACTGAACATATAACGATTCATATTTTATTTGGAGATATAACTGATTCAAATGTTAGTCCTGACCAATTATTTTCTGCGAGCCTCTGAATACTCAATATTACTAAAACAACACCAAATTCTACTAAATCAAATTCATCATGGTTGAAATCATCATGATATAGGAAGGGAACGTTATATCCCCCGTGTATAAAGGAATGCCTCAAATCAGCTAGTCTGTCCAACTTTTGCGTAAAGCGTCTCTTGTGCTCTACTTTTGGATTCAAAAGGTATAGCGCTTGCTCTTTTAATTGTTTGCCACCTCTTCCAACATTAGTTGAAAAAATCGACTCCAGCGCACAAAAAATCCACGGTACAACACCAATTACCTGTTGCTCAATGGTCGTGATATGCAATAAAGAATAAATCGCGTTTTCCGCTGGAGAGTTTGCAAATGAAGATTCTCCAATTCTAAGCGATTCATACCACTTTTTTACCTGGCTGAATTTGACAATACGTGCAAAGGGGTATTTTTTGGAACACTTTCCTTCACCTAACTCTTCAAAGTAATAACTGCTGAGTGGTATAAGTTCATGAACACGTTCCCCTTTTAAATAAAGCTCAGGCTGATAAAGATCTAATATGCCTGGGACAGAGAGATTTGAGACGATGTATATTTCTGTAAGTAATTTTTCTATATCTGGAAGAGTGTTATTTAAAGAGACATCACTATCTGTAGTGACGGTTAACGGGACTACTAGTTTTTCGGTTTTAGAAGCTTGCTTATATATTTGACCATCAATATTTCTATAAAATTTACTCTCTTTGTCCAAAGTTTTTTCTACTAAAGCCCTTAACTGCATCCAATCTAACCCGGATGTTTCATAAAAGCGCCAAATTGCCACCCAATCCTGTAGCCGAAACGTCCATCTCACCCGACCATGAGATCCGTTCTTATTAATTGGCCGGGTTTCGCTTCCGAGCAGACAACTCACCCGCTCAAATTGATTGCTATTTGATCAATTCCGACGCCCAGGCGTGCCAAAGCCTCCCGAGGGCCGGGATGGCGGTGAGCGCCGACGGCGGCTCAGCCGGTGTTTAACCTGGGCCGAGGCAGGCGATATAACCGTTCGGTGACTGTGTGCAGAAGGGCCTTGAC
>CATMRP010000117.1 GCA_950073835.1 uncultured Alteromonadaceae bacterium
GCACTGGGTATCTTTACCCCGATGTGGGACATGATGAGCGCGATTAAGGGGCAATAAGCTTGAAATCAAAAGACGTTGCCGAACATAACCTTAACCGGGTGCTGGTTAACCTGGCAGTCATCGTTGTGTTTACCCTGTTGATGGCGACCGCGATTGTCTATGTGTACGACAGTGAACCGGACGTGGAAGCACAAATTATGCAGGGTTATGCCCGGCAGTTTGCGACCAGTGCCACCAATGCTCACTGGCAGTGGCAGGCCGAGGGCCGCCCGGAAATGATTATGCTGGTGCACTACGACAACGAAGGTAAGGAAGTTGGTCGCCGGCCGGTCAGAATGGCCCACTTTGGCTGGCCGAAGGTCGAACCGAGTTCTGCGAGTTGTTTGCAGCTCTGGGAGCAGTTACTGAATACTTCAACCCGGGTTGAGGGTTTTCGGGTACTCGGTGATTACTACGCCAGTGACAATGAAGGGGAGCAAACGCCGAACGCACGGTGTCGCTACCGGGTGAGTACCGGGCCCTATTTCGACTACAGTATTTATACAGGTATTGTTCAACAATCAGGGAATGACTAGTTCGTGAATAAATTGGGAGTTCAGGAGTTATCTATGACAAATTGTAAACGCCACCAGGCGAGTACGCCGCTAGCGGGTGTAAAAGGTTTTACCCTCATTGAGCTCACTATTGTAGTGGTCTTGCTGGGGCTGCTGGCTGCAGTGGCCATTCCGCGCTTCCTGGATGTCACTGAACAGGCTGAAGACGCGACCATCGAGGGGGTTTCAGGCGGTTTTGCAACCGGCGTTGGCCTGGTCAGAGCGGAGTGGGAGCTTGAAGCCCGGCCGCGGGATAATCAGGGCACCAATCTGTCGTTTGTTACTATCGACGGTATTATCGTAGGTGTCGACCGCAATACCGGCTATCCCACCGGGCAAGTGAACAACGATAACAGCACCGAAGACGATGCCATGTCAGCGCTGGACTGCGAGAGTATTTTTAATCTGATTATGCAAAGTGCGCCCACTATTACGTCCGACTGGGCAAACCGGCCATTTGACAGTTTCCGTTATTTTACTAACTTCAGTAATGGAACAGGCTCCGGCGGCAATGACCTGTGCTTTTACTATTTGAGTAAATCGGTGCGGAATTTACAGAATGCACCAACCGATGACACCCTTGGGGATGGATTTATATACGATCCCAGAATTGGTCAGGTGGTAGTCTTTAGTAACAATACTAGCAATTCGTCTAATTAGTACAGTAAACGCTGTACTCAATTGAAAAATAGTGAATAATAGAAAAACTTGTTTTGAGGGGAATTAACATGCAACAGCGTGGTTTTACTTTAATTGAACTGATCATCGTGATCGTGATTCTGGGCATTCTGGCTGTAACAGCGGCACCGCGTTTTATTGACTTCCAGGGCGATGCTCGGGCATCAACCCTTCAGGGGCTTAAAGCTGCTTTACAGGGTGGCTCTAATTTAGTTTATGCGAAATCTGCTATCTCGGGTGAGCAAGGCGAATTGGCCGAAACGGTATCAATCAGTGGCAAGACTGTTGCCACTCAATATGGTTATCCGGACGCAGACTCTCTTGAGTTTAATTCAAGTGCAAACACTGCCACTGACAATACCATTCAGGGCTGGACTGATATTACCGATACCGATTGGGATATTGATGTAACTACCTCTGGGTCGGGCACGACAACAGCTGGCGTTGCAACGTTTTATCCAGAAGGTACAACGGATGCTACCTGCGCGTTAACTTATACTGAAACAATTGTAGAGAATCAGGCTCCGGTAATTACGGTTGACTCTTCTGGTTGTTAATAGGTTAGCTTCTTTAACCATAATGATGTTAATGACCAGGGTTCATGACTCGAACCAACCCTTGTCTCAATAAAGGCTTTAGTCTTGTTGAGTTAATCACAGTTATTACCTTAATCGGCGTGCTGGCCGTTGTGGCTGGCACCCGTCTTCAAAGCCGTCAGGGCTATGTTGAATACGCCTATCAGGACCGCCTCGTGTCCGCCCTTCGTAATATGCAAATCAGAGCTATGCAGGATACCCGGGACGGGTTTTGCTTTCGGCTCAACTTTCAGTACGGCGCCAGTAGCGCATACGGCCCACCATCTCTCGATTATGCACCCGGTAACGGTAGTGCCACGTGCGGCAGCGGGATAGCCAGTAACGCCCCGGCGTTTCTGGCCACAGTGGGCACCGAGCTTACCGATGAAGGACTGAGTTTATCCAGTGCCGATGGGGCGCTGATTAACTTCAGTTATATCGGGTTTGATGCCCTGGGCAGGCCGCTGAACAATGCTGCTAACTGCGGAACGGGTTCGCCATGCAGGGTGACTATCACCGGTGAGTCCAGCGTGGATGTCTGTATTGAAAGCGAGGGCTACATCCATGCCTGCTAGAGCCGCAAAAGGATTTACCCTGGTTGAACTGATTATCGGCATTACCGTCTTTTCCATCATCATGATGGTGATCATTGGGTTAATTGGTCCGCAGTCGCGCCTCAGTGTGGAGCCTATCTGGCAGGTGCGGGCCAGCGAGTTGGCGCAGTCACTGATGAGCGAAATTAATGCCCGGGCGTTTGATGATAGCCTGGCCAACAGTAATAGTGGTAAGCGATGCAATGAATCAGCTTCCTGCACGCCATCGGGTAGCCTCGGGCCGGATCCTGGTGAAGATAGGGTACGCTTTGATGACATCGATGATTATCATGGCCTGAATGAGTCCGGCGCGACCATTTTGTCGGCGCAGGGATTACCCGTGCTCTACAATGGCGAGAGCCTGTATACCGGATTCTCTGTCGCCGTTCAGGTTTACTATGACGATAACGAAGACGGCGTAAATGACGACGCCGGTGGTAGCGGCACAGTTATCGGCAATGTAAAGCGGATTGTCATCACCGTGACCACGCCCGGCGGTGAAGCCATTACCTTCAGCAGTTACCGGTGGAATGTATGATCAGCAACAGCCGGCATAACCGCGGATTCACGCTCATCGAGCTGGTTACTGTTATTGTCATCCTCGGTGTGGCCAGCGCTGGCATTGCCAGTTTTGTGCGCGGCTCCATGCAAACCTATATTGATGTCAGTACCCGTGAACAACTGCTCTCTGAAAGTCGCTTTGCTATTGAGCGGCTTAAGCGAGAACTGCGAAATGCAGTGCCAAACAGTGTTCGAATTACTGGTAACAGCAATTATCACTGCATGGAGTTTGTCCCTATAAACTGGGCCACGGTGTATACCGAGTTACCGAAGCGTAATGATCCCACCTACGAAATTGATGTTGTCGCACTGCATGATATTAACAATGTACCTTATAGCCTGCCCTCGGGTAACAATTTCGCTGTAGTTTACCCAACGCGCAGTGAGGATATTTATGATCCGGGCAACGGACATCGCGTTTCTGTCAGCAGCTGCAGCGATGATGGAGATGGCGACTGTAGCACGCTGGATGACAGCGATAACATTGTGCAGCTTGAGGTAACCGGGTTACTGGCCCAGGAATCGCCTGCCTCCCGGGTTTATCTGATCGACCGCGCCGTGAGTTACTGTGTGTATCAGAATCGCCTCATTCGCTATGAAAATGATTTGTTGGTGAATCAGTTAGGGGCTTTCCCAGGTCTGCCGGTTATCGCCGAACATGTGGCCAATGTGTTATCGGCGGATCCGGTGAATAATCCTCAGGAGGACGATCCGTTTCGGATTATTTCAACCAGTCTGCAGAGTAATTCGATAGCTGAAATTCGCCTGCGCTTTATCGACAATAATGAACAGATTGCTTATCAGCAGGAGATCCACATTGATAATATTCCCTGACAAACGCCAGCGCGGGAGTATGTTGGTGATGACGTTGTTCGTAATAATCATACTTGCCTTTCTGGGCATTACCATGGTGAATCTGCTATCGTCATCCAATCAGTCGGTGGTGTATGAAGTACTCGGTGCCAGAGCGAAAATGGCGGCTCAGAGTGGCGTACAGCGATTACTTAGTACTGCTTTTCCGTTAAACAGCCCGGTGGCAACCTGCAGTACCACTATCACCAGTAATGCTGCGTTTAGCACCGGCGATGGGCTGGAAAATTGCAGTTATCAGGCAACCTGCACCACCACCCAGGTGGTAAAACAAAATGTCGATTATAATTACTATCGGTTTGAGAGTACCGGTATCTGCCGGGCGAATGATATTTGGGCCAGCCGGACCTTCGAGTTGGATGCGTTCGAGGAACGATAATAAAGGGTAAGCAGTGACTGTATTGCGTTGTTGTATTCTACTGTTATGGTTGCCTGCCATGTGGGCGGCGGCTGCCAGCTGCTCCAGTGTTTTTGCCGATCCGGCCGGTTCTTATTCGTCCTCCGGTTATATTCAGTTTCAGCCGCAAACTTCGCTGGTCGGCAGTGACGGGCAAATCAGCTTTGCCAGTATGGTGGATAACAGCGGCGGCAGCAGCTGCGATACCGTCGCCTGTCGGTTAAGTGGTAGCAGTGCGGCAGGAATGGCCATTTCTGCTTACCAGTATTCATCATCATCCACCGACCGTTATATTCAGGATAACAGCTCTGCTACGTTAAGTGCCGGTAACTATCGTAACGTAACCCTTGGCAATGGCTCTGCTCTTACCGCTGTGTCCAGCAATAACACCTTTAAAATCAAATCGCTGTCAGTAAACTCCAACGCGGTGCTAACACTGCAAAGCGGGGTTTACTGGATCGAAACCCTTAACCTCGGGCAAAATGCGCAACTGCAGGTGGCCAGTGGCGCCAAAGTAGTGATATACACCAGAGACTTTTCCACCAATATCAGTAACCGGGTCAATACTAACGGTAACCCCGACCAGTTACTGATGTATTCTGAGGGCAACATTACCTTTGGTCAGTATTCCCAGGTAAAGGGCTATTTTTATGCCGTGGCGTCGGCAAGTTATAATACTGACGTGCAACATACCGGCGCCGTCAATGCGCTGAATGTGATTATGCAGGACCGCGCAAGAATCACCTACGATCAGAGCGGCGTGGCGACCTTTGCCGCCGATAATTTGTGTACTCAGGCCGCTTTTCTACCCACGGCTACCGCTCGCTGGACAATGAATGCCTGTGCTTTAACCGGCGCCAGTGGCGAAGTGGTGGATGCCATTGCCGGTGTTAACGGCCAGTCCTATGAGAACCCGAGTATCGACAGCAATGGCAAGCTTTGTCAGGCCGCTTATTTCCGGGGCGATGGTGATCACATTCGCCTACCACATAATAGCCGCTACCAGGTCAGTGCGGGGACGGTGTCGTTCTGGATGAAAACCGATAACCTGGCGTTTTTTAATAATACCCAGGCTGGGGGGATGGCGCTGCTGTCGAAAGACAGTGCCAATAATTACAGTGGCCAGTTCAGTGTATGGGTCACCTCCACTGGCGCGATTAAAGTGAGTCAGGAGTCGGGCAATACAACCTACCAGATAAATTCTACCCCGGTGATCACCGAGGGGCAGTGGCACCATGTGGTTTACAGTGCGGGTGCCGCTGGCATGCAGGTCTACGTGGATAAAGTGCTGGTGGGCTCAAATAGCAGCTACACCTCAGGCTGGCAAAATAACAATCGCACTACGGTAATCGCGGCTAATGCCAATCGGCACGATGTTAACAATTCTTCCTACTCTGATATCGGTGATTTTTATCAGGGCCGCATGGATGATGTGCGCCTGTACAACTCTCAGTTGTCGGAAGAACAAGTAGCGCTGTTGTTTGCTGAATCAGAAGCTAACTGTACCAGCTGTAGTTCAAATGCCACCCTCCTTTCGCACTGGAATATGGATGTGTGTAGTCTTAACGGATCGTCTGGTGAGGTAGTCGATGTAGTAAGCGGTATTAATGGTCAGGCGGTCGATGGCGCCCGGGCTGAAAATTACGGGCGGTTTTGTCAGGCGGTTGGATTCGACGGCAATAACGACCACATTAACATTCCTCACTACAGCCGCTACGAATTAAGCAGTGGTTCTATTTCCCTGTGGTTTAAAGTCGCGAACCTCGATCACAATCGGGATAACAACGGAGAGTCTTTTCAGGCCTTATTTTCCAAGGATTCGGCAGGCAATGATTACGGCGGCCAGCTCACCATTTACGTCAATCAGGACGGTCAGTTTCTGTTTAAACATGAAACCCAGTCCACCACTTATAACGTGTATTCGCAGCCGGAAATTGAAGAACGCGAGCGTTGGTATCATCTGGTGTACACCTGGAGCTCTGCTGGCCTTAAAGCATACCTCGATGGCGTTTACCTGGGTGGTTATGCGGTCAATGGTCTGTCGTTACGCAATAACCGCGAACCCATCATTCTTGGCGCCAGCGCGTCCAATTCCAGCAATAATGCGTCTTACAGCAATGAACTCGACTTTCATATGTTAGGGGATATCGATGATGTGCGAATGTACAATGGCGAGCTGTCCACCGCAGATGTGCAGGCGCTGTATACCGCATCAGACTACACCTGCACTTCTTGTACGGGGGCAATGGCTAAGTTGCACTATCAGTTTGAGGAAGCTTCGTGGAGTGGTGCAGGCACGGTAATTGATTCATCTGCTGAGGGGAATAACGGCACGCCGGTAGGCCGGGTAGCACCTCAGTTGCCGGCAAACGACATTTCATGCCGGGCGTTGGATGTTCCCTATAATAACAGTTATAACCAGGTCGACGAAGTGGATAGTAACCTGGATCTGAACACTATTGGCCCACGTGGCACGGTATCGTTCTGGTATCGCAGCGACAGCGCCTGGATCGACGGCGGTTATCGCATGCTGTTTGATGCGAGCCGGGGCGAAGCCAATGATGCAGGTATCGACAAGTACTTTTTTATGTCGTTAACCAATAACGGTGAGCTGGCCTTTGGTATGGAAGACAATTACGACGGTGACATGCAGGTAAAGTCGCAGTCGCTGGGTTATTCCGCCAACGAATGGGTCCATATAGCATTAAGTTGGGACGTCGCTTCCGAGGACGTTAACTTGTATGTTAATGGCAGCCGGGTGTATATGTACGGCAACTGGGCGTTCAGTAGTTCTGAACTGGGTAATGTCTCGTCGGTTAAAATCGGCGATAGCTCAGCCAATTATTTTGTTTATGAGATGACCGCTAACTCGGCTAATGGTCAGATTGATGATTTCAGACTGTATGATTACGAACAGTCCCGCGAGGCCATCCGGGCAGATTTAAACAGCACAGTAGACTGTGTAAGCGTGCATCACTACGAAATCACTCACCCCGATCAAACCCTCACGTGCAGTGCCGCCACGGTTACCATTAAAGCTTGTGCCAATGCCAGCTGTTCGGAGTTGGTGACCGATCCGGTCAGCGTGAATTTACCCAATGGTGACTGGTCGGTGTCGATGCCGGTTACGTTCTCCGGCTCAGTGACAACCACTTTAGAGCAATCTGTGGCGGGTACCTTTCCACTTTCTGTGACGGCGGCGAATACCGATTCTGCCCCGCAGTCTGCCACGGAGTGTACCACAGACTGTAATATTGACTTTGTAAATGCCGGTTTTGAATTTTACGATACGGCAGCCCCGTATTCCTCAGTACTGCCAGACATTGTTGCCGAAGCTGACCTTGGCCGTATTGGCCTCAGGGCGGTACGGGATAACGCTGGCGTTTGTCAGGCGTTACTCACCGGCAATCAGTCGGTTGAGCTAAGCTATGATTGTATCGACGGCGGTACCGGTTACTCACCGGATCAGTGTTCCATGCCGTTAGCTGGTGTACCAGTGAGTGGTACAGGGGCTGGTCAGAACACCGCCAGTGTGACCCTTAACTTTGATGCCGACGGTGAAACCAGCCTGAGTGGTTTCTCTTACGCCGATGCAGGCCGGGTGGCGCTTGCCGCGACAGCCAGTGTTAACGGTGTAACCATCGACTCTGGCAGTGCCCAGTTTGATAGCATTCCAGACAGTATTTCACTCGGTGCCACGGCGTCCTATCCGCAAATTGCCGGCGCAGAGTTTACCCTTTCCATGTCAGCCCGAGGGGCCAATAACAGCGTACTACCCGGTTACCAGCCGGGTGCTATGCAGATGAGCCTGCTGAGGGCGGCGCCGGTTTCGGTTAATGCGGCAGAGGCACAGTTGTTTGTGGCGGCGTCACAATCGGTGACCAGTGCTGCCAGTCAAGCCTGGTCTGATGTCAGCATTGCCGCTTTCAGTAGCGGTAACTGGAGCTTTGCCCAGGCTTATGTTAGTGAGGTGGGCTCATATACCTGGGATGTTCAGGATGCGGACTATCTGGGGAATGTTATCAGCGCCAATCAGGTTGGGCCGGGGCGGATCATTCCGGCGTATTTTGACGTTAGCGCCTCCACCACCCCGCAATTTGAAGAGCAGTGCAGCAGCCAGTTTACCTACATCGGGCAACCCTTCGATTTTGTTACCGGCAGTGAGCCCGAGTTATCGGTAACCGCCTATAATGCCAAGGGCCAGGTGACCCGTAATTATTCCGACAGCTTGTGGCAGTTAAATCCTGGTAGCAGTGGGTTGAGCGCCATCAGTTTTGCTGATAACTCTGCTTATAGCGGCGTACTGAATATCCTTAACGCGGGGGATATGCCGGTAATCAACGACCACACGGATTACGACGGCGAAGGGAAGATTACCGTGCTCAATACTCAGGTTAGCTACAGTAAAATTGCCACCCCGTCGGCAGGCGCAGGCAATGGCTCACCATTTACCGCCGATGCAGCGATGACATTTGCCGCGTCGTTCCTTACCGATGCTGACGGGGTGTGCTACCAAACCGCTTATCCGGGCAGTTGTGAGGCATTCAGTTTCGGCTCAATTCAGGGCACGGATCTTCGCTATGGCCGGTTACGCATTGAAAATACTTTTGGCCCGGAAACCGAAACCCTGAGGGCCCCGCTCGTCACGGAATATTACGATAACGGTAACTGGATGATTAACGTGCAGGACAGCTGTACTGCATTAAGTTTGTCGCAGAGCAGTGGTCAGGTGTCGATAGCCAGCGCTTCCGAGGGGAATGATGAACAGGATATTACCCGTTACCTTCCATCCATTAGCAGCACAGGCGTGTTATCCGCGGGTAAAAGTCCGGACTCTATGATTAATCTGGGGCCGGCCATGCAGAACGGTGTAGCGCTGCGTGGTGCGGTCATAATAACCCTGGAGCCGGGAGCAACCGGCGCCGACTGGGCCGGGTATCTCAACATTGACTGGGACGGCGACGGTGATATCGACACCGATGACAAACCCAGTGGTGAGGCCTTCTTTGGTATTTACCGTGGCAACGACCGCACTATACACATTCGGGAAGGCTACTAAACCATCGCTGGCAGGTCGGTAGACACAACCTGGTATAAGCATAAATACCTGCCACCATGTTAAAGCTTGTATAATAGTTGAACGCTGTGCAGGTCCTATGGTCAAAGCGACAGGCAAATCAGGGCAATGGCTGGTTTTTTTCGGTTTAGTCAGGGAGTTTACTTGCTCAAAATAGCCCCCATTGTTAAAGTGTGCGGATAGTTGTTAAATCACGTCCAGCCGCCTTATTCCCGCACTTCACGGCGCAGTGACAGGTGCTTATTACAGGAAATACCACTTCATGTTTAAAAAACTTCGAGGCATGTTCTCTAACGATCTGTCCATCGACCTCGGAACAGCCAATACATTGATCTATGTAAAAGATCAGGGCATCGTGCTGAATGAACCCTCCGTTGTTGCTATCCGCCAGGAACGTGCTGCCGGCCCTAAAAGTGTTGCCGCCGTAGGTGCCGAAGCTAAGCGCATGCTGGGCAGAACGCCGGGTAACATTCGCGCCATCCGGCCAATGAAAGATGGTGTTATCGCCGATTTCTACGTAACCGAAAAAATGCTCCAGCACTTCATTAAGCAAGTGCACGACAATAACTTCCTGCGCCCCAGTCCGCGAGTACTGGTGTGTGTTCCCTGTGGTTCTACCCAGGTCGAGCGTCGCGCAATCAAGGAATCGGCGCTGGGCGCCGGTGCCCGTGAAGTGTATCTGATTGATGAGCCAATGGCGGCGGCCATCGGCGCTGGCTTACCAGTATCCGAAGCAACCGGTTCAATGGTGGTTGATATCGGTGGTGGTACCACCGAAGTGGCGATTATTTCACTTAACGGTGTGGTCTATTCCTCTTCCGTGCGTATTGGTGGTGATAAGTTCGATGAAGCTATTATCAACTATATCCGCCGTAACTTTGGTTCACTGATTGGTGAAGCCACGGCAGAGCGCATTAAACACGAAATTGGCGCCGCCTATCCGGGTGAAGAAGTTCGCGAAATTGAAGTTCGTGGTCGTAACCTCGCCGAAGGGGTACCACGGGGCTTTATTCTTAACTCAAATGAAATTCTGGAAGCATTACAAGAGCCACTAACCGGTATCGTATCGGCAGTCATGGTGGCCCTTGAGCAGTCACCGCCAGAATTAGCCTCTGATATTTCAGAGCGCGGCATGGTGCTCACCGGTGGTGGCGCATTGCTTAAAGATCTCGACCGACTCCTGATGGAAGAAACCGGTATCCCGGTGGTAATAGCAGATGATCCGCTTACCTGTGTGGCGCGTGGCGGGGGCAAAGCCTTCGACATGATAGACATGCACGGTGGGGATTTGTTTAGCTACGAGTAAATAGACAAGGCAACCTTCTCAGGTTGCCTTCTTGCATTATGGATACAATATTTACCCGTGGTCCCTCACTCAATATCCGGCTGGCATTAGCTTTGGCAATGTCGGTGATGTTGATCGTACTCGACTTTAAGCTCGACGCGTTTTCGACCACCCGGGTATTTCTGAACTCCCTGGTCAGCCCGGTTCAGTACCTTGCTAATTTACCCGGTCAGTTGCTCAATGCCAGCGCTCAACGCCTGACCTCGCAACAGGCGCTCATAGAAGAAAACGAACAACTCACCAATCGCCTGCTGTTGCAAAACGAGAAGCTGCAGCGGTTTGAGGCGCTGGAGCAGGAAAACATAGAACTGCGTCGTTTGCTCGACGCGCCGGTGCGTCAGAATATGCGTAAGATGGTGGCTGAGTTAATGGCGGTGGATAACACCCCTTACAGCCAGCAAATCGTCGTCAACAAAGGCGCGATAGACGGTGTCTACCTGGGCCAGTCTATTCTGGATGAACGAGGCATTGTCGGTCAGGTAATGGAAGTCGGCACCACCAACAGTCGTGTGCTGTTGATCAGTGATGTCACCCATTCCATCCCGGTGCGCTCAATCCGCAATAACAGCCGCTTTATTGCCTCAGGCAGTGGCGCCATCGATGAGTTGTATCTTACCCACGTGGCGCACAGTGCCGATATCCGCGAAGGCGATGTACTAGTGTCCTCCGGGCTCGGAGAGGTATTTCCGGAAGGCTATCCGGTGGCAGAAGTGACTCAGGTGATTCGTGATGAATCACGCCCTTTTGCGCAGGTAACCATTGCGCCGCAAGCCCGCTTAAATCGCCTCAAGTATCTGTTATTACTGTGGCCACAAACCACCTCTGAGCCTGACGAGCAGGCACCGGAGGCAGCAGATGATTAAGGTGCGTCATTACACCATAGCTATCACATTGTTGATTGCCATGGTATTTCAGATTATCCCGGTACCGGTACAGGTTGATTTATACCGGCCCGACTGGGTACTGATTGTACTGTCTTACTGGGTAATGGCTTTACCGCACCGAGCTAACGTGGGGGTAGCCTTTACCAGCGGTCTGGCACTGGACATCCTGCTTGGCACCGCCATGGGGGTACACAGTTTCGCCCTGAGTATCTCTATTTATGTATTAGCGGCCAATTATCAGCGCCTGCGCAATTACTCAGTGTGGCAGCAAGCGGTGATTATTGGCGTGGTATCGGCGCTGTACCATTCCTTATTGTTCTGGTTACTCCGCCTACTGACCGACGTTACCTTTCGTTTTGAGGAGCTCTGGCCGGTGCTCACCTCGATGGCACTGTGGCCCTGGATTTTCTGGTTATTACGTAAAGTCAGACGGCAACTGAGGATCACATGAGTCAGCTTCGAAAACTGGTGCTGGCCTCTGCCTCCCCGCGCCGCGCCGAACTATTAGCTCAGATTGGGGTCGAATTTAGTGTCAGGCCTGCGGATTTGGATGAGTCGCCATTAGCCGGAGAACCGCCCGAAACACTGGTAAAGCGTCTGGCGGCCGAGAAGGCAAAAGCCGCTGCAAAGGTGCATAATGACACTGATGGTTGCGTGGTGCTGGCTTCTGACACTGTTGTGGTGCTGAATAACAAGGCGTTAGGGAAGCCTGCCGGTTTTACCGATGCGGCGGCTATGCTGAGTGCATTAAGCGACCGCACGCATCAGGTGATGACGGCAGTCAGCCTGCTTGATGAGTCCAGGCAAAAAACCATCTGCGTGACAACCCGGGTGCATTTTGGCCCTTTGTCGGCAACACAAATTGCCCGTTACTGGGCAACCGGAGAACCCGCCGACAAAGCCGGGGCTTACGGTATTCAGGGAATTGCCGGCCAGTTTGTTAAGTCGATTGAAGGCAGTTACAGCGCCGTAGTGGGATTACCGTTGTATGAAACCGTACAACTACTGCAAGAGTTTGGAGTGATTGAATGAGTGCAGAACTACTGATTAACGTTACACCGTCAGAGTCACGTGTTGCGCTGATAGAAAATGGTATTCTGCAGGAAGTCCATGTGGAACGTCACACTAAACGCGGTTTGGTGGGCAATATTTACCGCGGCAAAGTGAGCCGGGTGTTACCCGGTATGCAGGCGGCCTTTGTGGACATCGGGCTGGATAAAGCGGCATTTTTGCACGCATCGGATATTGTTATTCATAACGAGGTCGTCGGCGAAGTCTCTACCAGTCATATTGAAAAGCATGATATCCGCGACCTGGTTCGCGACGGTCAGGATATTGTGGTGCAGGTGGTGAAAGACCCCATTGGCACCAAAGGCGCACGGCTTACCACGGATATTACCATTCCATCACGTTATCTGGTGTTTATGCCCAGTGTAACCCATGTCGGGGTGTCGCAGCGCATTGAAGATGAAACCGAGCGCGAACGCTTAAAAGAGCTGGTGGCCGAGTTTTGTGACGAGGAAGGCGGGTTTATTCTGCGCACCGCTGCCGAAGGCGTTAGCCAGCCGGAATTGAAAGCCGATGCCGCCTTTTTGCGCCGCCTATGGAGCAAAATTCAGCAGCGCATGAAGAAGCGCCGTTCCCATGTCTTGTACGAAGATTTACCTCTGGCTCGCCGGGTACTGCGGGATTTTGTCGGTACTGAATTGGATCGCATCCGTATTGACTCTAACCTGTCTCACCACGAACTGGGACAGTTCACCAAAGAATACGTGCCGGAGATGCATTCTAAGCTTGAGTATTACCCAGGCGATCGGCCCATCTTTGACCTCTACGACGTTGAAAACGAGATGCAACGGGCGCTGGAGCGTCGCGTGGATCTTAAATCCGGTGGTTATCTGATTATCGATCAAACCGAAGCCATGACTACCATCGACATAAATACCGGTGCGTTTGTTGGTCATCGTAATCTCGAAGAAACCATTTTCAACACCAATATCGAAGCAACACTGGCTATTGCCCGTCAGCTAAGACTGCGTAATCTTGGTGGTATGATCCTTATCGATTTTATCGATATGACCAATAACGACCACAAACGCCGGGTACTCAACAGCCTGGAAGCAGCAACCAGTAAAGATCGGGCTAAAATCAATATTCATGGCTTTACCTCGCTTGGGCTGGTGGAAATGACCCGCAAACGAACCCGTGAAAGCCTCGAGCATATTTTGTGTGGTGATTGCCCGGTTTGCAAAGGACGCGGCACGGTTAAAACCATTGAAACCATTTGCTTTGAGATCATGCGTGAAATAGTCAGGGTAAACCGTGCTTACGATGCCGATATGTTTGTGGTTTACGCGTCGCCCACCGTGGCCGATTATTTGTTGGGAGAGGAGTCTCACATGTTGGCCGAACTGGAAGTATTCGTTTCGAAACAAATAAAAGTACAAACAGAAACCTTATACAACCAGGATAAGTACGATGTGGTAATGATGTGAACCGACCC
Source organism: uncultured Alteromonadaceae bacterium (assembly GCA_950073835.1). Classification (GTDB taxonomy): domain Bacteria; phylum Pseudomonadota; class Gammaproteobacteria; order Enterobacterales; family Alteromonadaceae; genus Alteromonas. The sequence continues at coordinate 14,077 of CATMRP010000117.1, forward strand.
CTCTCTGTTGCCGCTTACATTGTTAAAAAACTGTGGCTGTTATGCGCCATTGTACTGGTACTGTTTGCTGTTTTACTTAGTGCTCTGCGCTATACCCTGCCTTATCTTGACGAAGAAAAACAACTCATTGAGGATTACCTGAGTGCCCAGTACGGCATCCAGCTGACTATAGACAGCCTGTCTGCAGCCTGGCAAGGCACTGGCCCGAGCATAGTGCTCAATGGCGTTGAGTTTCAACAAAACGATCTGTCACCGGTAGAGCTCAAACTTGAACAGGTTTATGTGGAAGTGGATTTCTGGCAATCCCTGCAACAACGGGAGCTATCGTCCAAACGTTTCGATTTGGTTGGTTTGCACGCCCGGATCGATACCCAGCGCATGGAAAAGGGCGGTGAAGGAGACTTCCCGATTGTAGAGGCGCTACGCAGCCTGTTTCTTGATCAATTGCAAAGTTTCTCGCTGCTACATGGCGAGGTAACGTTGGTCACTCCGGCCGAAGAGGAGATTATTGAATTATCCCAGTTGTACTGGGTTAACCGCGACAGTCGCCACCAGGGCCGGGGCGAGATTCGGGTGCAGGGGATCGCCAATAATTCGGCTGCTTTTGTACTCGATTTGCATGGTGGCAAATCAGACTTGTCTGGCACCCTTTATGTAAAAGGGGAGTCACTGGATATTTCTCCATGGGTCAGCGCCTTGTTACCCACCCGCTCTCCGGTAGAGCGCAGTCGTGGCAACTTTGAAGTCTGGGCGAGCCTGCAAAATAATCAAATCGATGCCGTCCAGGTGGAATTTGATGACAGTGATATCGCCTGGAGACTGGCCGGGGAAAATAATATTCTGCAATCGCAGATCCTTGGTGGCAGTATCCAGGCTTTGCCAGCGGCGGATGGCTGGTCAGTCAGGGTCGATCAGTTAATTCTGCAAGCCGACAATAATACGCTGGTCACCGATCTGGTCGGGCGCCTGAATGGCGA
>CATMRP010000118.1 GCA_950073835.1 uncultured Alteromonadaceae bacterium
TTATGACTTAATAACAATGATATAAGGGTAACCAAATAAGCTCCACCAATAATCTCTGTGAGATTTGTCAGCCTGAACATAAGCGCGCTGGAGCCAAGACAAACAAAAGGAATAACCATGCAAGTATTTGACGATAATTCACTGGCCATTGGTAATACGCCACTCGTGAAGCTTAAGCGCGTGACTAGCGGTAACGTATACGCAAAAATTGAATCCCGTAACCCAAGTTTCTCGGTTAAGTGCCGTATCGGCGCTAACATGATTTGGGATGCCGAAAAACGCGGTGTGCTCACTGAAGGCAAAGAAATTGTTGAACCAACCAGTGGTAACACCGGCATTGCGCTGGCATTCGTAGCCGCTGCCCGTGGTTATAAAATTACTCTTACCATGCCTTCAAGCATGAGCCTTGAGCGTCGTAAGCTGCTTAAAGCGCTGGGGGCTAACCTGGTTTTGACCGAAGCGCCTAAAGGCATGAAAGGTGCCGTTGCTGCGGCTCAGGAAATTGTTGATTCCAACCCGGATAAGTACGTGTTACTGCAACAATTTGAAAACCCGGCCAACCCGGAAATTCACGAAAAAACCACCGGCCCGGAAATCTGGGAAGCCACCGACGGTAAAGTGGATGCGTTTGTAGCCGGTGTAGGTACTGGCGGTACCATTACCGGTGTTAGCCGTTACATTAAGAATACCCAGGGTAAAGCAATTACCTCTGTAGCGGTAGAACCAACCGATTCACCGGTTATCACGCAGGCGAAAGCTGGCGAAGAACTGACGCCGGGACCACACAAAATTCAGGGTATCGGTGCCGGCTTTATTCCGGGTAACCTCGACCTTGATTTGGTCGACGAAGTAGAACAGGTCAGCAACGAAGAATGTATGGAAATGGCCCACCGCCTGATGAAAGAAGAAGGTATCCTGGCGGGTATTTCTTCTGGTGCAGCCGTGGTTGCCGCCAAGCGCTTTGCTGAGCGCCCGGAGAACAAAGACAAGATCGTGGTAGTGCTGCTTGCCAGTGGTACCGAGCGTTATCTGTCGAGCCCCCTATTCGCTGGCGCCTTCGGCGATCAGGAAGAAGTACAGTAATTGATTGTTATATAATAAATCAGAAACGGGGCAATTGGGCCCCGTTTCTTTATCCGTTTGCCAAATAAATAGACTAAAGTTACAGTAACGCACTGATTAATACCGGTGGTTATAGTTATGCCGTTACGCTTTCGTTTATTTATTATCTCTTTTATTGCTATTTTCCTGCTCAGTGCCTGCGAGAAAGAAGAGCGCATTGGCCGTTACGGCATGCTCGATGAAAACACCCCGGAATATACCGCGGTAATGTTTATACGTGGTGTGTACCTGGATGAAAACCTTGACCGTGCGGTGGAGTTAAGTACCGACCGTATGGCCCGCATCCTGAAACGCTATCACACCCAGAATAATGTTCAGCGTCACGTCTTTAACCTTAAATACGACACGGTGGAGGTGACCCCTCAAACGAGTCAGTCTATTGGCCGCACCGAATATGCCGACAATGCCAATGTTACGCTGTTTTTCTCGGGCCAATACAACGGTGATAAAGTAGAGGATTTACGTACACTGGAGCTTAAGAAAGTGAGCGGTCAGTGGAAGGTCGATAAAATCCAGGCTGATCCCTTTTTATAACTACCCTCCCGGGCTGGCCGGGAGCGTAATTATCTATCGATAATGATTAATCGGCTAAGTGCAGGATCCAACCCACCAGCTCATTGGCCTGCTCTTTATTGATCACCACTGAATTGGGTGGCATCGCAAAACCACTTACCTCACCTTTCCAGTGGCTCGCATAAGGGCTTGAACCATTTAGTACGGTAGTGACCAGTGCTTCCTGAGCATCCTCCACATCACTGTATTTTTTCGCCACATCCTGCCACGCCGGGCCAATCGGCTTTAAGCCTGCCGGGCCGCTGCCACCACTGGCAATTGAGTGGCAGGTAACGCAACCACTGTTATGGGCCAGATTGATCATTTTGACGTCCTGTGACTCAGTTTCTTTTGCTGCCAGACCGTTGGCCAGCATGCCTGCACCAAGTGCCATCAAAATTACTGATTTTTTCATGGGTATTTCCTCATTTTAGTCTCGTTCTGTGAACGAAAAAGCGTGTCTGGTATCAAGCATAGGTACAGTGAATTTGACCAACAATCCTCCCAAAGTACTGGTTTGAACACAGCCTGATTCAGATCAATGAATTCAGCGCTATAAGCGGTTGATTAGAGGGTAAATGTAAAATACTTGTTGCAGGTATAGGTGACATAAACCATGATATTGGCCAAGTTTTAATCAGGACACCTCAGGATATTTATCACAATGAAATTAGAATCCATTGCACTGCACCACGGCTACGAATCTGAAGCCACTACCAAAGCAGCGGCTGTACCAATTTATCAAACCACTTCCTACACCTTTAACGATACTCAGCATGGCGCTGACTTATTTGATCTGAAGGTGGCGGGCAACATTTATACCCGCATCATGAACCCTACCACGGCGGTACTGGAAGAGCGCGTGGCGGCAATGGAAGGTGGTATTGGTGCCCTGGCACTCGCTTCGGGTATGGCAGCTATCACCTATGCGCTGCAGGCAATCTGTGAGGTGGGCAGCAATATTGTGAGCACCAGTCAGCTTTACGGTGGAACGTATAACCTGTTTGCCCATACGTTGCCGCGCCAGGGCGTGCAGGTAAAAATGGTCTCTCACGACGATTATGAAGGGTTCGACAAAGCCATTGATGAAAACACCAAAGCCGTTTTTTGCGAGTCTATCGGTAATCCGGCCGGTAACGTGGTAGATATTCAGAAACTGGCCGAAATTGCCCATCAACATGGGGTGCCGGTGATCGTTGATAACACCGTTGCTACACCTGTTTTGTGTCGCCCTTTTGAACTGGGCGCAGATATCGTGGTGCACAGCCTGACTAAATACATCGGCGGCCACGGAACCAGCGTAGGCGGCATCATTGTGGATAGCGGTAAGTTTGACTGGGCTGCCAATAAAGAGCGTTTTGCCGTGCTGAATGAGCCCGATCCGTCCTATCATGGCGTGGTATATACCGAGGCACTCGGACCTGCGGCCTACATCGGCCGTTGCCGGGTGGTGCCACTGCGCAACACCGGCGCTGCTATAAGCCCGATGAATGCCTTTCAGATCCTGCAGGGGCTGGAAACGCTTTGCCTGCGCATGGAACGCCACTGTGAGAACGCCGAAAAGCTGGCAGCCTATCTGAGCAATCATAAAAAGGTCAGCTGGGTAAACTATGCAGGTCTGACCGATAGTCCCTATCGCGCCACCTGCGAAAAGATCACCGGCGGTAAAGCATCAGGCATCTTAAGTTTTGGCATTGAGGGCGGCCGTGAAGCCGGTGCACAGTTTATAGATGCACTGCAGATGATTTTGCGCCTGGTTAACATTGGCGACGCCAAGTCTCTGGCCTGCCATCCTGCCACTACCACGCACCGTCAGTTAAACGAAAAAGAATTAGCCAGTGCCGGGGTAAGCGCCGATCTGGTGCGAATTTCAGTAGGCATTGAAAACATCGACGACATCATCGCCGATGTTGAACAAGCACTGAACGCCGTTAGCGCCTAGTAAAGGAGCCGCCTGCATAAAAAGGTAATTTAGAGTTAAAAGTAAAAAGGCCGGTAAGTGATGCTTACCGGCCTTTCTTTCATCTGATGTACCTTAAAAGCGCTGTGTTATTTGCCTACCGCTACGCCTTCACGTCGCGGATCCGCGCCGCCCACATACCCTTTTTGAGTTACCTGTATACCGTGCAGACCGCTGTTCAGGTCGACCACTTTGACTGTATGGCCAAGTGCTTCCAGCGGGCCCTGCAGGGCTTCAATCGGCGTGCCTTTTTCCAGCGCAGTGTAATCGTTACGATTGGTGATTTTCGGCAGGTTAATGGCCTGTTGAATATCCAGGTTATAGTCAATCACGCCAATCAGAGTTTGTGCCACATAGCTCACAATGCGGCTACCGCCGGGCGATCCCACCAGAATTTCAAGTTCGCCCTGATCGTTAAATACCATGGTAGGACTCATGGCACTGCGCGGACGTTTGTGCGGCTCTACCCGGTTAGGTACCGGGAAGCGGTTCATCGATGGCGAGAATGAGAAGTCGGTTAGCTGGTTATTCAGCAAAAAGCCGTCAACCATAATGCCCGAACCAAACATAAACTCGATACTGGTAGTCATGGATACTGCGTTACCCTCTTTATCAACGATAACAAAGTGGCTGGTGTTGGGCTGTTCCAATGAGCTCCCCTGACTGACCTGAGTAGAAAACGGTTCACCTGGGCGGGCAAAGCGCCATGGCTTATCAACCGTAATACTCTCGGCGCGGCGATGCAGGTAACCTTCGTTGATCAACGCCCCGTAAGGCAGATTGGTAAAGTCACTGTCGGCAATGTATTTTTCACGATCGGCATAGGCTAAGGCGCTCGCCTGCGTATAAAGGTTGGCAAATTCTACGCTGTCGATGGGGTATTCAGATAAATCGAAGCCTTCCAGCAGTTTAAGTACCTGAAAAACGTTAATCCCGCCTGAACTGGGTGGTGCCATGCCGCAGATTTGCTTACTACGGTACTCACCGCACACACCGTTGCGCTCAATCGCTTTGTAATTGGCCATATCCTCTGCAGTTAACGCACCAGGGTTAATTTCTACCCCTTGTACAGCTTTAGCAATTTTTGCTGCCAGCTCGCCGGTGTACATATAATCTGCACCCTGCTCTGCAATATTGCGCAGGGTTTTGCCTAACGCCTGATTCTTTTTCGTAGTACCAGCCTGTAGTGGCTTGCCTGCCGGGTAAAAGTAGGTTGCCGTGCTGGGAAAGGTTTTCATGCCCTTGTGGTACTGCTCGGCCATGGTGACCAGTTTTTCCAGCCGCTTAGACACCTTAAACCCCTCTTCCGAGGTATTAATGGCATCGCGGAACAATACCGGCCAGTCGAGCTTACCAAACTGGCTATGGGCCGTTTCTAACGCCTTGAGTGCGCCGGGTACGCCAACTGACTTACCACCAACCACTGCATCCAGCCATTTCATGGGCTTTCCGTGTTCCATAAACCAATAGGCATTCACCCCCGCCGGAGCCATTTCACGGCCATCGAAGGTGTGCAGCTTTTTGGCTTTGTTATCCCAGTACAACATAAAAGCACCACCGCCAATACCTGATGACTGCGGCTCTACCAGGGTTAACATGGCCTGCACGGCTACTGCCGCATCGATGGCGCTACCGCCCTGCTCGATGATGTTCTTACCCGCCCAGGAGGCATAAGGATTGGCAGCAACGACCATGTAATCCTGACTGATATGGGCTTTTTTCTCGATATAACCGGTAGCGGCTTCCGGCTCGCCCGCTTCACGGGGTGCCGGGGTTTGCTGAGCCAGAGCATAAAAACTGGCAGACAGGGTTAAGCACCCTGCCAGAAAAAGAATGCGCGTGCGACTACGACTCAAGGTGAATCTTCCTTATTTAAATTTTTCCGGGTTGACTGGTCGCTTGTGCAGGAATGCATCAAAAGCTTCCTGCGCAGCTTCTGTGCCCATGGCTTCAATAAATACATCCAACTCAACATCCATATGCTGGTGAATGGCTTCTGCCTCGTTATTCATTAGTGCTTTTGACTGCAGCAAAGCGTAAGCAGGTTTGGCAGCCAGCTTACCGGCAACTTTGTTTACAGTGTCCCGCAAGGCTTCGGGTTCGACAATTTTGGTCACCAAGCCAAACTGATAGGCTTCCTGAGCACCAAAGGGTTCACCCAGTAATAACCATTCGCTGGCACGACGCCGGCCTGCCATACGCGGCAGGATATAACTCGATGCATATTCAGGCACCAAACCCAGATTAATGAAAGGCATTACGAACTGGGCTTCGCCGTGGGTATACACGAAATCACAATGTAACAGCATGGTGGTACCAATGCCAACTGCCTTGCCAGAAACTTCGGCGACCACCGTTTTTTTACAGTTGAGCAGCGCATTCATAAAGCTGACGGTTTCTGCCAGGTGGGGTTCAGCGCCATGATTCGCAAACCCGGCGATTTCGTTACCGGCACAGAACACGTCACCTTCAGCGCGAATAACCACCACTTTACAGCTCTCGGTTTGGTTAGCCTCATCCAGGGCATCGGCCATGGTCTGATACATTTCCCGGGTCAGGGCATTTTTCTTTTCCGGACGGTTTATAGTGATGGTGGTAACAGCACCCTGGGTTTCGATAAGAATGTTGCTCATTATTGTCTCCGACTCTTTATTGGGCTTCGTAGGGCATTTTCGTTATGATAGCGCCCCAGCCTTTTGATCAACAATAAATTCCAATGATAGTTGCGCTACCACTAAAACCACAGTTTAGTCTCGGCCCGTTAATTCTGGCCATTGTTTGCATTGCCTTCTTCTTTGCCGGTCAGTCGATGACCGATCTGCTGGCCTACGACCGTTATGCGTTGCAAAGCATGGAAACCTGGCGCCTGATCAGTGGCAACCTCATCCACACCAACGGCTACCATCTGTTATTAAACCTGGTTGGCCTGGCCTTACTGTGGGCACTGCATGGTGAGCATTACCGCCCGGTCACCTTTTTAAAGCTGTTTATCTGGTGTGGGCTGGGTACCAGCCTGGGCATTTACTTTCTGTCGCCGCAATTAATCTGGTATGTGGGTCTTTCTGGTGCCTTACACGGCATTTTTGTGTGGGGAGCCTGTATGGATATTTTAAATAAAGTCCGCTCCGGCTGGTTATTACTGGCCGGTGTTGCCGCCAAGCTGGTGTTTGAACAGCTGCAGGGAAGTAGCGAGGATGTGGCGAGTTTAATTGATGCCAGCGTGGCGGTTGATGCCCATTTATACGGCGCGGTGTGTGGTGTATTGCTGTTTGTATTAATGTGGGGAAGCAGCCTTGCAGCAGACTTTATCGCCAGCCGCCGCAAGGCATAACTGTATAGCTAGAGGTTGTCTTCAAATAACCCGTAAATACGGCGATATTCATCCAACCACGAACTGGGCTGCACAAAACCGTGCGGCTCTACCGGGTAGATAGCCGTTTCAAAGTCGGTTTTCTCCAGCTCGATCAGGCGTTGTACCAGACGCACCACATCCACAAAGAATACGTTGTTATCCACCATAGGCGCGTTGATCAGCAGTGGTTTTTGCAGCCCTTCGGCAAAGTAAATTGGCGAGCTTTTGCGATAAGCAATGGGATCAACATCCGGTGTATTGAGGATATTAGAGGTGTAGCCGTGGTTATAATGCGCCCAGTCAGACACCGGGCGTAGCGCCGCACCGGCCTGGAACAGATCCGGGGCATTAAACATCGCCATAAAGGTAAGGAAGCCTCCATAAGAGCCACCATAGGTGCCAATACGATTGCGATCCACGTTGGCATTCTCTACCAGCCAGTTTACGCCATCACGCAGGTCTTCCAGCTCCGGCGTGCCCATTTGACGATAGATAGCAGTCCGCCAGTCGCGACCGTAGCCACGGGAGGCGCGGTAGTCCATATCCAGTACTACGTAGCCTTGTTTAACCAAGAAGCTGTGGAACATAAATTCGCGGAAATAACCAGACCAACCCAAGTGGGAGTTCTGCAGATAGCCTGCCCCGTGGTTAAACACTACAGCACGGCGTGGTTCACCTTCGGTATAACCTTCCGGTAAATACACCCGTGCATAAATCGGCTGTTCCGTATGACTGGAATCAATCGCCACCACCTGCGGTGCCACCCAGGGCTTGGCAAGAAAAGCTTCGCTGATGGTGTGAGTCAGTCGCTGCGGGGCCTGCTCATCGTTTACCGCCACTGAATATAACTCCGGCGGACGGGTGACCGTAGAATGGGTAAGCAGCAGGGTTTGTTCATCGGGACTTAACACAAAGTCAGTCAGACCGTTAAGATCGGTAAGTGCCTGATGCTCGCCGGTTTGGGTATTCACCCGGTAAACCTCATAGATACCGGGGTGTTTTTTATTGGCTTTGAAATACACATACTGATCGTCTTCGGACAGGGTTAAGCTATCTACCACATACTGACCGCTAGTAAGTGCCTTAGGCGCCTCCCCCGGTTGCTGCAGATAAATATGGCTGTAACCAGACTTCTCCGACTCATAGAACAGCGTATGGGAATGATTCAGCCAGCCAAACTGATTGTGATGGTAGTTGATCCACGCATCATCATGTTGCCGGTGCTGGGTCACCAGTTTTTTAGCGGCTAAATCAACCGTGACAATCCAGCTGTCTTTGTTGTCCCAGGCCTCCAGGAGCAGGGCAACCTGAGAACCGTCCTGATGCCAGCGGATCGAAGGGCCGCTGCGCGACCAGCTATTAAGCAGGCCGATTGCCCGGGGTAACCGGTTATCCGTGTACTCCTCGCCACGGGCTTCAGCGTTCTCGCGCTTTACATCGGCTAACACATCTTCGTTATAGCCGGGTAAGCCCACATAGGAGAGTTCGTGCTTGGCACCGGTAGCCACATCAACCAGCCAGGTGGTTTGCGTTACCGGCTTGGCATCGGCAACCCGTTGGCGCACGCTGATTGCGGCAATGCGACCATCTTCCTGAATATAATGCGGCATGATATCGGAGTCATCACGGGTACTGCCTTTTTTGGTAGTCACAATGATGGCATGTTTACCACTGGGCGATAGCTCCGCGGCGACCAGACGCTCACTGTCATCAAAGTACACCGGCGCCGGCGCAACCGCCGGGCTATGCGCACGCATCACCTGCTCCTGGGCGAACTTATCGCTGCGGTTTTTGCGCTGTACCTGAAGGTACTGGATCAGCGATTGCTGCTCGGCGGCAACAAAGTCTTTAGGTGGTTTGTTGGCGGTAGGCATATCGGCAAACTCCCAGCTCAACAGTTTTTCCTGCTGACCGCTGGTTAAATCAATGGCGATGTAGGTATTGTATAACCGTGCAAATAACCGGTTATCGGTTAAAAAGCCAATATTACTGAGTGGCTGTCCATAGGTTACCCTAACGACTTCACCATCGGGCATTTGCACAAACACGCTGTCTTGGTATTTCCAGGCGGTGTATTGGCCGTCACGGCTGGCGGCCTTTTCATCAGATTTGTATTTATGCAGCGCTTCAGGGGCAACTTTAACCGATTCGCCCTGCGGGTTAATTCGAAACACATCATAGAGCTGGGTATCTTGCTGCTTGCGGGAATAAACCACGCTGCCATCCAAACCAAATCCCGGACTCTGCGGCTGACGACCGAGCCATTTAGGGTCGGCCATAATCTGTTCGAGGGTGATATTGTCGTTTGCCTGCGTTGCTTGTGGGGCCTCGGGTTTAATCACCCTGGCAAACTGGCTAACATTGGCGGTGGCTTCTGTCGTAACGGCTTCAGGTGCGGTACTGTTGCAGGCTGCAACTACAACACTCAAGCCCAGTAAAACACTGCTTTTAATTAGAGTATGTCGCATATTATTATTTACTTCGTTATAAATTCGTGCCCATTATAGCCAGCTATCTATGCGGGAAGTAGACATTTGTCCTTGTTTTTCACACGCTGGTCCTGTTAAGCACACCACGGATAAAATGATCCAACCTACCCGCCCGGACAGTATTGGTGTTAACCCCTAACAACAGGAATAAAGCAATGAAAAAACTAGTTGGCGCATTGTTATTCAGTACGCTTCCTTTATTTGCGCAGGCAAACAGCTGCCCTGACGTATTAAAGTTCATGAAACGTAAACTCAATTCTCAGGAAACCGTAAACTTGTGCAGCGAATACCAGGGTAAAACCCTGTTGATTGTTAACACTGCCAGTTACTGTGGTTTTACTCCCCAGTTTGAAGGGCTTGAAGCCATGTATGATGAGCTGAAAGACGACGATTTCGTAGTACTGGGCTTTCCATCCCACGATTTTAACCAGGAAGCCGATGACGAAGGTAAAACCGCTGAATTGTGCGAGTTAACTTACGGTGTGGAATTCCCGATGTTTGAGCCAACCCATGTGAAGGGTGATGATGCCGATCCAATGTATCGCATTCTGGCTAAAGCCACCGGCGAAGCGCCGAGCTGGAATTTCAATAAGTATCTGGTAGATAAGAACGGAAAAATCGTTAAGCACTACAAGAGCTCAGTTAAACCTTCCGATAAAGAACTACGCGGTGACGTTGAAAAAGCATTAGCCTTGTAGGTTTTTTTGCGCATAAAAAAAGCCCCGCAAACTGCGGGGCTAAAATGCACACTCAACTTGGAACACACTTAAACAATCTGGGTTCACACATTAAAACCCGTAATTGCTAGTTGCATAAAGTTAGTCCCCCGTATTGATCTAAAGTTCAAATTTTTTCATAAATTGTTGCAAATATTTTTGCTGATATCCGTGGCGAATCAGTTCCACTGTTCACAGTCATCACAAAAGCGAATTATTACAAGCTATTAGAGCAGAAATCAGCTCATTGCAGAGACAAAAAAACCTGCGTAGTGCAGGCTTTTTTAATACGAAATGCGTGGTATTTATACTCAGAACTTTGCCAGCGCCTGATCAAAGTCGGCCACCAGATCGTCGGTATCTTCTATTCCCACCGACATTCTGATCATAGTTTCGGTTATACCCATGCGAGCACGCTCCCGCTGACCATTCTCAAAGAATATGGTAGCAGCCACTGGCAGTGCCAGCGTTCGCGTATCGCCAAGGTGAGTGGCAGATAGCACTAACTTAAGCTCATCTAAAAATTCGCAAGGATCGATACCAGGCACTAAGTCAAAGCTCAGGATCGCGCCGTACCCGCCTAATTGCTCACGTGCCACATAGTGTTGTGGGTGATTCGACAGGCCCGGGTAATAAACTCGCTCAATTTTATCCTGACTTTCCAGATAGGTGGCCAGTTTCATGGCGTTTTCGGTGCTACGTGCCATACGCAGCGACAGGGTTTCTATACCTACCGAGATAAGGTGCGCCGATTGTGCCGCCAGTGTAGCGCCCAAATCACGCAGCCCCTTTTTGCGAACTTGGGTAATGCCCCACATGCGTTCGTCGGCAACCTGATAGGCTGGCTTAATATTGCTGAATGAGGTCCAGTCGAATTTACCCATATCTGTCACCGCGCCGCCTAGAACGTGGCCATGACCGCCGTGGTATTTGGTAAGCGAGGTCAGCACCAGAGAAACTTTCATGGCTTTAGCATCAAACGCCGGCGGCGGTGTCATGGTGTTATCTACCATAAACAGCAGCTTTTGTTCTTCACACCATTTACCGATGGCTCGTAAATCGGCTACCTGGGTAACCGGATTAGCAATGGTTTCGGTAAATACCGCACGGGTGTTGTCTTTTTTCGCTGCAATCACATCCTGAATTGACGTTACATCTACAAAGGTAAGCTCTACGCCTAAATCCATCAGGGTATCTAAAAAACTGCGGGTATTGCCAAACAGGTACTGACTCACAATTAAGTGGTCACCGGCTTTAAACAGCGACAGCATAGTGCTGGTTATAGCCGCCATGCCGGTGGCAAAACAGGCTGTTGCAATGCCGCCTTCCATATCCGCAATAATGGTTTGCAGCGCAGCCATGGAGCCTGATGAGGAGCGTCCGTAAACGTGGCCCATTTTTTTGCCCTGGAAAACATCTACCAGGTCTTGCGTTTTTTCAAATTCGAATAAGACAGCGTTGGTGGTACTGGTATGTACGGCACCATCGGCCGGATGATTTAGCTGTCTGTCGGCATGTACTTGACGAGTGGTCACTCCCGGTTTGGTCACGCGTTGGGCTCCGTAATTGTTTGCTGCGGGTATTTAGCGGTGACGGTGCGGTAAAAACTGTATACCGACTCCATCGACACCGTTACATCTTTGGATACTGTAAGGACGGGCCCGAAAACCAGCGTTTTCTGTTGATAATCAAGGCCGACACACTGAATGGGAATTCTAGCGGTTTGTGCAATGTAAAGAAAGCCGCTTTTCCACGGATACACGGCTTTTCGCGTTCCTTCCGGCGCCAGCGCCAGCAGCAACTGCTCTGAACGGCTGATTCGCCCGGCAACTTCCCCCACGACACCATGGGCTTTACTTCTGTCTACGGCGATACCACCTAAGCGGCGCATCAGGCCGCCTAAGGGCCCTTCAAACAAGGTATGTTTGCCTAAAAACGCCACATCCAGTCCGAGTGCCAGTTTACACATCACACCAATAATGAAATCCCAGTTAGACGTATGCGGACCAACGGCCAGCACCATTTTAGGGTGATTCGCCAGACTGCCGCGCACTGTCCAGCCGCGCTTATCCAGCCACCACCGGCAACATTTACCCCACATACCAACCGGATATTGTGGGACTGATTCAGGTAATGGTGCTTTGAATGACTGCATAATCCGCCACCAATCGGTTATTCTGTTAGCAGTAATTGTAACCGCTTCGGAGTGCGCCACAAACGCTATGTGTATTATTTTTGTTGCCGTTGAACAGCACCAGAACTATCCGCTCATTATTGCCGCTAATCGTGATGAGTTTTATCAGCGCCCGACTCAGCCAAGTCATTGGTGGGATGGGCCCGAGGCCTTACTGGCTGGTAAGGATTTACAGGCCGGCGGAAGTTGGATGGGGATCCACCGTAATGGCGATATTGCGGCACTGACCAATATTCGCAATCCCGCCCGTGAGCAAACTCAGGCTCGCAGCCGTGGTGAACTGGTGGTTAACTATCTTAATCGCAACACCAGCGAAGTGCCATTTGAGCAGCAGCTAAGCGACAGCCGCGAAGCCTATAACGGCTACAATTTGTTGTATGGCAATGTTACGCGCCTGCAGGTGTATAACAATCACACTGACCGTTTTACGCCACTGGCTGCCGGCTTTCACGGCCTTTCTAACAGTGCGCTTAACACGCCCTGGCCGAAAGTAAGGCGCGGGGTAACCAGGTTGCAGGAGTATATTAGTTCAGCGACCACGCTTGATTATGCAGCCCTGTTTAACTTGCTTCAGGATAATACCCCGGCCGAGCAACACGAATTACCGGATACCGGCGTACCGCTTGATTGGGAACAGCGCCTGTCGTCTATTTTTATTACCTCGCCCGAGTATGGCACACGTAGCTCTACCCTGCTGCTGGTTAACCATCGCTATGAAGTTACCTGGATTGAGCAGGAATATGATCATGGCAAAGAGGTACTTCCACCCCACGAGTTTCATTGGAAAATTGTGCAGGAATAACTGCTTTTCTATTCGAATTTGCAGCAGTTGATGGCATAATGCGCAGCCCGACTGGTTAACTCCCGTGCCAGCGGAAGATGATGAAGTGGTCTGACTGACAACAGTGTTGAGCAACAACACATGACCACCGTTGTTTGAGTTTGTGAAAGCCCAGGACTATTCATAAACTTAGTAAACCGATTCCTGTACATTTAGAGGACATAACGTGTTTGAAGTGCTACCCCAACTTGCCCCGGATCCGATTCTTGGTTTGTCTGCTGCGTTTAAGCAAGATACTAACCCTAATAAAATTGACTTAGGTGTTGGCGTTTATAAAGACGAGCAAGGCAACACCCCTATTTTATCTGCGGTAGCCAAAGCGCAAACTATTTTACTTGAGCGCGAAAAGTCAAAAACCTATATCACGCCACAGGGTGTGCAGGGTTTTATCGACGGCATGCTGGGCCTGATCCTGGGTGAAAAAAGCCCGGTTATAATGGCCGATCGCGTTGCTGCGGTACAAGCTCCTGGTGGTTGCGGTTCATTGCGCATTCTTGCCGAGCTGCTGACTCGCGTTAATAAAGACACTAAAGTCTGGATCAGCGATCCGACCTGGGCTAACCATATCCCGTTAATGGGCAATGCCGGTTTAAGCCTGGAAACTTACCCCTACTTTGACAAAGCCACTGCTTCGATTCGTTTTGATGCGATGATGGACACGCTGCGCAAAGTTGAAAAAGGCGACGTGGTATTACTGCACGGTTGCTGCCACAACCCTACCGGTGCCGACCTCACCAAAGAGCAATGGCAACAAGTAGTTGAAGTAGCTAAAGAGCGTGAATTCCTGCCTTTCGTAGACCTGGCATATCAGGGCTTTGGTGATGGGCTGGAAGAAGATACCTACGGCGTACGCCTGCTGTGTGAAAACCTGCCAGAAGTGATCATCGCCGCCTCATGCAGCAAAAACTTCGGTCTGTACCGTGAACGTGTTGGCTTGGCGGCCATCGTTACCGCAGACAGCGCGACCAGGAAAATCGCCCAGGCGCAAATTCAGTCGGTTGCCCGAGGTATGTACTCTATGCCACCAAGCTACGGCGGTGCGCTGGTAGACATCATCTTATCCGACGTTGCTCTTAAGCAAGAATGGGAAACCGAAGTTAACGAAATGCGTAACCGCATGTCTACCCTGCGTAGCCTGCTAGTTGAAAAGCTGACTGCCAACGGCGCACAGAAAGACTTCAGCTTTGTAAACAACCAGAAAGGTATGTTCTCGTTCTTGTGTATCACCCCTGAACAAGTACAGAAGATGCGTAATGAGCACAGCGTTTACTTTGTTGATTCAAGCCGCGTTAACGTAGCAGGTATCAGCCAGGCTAACATCGACGATCTGGCCAAAGCCATGGTAGCTGTGATTAACAGCTAATCGCGCTGATAATATATGGATACTTGAAAGCCCTGACTGAACAGTCAGGGCTTTTTTATTATTCGTAGCCCCACGAGTACGAGGCTTGAGACTCAAATTTACAGTTAATATTCTAATATTCGTAATATTCTAATATTCGGACAGTCACTCACCATCCACATGTACAGTTGGAATTTATCTCAACCTCAGCACAATAGATACACCCGTTGCTTAGATTGGATATTTGGATGCCAAGACCTCGTAAATGCCTGATTAGTCTTTCTGATACCCCCTACTATCACTGCGTTTCCCGGTGTGTGCGTCGTGCGTATCTCTGTGGCGAAGATAAAGTCTCAGGTAGAAGTTACGAGCATCGTCGTCAATGGGTCGAAGACCGATTGATGTTGTTGGCTGAAGTATTTTGTGTGGA
>CATMRP010000119.1 GCA_950073835.1 uncultured Alteromonadaceae bacterium
CTGAGGATCCGGCGCTGCAACCGCGGGATATTCTGGTCATGTGCCCGGCTATTGAAGAATACGCCCCGGCTATTGAAGCGGTGTTTGCCAGAGTCGGTACGCAAAACAGTGACGATGATGCCTCGCCGCGACTGCCTTGTACCATCGCCGACCGTTCGCCACTGGATGCCGATCCGCTGGTAGCAGCATTTTTGTCGTTACTATCTTTACCCGACAGCCGTTTCAGTGTCACGCAAATTCTTGAGTACCTGAGTCTGGAGCCGTTACAACGCAAGTTTAGCCTCACTGAAGAGAGTCTCACGGTCATCGAGTACTGGCTGGAACGAGCCAATATCCACTGGGGACTCGACGGCAGGCATAAAGCACAAGTCACGGAATCTGCCGTCGACAGTGATATGTACAGCTGGCACTGGGGCTTACAACGCTTATTGCTGGGAATGATCAGCGAAGATGCCACACTATTGCTGGATAACTGTGTAACGGTGCCAGACGTAGAAGGGCAGGAAAGTGTGGAGCTGGGCAGGCTGATGCTGATTGTAGAGCAACTGCAAATTCACAATCGCGAGCTAGCCAGCCCACGAACGGCTGATGATTGGCAGGTGTATTTAAATACCCTGCGGGAAGATTGCTTTATCCCGGGCAATGACGATATCGACAGTTGGGAGAGCATAGGTAAAACCATTGCCGACTTAGCCTTACAGTGCCAGCAAGCCGGTTTTACCGGGGAGCTGAGCCTGGCCGAAGTGCGCGATGTGTTAACCAAACGCTTTGCCACACCGGATGCCGGTAACCATTTTATGACCGGCCAGGTCACCTTTTGCTCTATGCTGCCGATGCGGAGTATTCCCTTTAGCGTGATTGGCATTCTGGGCCTCAATGACGGGGATTTCCCGCGGAGTAACCCGCCGGGCAGCATCAATATGATGGCTCGTCACCCGGGGCGCCTGGGTGACCGCTCCCGCCGTCAGGAAGACCGTTATTTGTTTCTGGAAGCATTAATATCAGCCCGTCAGGCCCTTTATCTGAGTTTTCAGGGGCGCAGTGCGTTAAATAATGCTGAGCGTCAGCCCAGTCTGGTGCTGCAGGAGCTAATGGACTTTCTCGGCCAGGCTTACGGCTGGCAACAAGAGGCGGTGCGACAATTGCCGCTGCACCCGTTTAGTCCGGCGGTGTTTAATAGCCCACGCCCGGCATACAGCCAAGGCTGGTTCCGGCTGGCACAGTCCATTACCGGGCGGCAGACTGAGCAAACCGACAGCGTTATTGAGGTGTCGGCTACCAGCCATCAGACCCGCCAACTCAGCGCAACCGACATGGCACGCTGTTTTGATGATCCACTGGCCTGGCTGGCCAGGCAACTGGGCCTCAGACTGGAACTCGATAACCGCCTGTTAGAAGACAGTGAGCCCTTTGAAACCAATAAGCTCAGTCGTTATCAGTATGTGGATGAACTGGTTAACAACCCGGCCAATACCAGTGCCGACCAGCTCACGGCAGAGTTTTTGTTAAGTGGTGAACTGCCTGATACCCCTATCACCCGCGCTGAGCTGGCCAGTTGGCAGGAGGCCGCAACGCTGCTTAATCAGGCTGTGCCCGGTGGTGATGAGCACCTGTTAGCGTGCCGGGTGAGTTTAAGTGACTGGCAATTGTATGCTACCTGTTATCAGCAGGGCGAGACCCTGGTGGCTTATCATGTTGGGCAGCACCAGATAAGGCGTAGCTTAACGGCCTGGCTGACCATGCTGATTGCCAATAGCCAGGGCGTAACGCTGCCGCTGACTCTGCATTATATCGACTGGAAAAAACAGCCACTGGCACTGAAATCAGAAACCTATCAACCTTTAACCGCTGATGAGGCCACTGCACAGTTGCACAGGTTCATTAAGGCGATAAAGCAAATAGAAGCGGGGCCCAGTTTGCTCTATCTGGCGGTGGCCGAAGCGCTGTATAAGTATGCCGGCATGAACACCGACAGTGACGACTGGCATGAGAGTAAAGAAATTGCCAAACGCTGGGATGACATCACCGACAGCAATAACCCCTACAGCAAGCTAGGCAGTAACGGTTACTTTAACTGGTTTTACAATTATATTCCGCCGGCTTCGCAACTGCCTCTTGAGCAACTGGCCGATCTGTACTGCGCTTTTCTGAGCAACTTTAAAAGGGGAAGAAAATGACCGCACAACATCTGGATGTCATTAATCTGCCCCTGCGCGGACGCCACCTGATTGAGGCCTCCGCCGGTACCGGTAAAACCTTTAATATTACGCGGATTTACTTACGTTGCCTGCTTGAGCAACGCCTCACCGTGCAACAAATTCTGGTGATGACCTTTACCAAAGCGGCCACCGAGGAAATACGCGGTCGTATTGCTGCCACGCTGCGGGACGCCCTGGCATACTGGCAGGCGCGTAGCCTGGATAAGCCTTTCGACTCAGATCCAGTGCTCGACGAACTTTATCAGCGAGTTGCTGCTGAGGAAGCGTTAGCCTTACTGCAGGCAGCCCTGCTGGAGCTGGATGATGCGGCCGTGTTTACCATCCATAGCTTCTGCAATAACGTGTTATCCGATATGGCGTTTACCTCTGCCGCACCGCTGGAGCTGGCGCTGGCAACCGATACCCGGGCGATGTATTTGCAGGGCTGTGAAGACTTTATCCGTAAAGTCAGTCGCGATGAGGAAGCCTTTGCGCAGCTGGCCAGTCATGGCTGGCATACTCCCGAACAGCTTTTGAGTGATTTTCTGCCGTTAATGGAGTTTGCTAAGGCGCCGCACATAGCTTCAGAACAACAAATTAATGAACAGTTCGATGCGGCGCTGAATAAGCTTACCGAGCAATATCAGCCGCAGGCAAGAGCGTTGTATACCGCATGGGTGGATAACGAAACGCTGTTTTTAAGCGCCGTCATTAATAAGGATGAAGAGCGGGCCAGAGAATGGCAGGTGATCCTCGACTGGCTGCAAAACGGCCCGTTAACGGATATCCCTGAAGAGTTAGGTAAGTTTATCAATGGCAATCGCTATCGCGCCAAGCGCGAGGGCATTGCCGAGGCGAAAGCCTTGGTTGAACCGGCTAAAACCTTGCGTACAGACTTAACCAAAGCCGTGGATAAACTGGCTAAGTCGCGTCAGGCGCTGCTTGATAAAGCGCCGGTCTATGCGGTGGTTTGTGAGGCGGTAGCGTTTGTGCGGGATTATGTCAGCAAACAAAAACAGCGCTTAAGTACGGTGGATTTTAACGATCTCATTCGCTTGCTGGCCGCACAAATAGACGCCCCGGATTCGCCGCTGTGTGTGCAACTGCGCCAGCGCTATCCGGTGGCGCTGGTGGATGAATTTCAGGATACCGATGCCGATCAGTATCACATTCTGGCTAACGTTTATCCCGGGCAGGGTGGTGAGTCTCAGGTGTCGACCACCTTGTTAATGATAGGCGATCCCAAGCAGGCCATCTATGGCTTTCGTGGTGGTGATATCTTTACCTATTTGCAGGCCGCGGATCAGGCGGAATATCGCTGGGTGATGGATACCAACTGGCGGTCGGTAAAGCCCATGGTGGATGCCTATAACCGATTGTTCTGGGGTGCAGCAATGCGTCAGGAGCGCCGTGACCTGTTTAACTTTGGTATCACTTATGAGCCGGTTAATGCCAGCAGTGGCGCTAAAGCGGCTAAGACGCCGCTTGTAGATGCTGCATCAGACCGAAGTGCGTTAACATTTATTGCCGACGAGCCCGATGAAGACGCTAGTAACAGTAAAGGCGCTACCCGCCAGCGCCTGGCTGATCTACTCACCCGGGAAATCGTGCGTTTGCTGGTTCAGGCCAAGCTCGGGCAGCGTAATGTACAGCCCGCTGATATTGCGATCCTGGTACAAACCGGTAAAGAAGCCACCATTGTGCAGAGTGCTTTAAAAACGGTGGGGCTACCCTCAGTGTATTTGTCTAACCGCAACAGCCTGTTTGCCAGTGCCGAGGCCGCCGATACGCTAATGGTCCTCAATGCTATCTGGCATGCCCATGATTTACGCCTGGTCAACGGCATTATCGCCAGCCCGTTACTGGGCCTTGACCGCCAGCAGATCCAGACGCTGCTCACCGATGAATACGCCGGTGACTGGGATGCACTGTTATTACAGATTGCGCAGTGGCGGGAGATTTGGGCACGGCGCGGCGTTATGGCGCTGCTGCTGGCCATGCTGCAAAACAGCTATCTTCCGCACCAACAGGAGGCCGAGCGCAGCCTGACCAATTATCAGCATCTGGCCGAGGTGCTCGAGGAGACCGCCAGAACCTATAATCAGCCCGGCCATCTACTTAACTGGTTACACCGTCAGGTACGTCAGCCAGAGCAGGCTCAGGAACACATTCAGCGCCTGGAAAGTGATGCCAGGCTAATTCAGATTGTTACCCAGCACGGCTCGAAGGGCCTTGAATATCCCATTGTGTTTGTCCCTTTTGCCAGTGAATACCGTGACCCGGTGAAATTTGGTAACAGTCAGTCAGAGGTATTGCGCTATTACGATCCGCACAGTGCCAGCCAGCAAATGGCCCTTGGTGCAACCCCGAAGGTGTTGACACGGGTGCGCCGCGAAGGCGAAGCCGAATCCATGCGGTTATTGTATGTGGCTATCACCAGGGCATCTCATCGCTGTTATCTGGGCGTAGGGGAAGATAAGCTCAGCGACCAGTCGGCGTTAGGACAAATCATGCGCCGTGTGGATTTTGATGACTGGCGTTGTGCCATAGAGGCGCTGATAGAAGAAGGCGACGGTCATACCGCACTGATAAGTGAAGTGCGGGAAGAGACCTTGCCGGCGGCGCAAATTGATGCGGTTAAGCTCCGGTGCGCAACCTTTGAACGAGCGCTTGAGGATAACTGGCGATTGTACTCATTCTCGGCAATTACCCGGCAGGCGGTGCATACCACCTTCCGCCATCGTGAGGCAGAAGCCGTAGCGGCAGAGAATAATACTTTGCCGGTAGCCGCTAAAAGTGAAGCACTGCGTTTTCAGCTTAAAGCAGGCGCCCAGAGCGGTAATTTGTTACACGACATTCTGGAAGTGACCGACTTTAGCGCGCCGGACTGGGCGGAAACGGGAGCGGCGGTTGCCAGCCGTTATGGCATTGATGAAGCAGATCATCAGGCACTGTTTAGCTGGCTCGACGAGGTGCTGACAACCCCCCTTGAAATGTCCGCGGCAGGGCCGGTAAAACTGGCCGATTTGGCCATGGCCGATACACTGCGTGAAGCGGAGTTTTATTTCCCTCTGCACCAGGCTGATCGCCGCGCCGTGGGCCGAATTTTACAGCAACACCGCCAGTCTCAGGGTGATGAAGCCTTACCCGCCGTGCTCGAAGGCGTCAGGCTGGAGGGCATGATGCATGGTTTTATCGATTTGATTTTTTGCGTCGACGGCCGCTATTTTGTGGCTGACTATAAGTCTACCATGCTGGGCGATAGCCCCGAAGACTATCAACCGCATAAACTGAATCAAAATAACCAGCAGCATTATTACGACCTGCAGTATCTGATTTACAGTGTGGCCTTGCACCGCTTCTTAATTCAGCGCATCGAAGATTATGATCCGGATAGCCATTTTGGTGGTGTGGCCTATTTTTACCTGCGCGGCATGTCTGGCGATTTTCCGCCCGGAAGTGGCGTGTTTTTCCATCCTTTATCCGCCGATTTGATTGCTGAGATGGAACGGGCGCTAACCGGTAAAGTTATGCAGGAGGCGCTGTGATGTTTGCCAGTTATTCCCTATGTACCGCACGCCTGGCGGATATTGAAGCGATTGATTATTTCTTTGCCCGCGAGCTTACCAGGCTGGTGGAAAGCAGCAACGAGACCGACTTTTGTTTATTGCTGGCGCTAAGTCGGGCCCAGCGAATGGGTAACAGCTGTTTGATCGTAAGCGAACTGGCCGGTGAACACTTTTTTGCCTATAGCGACGAGCCCGACAGCGGATTTATCTTTGCTCAGCAGGATGAGTTGCTATCGTGTGCCGAAGCAATGGTAAACCACCCGGGCATGGCCGGGCGGCTGCATTGGTATAACGGGCGCCTTTACACCGCCCGTTATTGGCAGTTTGAACAGCAACTGGTTGCTAGCATTGCTGAGCGAAGCACCCCTGAACCGCTAACAGACGAGCAGACGGCCGCGTTATTGCAGGCCTGGCCAAGCCTGTTCCCGGTGCAGCAAAGCGAGCAGCAGGACTGGCAACAGGTCGCAACTGCACTTTGCATTAACCGCTCCTTTGCTATGTTATCGGGCGGCCCCGGTACCGGTAAAACCTATACCGTGGCCCGCTTACTGATGGCGCTGCAGGTTGCCTGGCAAGGCACATTAAACGTAGTGCTCACTGCGCCTACCGGCAAAGCCGCCCAGCGGCTCACTGAATCAGTGGATGCGGCACTGGCGCAATTTGCCGGTCATCCTACGCTGGCCGCGTACAGCAGTGCTATGCAACAACCGGCAATGACCTTACACCGCTTACTGGGTATGCCGCGCTGGGGAATTCAAAGCCGCTTTAACCAGTATAACCCGGTACCGGCGGATGTGATCATTGTTGATGAGAGCTCAATGATAGATCTTGCCTTAATGACCCGCCTGTTCCGGGCGCTGGCACCGCATACGCGGGTGATTTTGGTGGGCGATCCAAAACAATTACCGTCGGTAGAGGCAGGGAATGTACTGGGCGATATTATCGCCGCTCTCGGCGCTGACTCAACGGATAGTGTAGATGAAGCATCTGCCCGGCAGTTTGCCCGCCTGTGCCCGCATTTACCGCCATTATCGGTAAGCAATGACAGCCAGCCGGTGGCCATGCACTTTGCCCTGCGCCGGGCCCAGCGCTTCAGTGGGCAACTGGCTGAGGTAGCCAGTGCTATGAATAACGGCCAGATTGACGAAATCTGGAATGAGTTAAGTGTGCTTGAGGCCAGCCAGATGCTCGGTGTAGAAGGCGTGGCTACCAGCAGTTTTAGCGCGCTGGATAACCACTTTGATACACTGGCAGCAAACTGGTTTGGCGCCATTAGTCAGGCTGGCTCACTGCCTGAAGCCATGTGCCATTTGCAGGCCGGGCGTTGGTTAACGCCATTCAGGCAGGGAGACTGGGGTGCGCTGGTGCTTAATCAGCGCATTGAACGATTAGTGTCGCCAGGCGATAGCCGCGGCTTCTATAAAGGCCGGCCAGTCATGATCACCGAAAACCATCATGGCCAGCGCCTGTACAATGGTGATATTGGTTTGATCTGGCCAGATGAGCGCGGCGTGCTTAAAGCCTGGTTTGCCGCACAGGATGGTGCATTCCGGGCAATACCGATTATGCGTTTACCCCAGCACGAAACCGTGTATGTGATGACCATTCATAAATCCCAGGGCTCCGAATTTGACCGGTTATTATTGTTGGTGCCGGAAGCGCCTTCACGCCAGGCCGCCGGCCTGTATAGTCGTGAACTGGTGTATACCGGCCTGACCCGGGCTAAAACCGGAGCAGTGCTGGTCACTAGCCAGGCGATTTTGCAGGACGTTGTGGCCCGCCGTCAGCAACGCAAAACAGGCTTGCCGCAACTCCTTGCCGGGGCGATTGGCGTTAATCGCTGAGTGGCACCTCAGTGAGGTGCTGCTGTCGTTTGGAAGTGGTATGTTGGTTATGAATATCCACGAAATACAGTAAACAATCCGATTTGGCGATGTCACAGCGTGTGGTCACCATAAAAAATTTAAGCGGCCGTGTGACCGTGAGTTCGTTGTTATCGGCACAAAAATAGTCGCTAAGAAACTCCTGGGGTTGCTGGCCTGACAGTCTGAAGTGTTCCAGCCGGGCATGATCGAGCCAGCCTAATACTTCACCGGGGCGGGTAATGCCAAAGTTTCGTTGTTCGATATCCTGGCGGATAGTGACATTAGCGCCAAACACGGGCCGTTCTGCATAAGCCAGCGTGGCATGGCGATGAATCTCCAGACGTTTGGGCTGTTCCAGTAGTTCAATATCCTGACGCGGGGCAAAGACATCCTGAGCTGTCAGATAAGAGCGTAAGCCGTTGTAGGCATTTAAGGTGGCCAGCTCATCCATGGCACCCCCGGACTCGATGGTAACGATGGGACAGCAAAAAGGGACTTCCATCAGTGAGCCAAGCTCAATATCGGTATGAATAAACCAGCGGGTAAAGTGCGAAGCAAGTGCTGTGTACCGGGTACCCAGTCGGGTGGAAACGCTGAAAGCCGGTCCGCTGCCGGAGGTATTGTGCACATCAACAATGGCTTCGGGGGCTAAATCCACCAGGTAATCCAGTACCTGCTTGGCCAGTATACCCGGCGCATCGGTATAAGGCGGTTTGAAACACCGGTTAATATCCCGGTAATCGGGTAGTGCCCGATGGGTAAACAGGGGGGCATGCAGGGCGGCATCTACCGAAACCACTATAAAGGTGGTATCGGCATAGGGTTTAAAACCTTCTTTTAACAGGCGGTGTAAAGCCTGAAAACCAGACGGCTCATTACCGTGTAACAACGTTGTGATTGCCCGTTTTTGGCGGGTTCTGCCGGGCATAAATATAATTGCCGGTCCGCCCAGCATCTGCAGAAAACCAACGCTGGACTCAGGAATTTGCTGCGGCGTCGGCGCATGCAGTATTTTAAAGCCGGGCAGAGCAGGTGTGGCTAGTCTGGCGGTTCCCATTGCTACTCCCAGTAGGCCACAGGTTCACCACTGTGGCTCAGTTGGTAGTACCGGCGACAGAGTTCGCCCAGTACTTTTGATTCAGGATATTGGCTCATTAAGGTTTTGTAGGTGTTTAATTGCCACATAGCGCCGGTTTGCCGCGCGGCCAGGCGATGTTCGATAATACCCAGGTAATTATCCCGCTCTTCGCGACTAACGCCGATTTTCGCCAGTCCATCGTCTGCCTTACCGATGAGATCAGACAGAATTGCTGTGACTTTATATTCCTTTAACTGATGCTGATGTTTTTGCGGCCACAGGACTTGTGCATTGAGACCAGACTGGGCGCAACGGTAAAAGTTGTATTCGGTATAACGAAAGGGCAGACGCTGTAAATACTCTTCAATATGATCCGACAGTGCCTCAACCAAACCAATTTGTAAGGCAGCATTGGCCAGCATATCCTGATTGGTTGGGCCCGCAGGCAGACTGCGGTATTCAATGCGTACATGACCGTTTTCACCCGGTTCGAACACCGCGCGATTCCAGCTCCATACGGTACCGTGATGTAAATTGAGTTCGGCAAAAGGCTTGCTGGGCCCGTTTAAACGCTCAGAGATTACCGGCAGTACTGCCGGGTAAAGTGCTACGCTTTCGGTCAGACAATCAGTAATTCCGTTGCGTAACCAGCCTTGACCATAGCTCACCCGGGCTGGCTGGCGCCATTTTCCGGCCTGGGTATCGCGGTAATCGATCGCTTGTTTGAATAGTGCAATGCGCGTTTCCTGCCACAGCCGTTTGCCCATAAAGAACGGCGAGTTTCCGGCCAGAGCCAGCACCAACGGTGAGATAAGCTGAGCGGCGTTATAACAATCGGTAAACCGGCTGTGCGCCATGCGGTGATGCAGTTGAAAAGACGTATTAGCGCCTTCCAGCGTGACATCGTCACAGGAGGTTCGCACTGCATCCTGGCCATGAATGTCAATGTCGAATGGCCCCCCGCTTTGCTCGCTAAGTTCCTGAGTAAGCGCTTTGTAACGCGGGCGATTGGTTAAGTAGTCGGCAGTTAAATGACTACCAGTAAGGGTAGGTAAAATCCCAATTGCCATAGCCTGGCCATCAAACAGGCTGGCGGTTTGGTCGACTACCCGACTGGCTTTGTCTAACTGTTGCTGAAGCTGCGAAAAGGGCGTTCCGGATGCATTGACAGGCTTTAGATTAAATTCCAGATTGTATTGATTTAGTTCTTCCTGAAGGCCTTCGATTCGGGCTTTATCCAAAACCGCTTCAACAATTGGCGCGGGATTGAACTGGCGATTAACCAGATAAAATTCTAACTCGGCACCGAGACTGACTTCGTCGCGGTTGTAGCAGTCGCGGCTGATCTCATGTTTGACCTCGCACAATTGTGCCTGCACCCGTTGGTCGAACAGTGCACGTTGAGCGTCTGTAAAATCATGTTGTTGAAAATTTAGACCCATGCTTTCTCTGTGTCAGTTAACAATATTAAGTGTAGCCTATCGCTGAGCAGAGTAACGACAGGCGGCAGAATGCTCCTTGATACAGATCAAGCCAGATCACAACTGGCTGAACGGCATAGTATTGTTTGCGATAAATCAACAATCGCCACGGGCGATTGGTCGGTGGTAATAGCGGTTTGGTCAGTCGTGACTGGATTTATGCGCCCGGTTTGGGTAGCGTAATACCAATAATAATGTCAAAAACCGGAGGGAATCCCGTTGCGCGTTTATGTTCTGCTAGCCAGCCTGGCGCTGATGGCTGTTTCGCCTGTATGGGCGGAGACCATCGCATCCTTTACCAAAGATATGCAAAAGCAAGCGGGGTTTATTCCCGTGTATTACAGCAGTGAAGACGATAAGGTTTATCTGCAAATTGAAGCGTTGGATGATCCATTTCTATTCCAATCCAGTCTGCCCCATGGTGTAGGCTCCAATGATATTGGCCTGGATCGCGGTCAACTGGGCGCCACGCGTTTGGTGCAGTTTGAGCGCTACGGCAATAAGCTGTTGCTTAAGCAACTTAACACCGAGTACCGGGCGAGTGCCGACAATCCGGCTGAGCGAGCCAGTATTGATGAGGCGTTTGCCGATTCGGTTATTGCCGGCTTCACCATTGTGGCCAGTGATGATGACAGCGTGTTAATTGACTACACCAGTCAGTTACTGAGCGATATTCATGGTGTTGCCGAACGTTTGAAAGGCCGTCAGCAAGGCAGTTTTAAAGCCGATCCGCAACGCAGCGGCGTGTACCTGCCGCGGACCAAAGCGTTTCCTTTAAATACTGAACTGGAAGCACTGGTTACCTTTGGTGGCAAAGGCACCGGCGCGTATTTACGTCAGGTTACACCGGATGCCGACAGTGTCAGTGTACACATGCATCATTCTTTTATCGCCTTACCCGACGATGGCTATGCGCCGCGTAAATTCCACCCGTTTTCCGGCTACTGGAAACACAGCTGGCAGGATTACTCTGCGCCCATTACCGAACCTTTGGAGCAGGCTTATATTCGCCGTCACCGGCTGGCTAAAAAAGACCCTTCAGCTGAGGTCAGTGAAGCCATTGAGCCAATTGTTTACTATCTCGACCCCGGGATACCTGAGCCCGTGATGAGTGCCTTACGGGACGGTGCGAGCTGGTGGGACCAGGCGTTTACCGCGGCCGGCTATAATAATGCGTTCCAGGTAAAAGTATTACCCGAAGATGCCGACCCGATGGACGTGCGTTACAACGTCATAAACTGGGTACACAGAGCCACCCGGGGCTGGTCTTATGGCTCGTCTGTGGTGGATCCACGCACCGGTGAAATCATAAAAGGCCACGTTACTCTTGGCTCGCTGCGGGTACGCCAGGATTACCTGATAGCGCTCGGGTTAACCAGCCCGTTTACCGGTGACAGTGAGTCAACCGAAGAGCAAAAAGCAATGGCGCTGGCACGCATTCGTCAGCTATCTGCTCATGAGGTAGGCCATACGCTGGGTATCGCGCATAACTTTGCTGCCAGCGAAAATGGCCGCGAATCGGTGATGGATTATCCGCATCCGAAAATCGAAATTAAAGGCAATCAGCTGTCGTTAGCCAATGCCTATGATAGCGGTATGGGAGAGTGGGATAACTATGTTATTGCCTACGGTTACCAGGACTTTGCTGAGACTACAGATAGTGCTGAAGCGTTGCAGGCAATGGTGGTTGAAGCGCGCAAGGCCGGACTGAAATACAAATCAGACGCCGATAGCAGAGCATCCCGTCACGGCTCATCCGATGGTCATATGTGGGATAACGGGGCTAATCCGCTGGCCGAATACGATCACTTGCTAAAAGTGCGTGAAATTGCACTGGGTAATATGGGCCTGAACACCATTGCCTCAGGCAGCAGCCTGTCGTCACTGGAAAATGCGCTGGTGCCGGTATATCTGTTACACCGTTATCAGCTTGAGGCGGTGGCCAAGCAGGTGGGTGGTGTGCATTATTTCTACGAGAATAAAGGCGACCTGGATAAGCCCATGGGGGTTAAGGTGGTGCCTTCAGAAACCCAGGTTGAGGCGATGATGCGCTTAATTGATGCATCGAGCGCCGAGGTGCTTAAGATGCCTCAGCATTTGCTATCCCTGATAACGCCGCCGACCTTTGCAGAGGCAGAAACCCGCGAACAGTTTAACGGTCGGTTAGGCCGGGTGTTCGATCCGATTTCTGCTGCCGAGAGTGCCGCGGCATTCAGCCTGGAGCTCCTGTTACACCCTGAGCGATTAAATCGCCTGGCTTATCAGCACAGCCGTCAGACCAGCATTCCCGGTGTTGATGATTTGATCCGCAAGATTTTTTCAGTGCATTTCTATCGCCAGCCTGAACCCAGTGATAATCTGGTGGCCCGCTTGCAAATGGTGGCACTCCAGAGTGTGATGAGCTCACTGCAAAATGATGCTACGTCACCGGAAGTGAAGCTGGCGATCACCGCCGAGCTGATGACGCTGACAGAGTGGCTGGAAGATGAAGATGAAGTGCCGGGTTACCGGGCGCTGGAGCATTATCTGGATCATTACCTTGAGACCGGCGACTGGCAGATGGACTTTAAAGTGATGCCATTGCCACCGGGTTCGCCAATCTGATCAGTCGATTTACTTAAATCAGAAGAGGGCTTGTTAGCCCTCTTTTTTATGCGTCCTGCTGTTGGGTGAGGTAATAATACTCGGTGAAGCATTTGTACAGCTGGGTACCACTGAGTACCGAGGCTGAAGGAAAATGCAGCATAGGGATCAGATCGCAGGGCGCGAGGATATCGTGGCTGCCTTTATCATTATCCAGCTCGTCGATGTTCAAGACCCGGGCCAGTAACTCGCCCTGTTTTACGTGCTGACCGGGCCGAGCACAATATTCCACCATGCCTCCCCAACTGGTAAACAGGGTTTTATAGTCTTTAAGTGCCACGCCGATACGGTCCATCACTGCCGGACTAACCTGACTTTCTGGCAATAAACCCTTTACCGTCAAATAACTGATAATGCTACGGGCATCAATTTCACCTTCGGCAAAATCAATCACTTCCTGACTGCCCATTTCCAGCGTAAACGCCTCAATGCCAAAATCGATATTGCGGTTATCCCGTTGATTAAGGCTGTCGGTGAGGGTCCACCAGGGGCAAAAAGTGGCTTCATCCAGGGCGCCGGCAAAAACATTGGGAATAATAATACAATGGGGAAAGTTAAACGCCTTGGCGCTCTCGCGCGCATATTCCGGAATATAAATGTGGCGGGTTGACACCGGCCCGTTATGTAAATCCAGCACAAAATCGGCATCCAGCGCCAGTTGTTGTAACCGCAGATTAAGTTGTTGAGCCAGGCCCAGTCCCCAGGGGCTGGCCAGTTTATTGGCGATGGCAGTGCGTAAATGGTCGCGAAAGCGCTGTTTAATTGAGGTCACTGATTCTTCCGCAGTAACAGTGTTGACAAAGGCTGCTATCTGTTCGGGATCGTAATAATATCCGCGGTTCCAATTGGTGCCGTTTACCGGGTCAAACCGGCCTAGGGTATATTCTCCGGCCTTGATATTGGTGCCCACCGGATTACAGTTCGGCACCAGCACAATTTCACCGCAAATAGGCATTGCCTGCAGCCACTGAATAAGATGATAGATCACCACATTGCCCTGAACTTCGGCGCCGTGAATAGAACTTTGAATATACACTTTCGGTCCTGGCCGCTGACCTTTAATGTGATAGACCGGCACATTCATGCTGCGGCCTGAAGCATTCTGGGCGACCCGAATATGTTGTTTATTTACCTGATTGAGCATAACGATTCTTTATTTAGTGGTTTCTGTGGGTTGGCAAACCGTGCACTGCGGATCGGCAGGCACCGTAAATTGTTGCCAGCTAAGCGACAGGCCATCATATGTGAGTAACTGGCCAGCGGGCAGAACCTGTTTGCCCATTAACCGAAGCAAGGCGATGTGCGCCTGTTGAGTACCAATGGTGGCAACCACCGGAGCAAAGATACCGGCTTCCACACAGGACAGCTCTTGTTCGCTGAATAAGCGCGTAATGCACTGGTAACACGGGCTGTGATTAAGCGGATCAACCATCAGCAATTGACCTTCAAAACGAATGGCAGCACCACTTATCAGTGGCCGTTGCTGTGCGTAGCATATGGCATTAATTTGCTGGCGACTGGCTGGATTATCGGTACAATCCAGGACCAGATCTTGCTCGTTTATCGCTTGCCGTAGTGCCTCATCGTCAAGTCTTGTGGTAACCGTCCTGATGCGGCAGTCGGGGTTGAGTTCGTGTAATCTGTCGCGGGCGGCATGTACTTTAAACTGGCCAACCTGAGCACGGCTAAATAATATCTGCCGGGGCAGGTTGGATGCTTCCACCTTATCATCGTCGACTAAGGTAAGCTGACCTGTACCACTGCTGCATAACAGCTGGGCAGCCGGACAACCGAGCCCGCCAATTCCGATGATCAGCACCCGGGCTTTGAACAATGCTTCCTGACCCTCCAGGTCAATTTGAGGCAGCACAATATGGCGATTATAAGTGACCGCCTGGGGATAGCTTAGCGTCTCAGCCATAGTTAGACTTTTATCCTGTTATATTTCAACGCATAATGTACCAATTCGACAGCCTTGTCGCAGCAGATTTTTAAGGACCATCATGACTACCGCTTCCGAATCACTGGCAATTGCCATATTAACCGTATCAGATACCCGTACCCTGGATACCGACACCTCAGGTCAGTACCTGGTTGA
>CATMRP010000120.1 GCA_950073835.1 uncultured Alteromonadaceae bacterium
GCAAACCCGGCTACCAGAGGCGCTACCTTGCCTTTAAATAATCGGCTCACAAAGCTGGTGGCTTCTTTTTTGGTGTAGTCTTCCCTGGCAATTAACGGCCGGTAGAGGTACTGACGCTGGGCCTTGTCAAAGTCCACCACACCCTTCTTAACCAATCGGCTGAGCAGGGTTTTTACGGTTTTATCGTGCCACGGCTTTTTTTGATTTAAGCGTTCCACAATATGGCTGGATGTGGCGGGAAAGTCGTCCCACAGTACATCGAGCACTTCAAATTCGGCGTTAGAGATATCCGCTTTAGGATTGTTGTTACTCATCGGGCACCTGCTTTAAATCCAGTTTAATGATTACACTTGTAGTCAATCTTTATTTAAGATTACATGTGTAATCTTTTCTGGCAAGTGATTTTTTGAAAAAGATGAAAATGCGTTAACGCAGGGGGGAGAAAAGTGGTTTGTAAGCTATTCCTGATGGCGTTTTACGCTACAGGAATAGCCGGTTTTCTTATGAGTGGGGTGTGCGGCTATAGGTTCAGCTGCGACAGGCAGTCAATCACCTTTTCTTCAGTGGCCTTAAAGCGCTCTTCATAAGGAGGCAGTGCGTCATCACCCTTTGCCTCCTCATTCATGATTTTATTACGAATATACTCATAGCGTTGCTGCAACACGGCTTCCTGAGTGGTGTAATTCACACCGTCAATTTCAAAGCCCCGGGCATAAACCTGTTTAGCGCAGACCTGCTGATCTTTTTGCGACATCAGTAATGTTGAAGAAATGCTTTTCGTCCAGCCGTCTATGGCCTGGTAAATATAGTCTTTCATCGAAGTTTTGAACGCTTCGTCATTGTCTGCAAAGGGTTCAAGCCAGGCAAATTTACTTGCCTGATCGCGCTCGAAAACACGGGCTTTAGCCAGCACCTTTTGCGATACCAAATCTATCAGCTCAAATTTAATTAGTACAAAGGCACCCACGTTATCACTTGCCACGTGCTTTCTTAAGCCGAAACCATTTACGTTCACCGGGGTTTGGTCGAACTGGACACTGTCTCTAGAGGCCACCACCACATATCGCAATCCCATTTGGGATGCCTGACTGGCAAACAAAGGGATGAACTTTTTGTTATCTAACGAGGCAATGGCTTCCTGGTTAGTATAGGCCGCTCTGTAAGTAGTGAAGTCCACCTCAACCGGCAATACTTTTACGCGCGGATTCACCCTGCTGAGCGCTTTGGTCATGGTTGTTGTAATGTAGTTATCAATGCCAAGGCCAGGAAAAGGATACAAGTTATTTTCGTTGTTAAAGATGGTTACCCCCACATAGTTGTAGGCAATCTGATCATCGATAAGCGACACAACACCGACCTTATCGATAGCTGCTAACTGTTCTTCTGTAATCCTCTCTCCAAAGGTTTCGCAGCCAGTTAAAACGACTATCAACAAAGTACTTATTAACCATTTCATATTTTTTTCATTCTCCCTAAATTTGGCATAAGCCACCTACCTGACTTATTAAATCAGGCTTTTTTGTTGCACGCACTTTATGTCAGAAAAACAGCTGCAGTGCGCCCGATTAAATGCCTGTAGCCAGTATATTACGAATAAAGAATAGGCTCTAACTATTTGTTAAAAGGCGCTTTTACACAATTAACGCAACCCAAAAAACTGCATACGTACCATTAAAAAGTTGCTAGAGTGGAAGAAAAACAATAAGGATAGATATGAAGTATTTAAGATACCTGATGACGGTTGCGATTTGTCTAATTGCATCGTTCGCCAGCCAGGCAAAGGAGTACGATGTAGTCACCCTCGATTCGGAGGTACTGAACGAACAACGGCAATATCAAGTTTTGTTGCCAGAAGATTATTCTGCAAGTTCACAACACTATCCGGTGATTTATCGGTTAGATGGTGCGGGAAATATCCCGCTGATGAACGAAGTGCTGGGCAGATTACGTGATGGTAACGCAGCCCCTGAAGTCATTATTGTAGCCATTGAAAACACCGAAAGACTGCGTGATATGTATCCCACCGTTAATCAGGATCCAAACGGCCCGGTTGGTGTGGGCGGCGGCGCTGAAAAATTTTTGGCGTTCATCGAACAGGAACTCATTCCCGATGTGGAAAAACGCTACCGAACACACTCAACCCGTATCATCGCCGGTGCCTCTGCGGGCGGCGTGTTCAGCCTGTATGCTATGCAACAAAGCCCGGGCCTTTTCGACGCGCACATCGCCTATAGCCCGGCGGTGTGGTGGAATGCGGGGGCCATGGTCGAGCGAACTAAACAATGGCTTTCAACGCAACCGGCAAAATCCACCTATGTCTACATGAATATTGGCAACGAAGGACTGCCAATGCGCCCTTACTATGATGAACTTCTCACTGCATTTTCGACGCATAAGAACCGCCATATAAAGTTAGTGGTGGAGCAATATCCGGGAGTGTCGCATGGTTTAACCTCAACAGCGGGAATTTTTAACGCCTATCAGTCATTTTTTCTGAGTAAAGAATTTGCGCGTGAAAATGTCACCGCTGATATGCAGGTAATCGATAGCTATTACAGGCAGTTAGGGGAACAGTGGGGCGTAGAGTATACCCCACCGGAAGCCACTGTTCGCCAGCTAGGCTATTATTTTGACTGGCAGCAACAGCCCGAGCTGGCGATGACTTTGTATAAGCATAATATGTCTCATCACCCACAAAACCCCGACGCTATTTCTGGTGTAGTTTATGGTTATGAAGGGCAAGGTAATCTCGACCAGGCACTTAATTTTGCTAAAAAGGCACTGGCGGTAGCTGCTAAGGAGCATCCTTACTACGATTATTTTGTAGATAACGTCGCCCGCATAGAAAACAAGATTAAAGACGCGGAGAAAGCGGACTAATGCGCTTTCTGATGTAAAAGCTTAGGTGTCTTTGTTAATTTCATTCTGTGTAAACTTCGCTTAATCTGATGACGCTCCAGCCGCTAATATAAATATTTCTGGGTCCGCGGGCGTCATATATTATGCCGCTTCTGTACATCGATATGAGCTCTGTACGACTCAACTGAAGACGACTTTGTCGGTAATAGTTTCTGAGTAATAGCGGCCGGTCAAATTGTACGTGTTTTTCAGGAGACACCGGTTCACTGTAGCCTATATTCCCAACCGCTACAGTGATGTTCTGGGCATCTGCCCTGATCACTTTTAAAGGAACGAAACGATATTTTGCGTCACTGGAACTATTCAGGGCATGGTAATCTACGAATAAAAAATCACTTTGCCTGGGCTTGGCGACAATTTCTGAGACGACAGATTGCTGATACTGACCGTATATCAGATAACACAATATCAGGCAGCCTGCTGCTGGAAGCTCCCAATGCAGCCACAGCCAATGAATAAAACCTGCTCCCTTACCCATGATTTAGCTCTCTCCCTTAGCTATCTGCATTGCACTTATTACTGCTGCCTGAAGGTCGCTTGTTAAATTCGCTGGCACAGAAAATACCTGTTTTTATTCAACCAGTGCTCGAATGCTTTTAATGACTAATTCAGGATCAGAAATATGCAGGTGATGTTTATTGGATTCAGAATACATAACGGTCACCTTTGATGACAGCTTTTTGAAATTGTTCTCTGCCTGAGCAAAGAGCGAGTCCATGGTCTGTGCGATCGAATCTGGCACAAATGGCGGATCGTAGCGGTCTGGAGAGGGCTTGCTGCGTAAAATGATTAATCGTTTGTCGCCAAAGCTCTGTGCAGTTTTAAGTTGCTGATAACTGGTTATAAGATCAATTTTCTCCGGTGCTTGCTTAAACATCGGATTATGAACACTTTGTTCAAATTGATAATAGCGCGCCAATTCTTCATTTACCGTGCTAAAGTTTTTCGGCCAGCGTGTTCCCATCGTATAAAAATAGCCAAACGGAGGCGGATCGATTAGTACAGCGCCAAGCACCTCATCCTCGTATAGTTGATTAAATGCGGTAATTACGTAAGAGGCGTAAGACCCGCCTGCAAAGTAATATGGCGGCGCGATCTGCGCGGCTGCAAGCAATTTATGTAGCCGCTCAGCGGTATCATAGATGGTTACCGGTACAGATCCTTGTTCGCTGTTTCCTATTCCTGCGCGGTCATATAAACAAACACTGTAGTGCTGTTTTAGTTGGATAATATTATCACTCCAGGCACCATCTGAGCCTGCACGTCCAAACCCCTGCTCCAGAATTAATGTTGGCTTGTCACTGGTATAACACTCCATGTAGAGCTTAAAGCCACCAACATCACAGAGTCCGGAGGTTGTTGATTTAGCTGCTGCCGTGGGTAAAGTGCCGGCGCCCAGTAAAAGCAGTAAAGTGATTAAAATTTTCATTAAGACTCCTTTTTCGACCATTAAGCCACCCGAATGTGAAGCACAAAAGTGGTAAAACGTGAGTGGCTCAATTAATTCCTGAACAGCTCAATACCGTAGTATGGATCTCTGGTAGGATGGATTGAAAAAAGGAGAACAAAGTGAAGTGGATACTGGGTTTAGGGGTGCTTGTCGCATTATATCTGTCTGCGGTCTATGTTCCGGTTGTACAGGAGCTCACCTTTACTCAACACTATTTTCTGAATCAAAGCGATAACCGGCAATTTGCGCAACCGATAGAACAACCGGACAGTTCGTGGGAGCCACGCCGGTTTGCTTCAATCCCGTTATACAATGATCCATACTGGATTCAGGCCACATTCAAGCTAGCGCATCAAAGCCAGTCCCCGCAAGCTATTTTTATCTCGATGTTAGGATCTTATGAAGTGTATTGGGATGGTAAGCTTATCGGACAAAACGGCGTCGTGGGTCAAAATGAAACGACTGAAATCGCCGGTAATATCGACGCGATATTTTTACTCCCACCTGACAATGCACATCAGGGCTTACATACCCTTAGTATGCGGATCTCGTCAAATTATCGCCCGGACTACTTGAAAGACTCTGGTTTTTGGGCATTTACCGGCGAATATCACGAACTTACTGTGTTATCACTGGAAAAAGCGTTTGCACCTTTAATGATGTCCGGTGTGATGTTGTTCGCCGCTTTCATTAGTGGCTTGCTGTATCTTAAAGGTTTGTCCGGCGCTAAATCACTCATATTCGGGTTACTCTGCGTGTCGGTTTATGCCCTTTGCCTTATCGAGGCCTGGCGAGGGTATTGGGGCTATACCTACGACTGGCATATCATCAGACTGGAGCTTATTAAGCATTTATCGATTGCAATAAGCGGTCTTTTGGTTTTGGCCGTGGCAACTGTTCTTTCCTGTAATCGCCGTTGGATAACCAGCGTATTGAGCATCTTCGCTCTTTTGCTGGCAGGATTATGCTTGACGGTGAGTGGTTACGATACTTTCAGCCGATGGATAGTTTTACTGGCTCTGGTAATAGGCACGGGTCTAAGTGCAACGGTGATTATTCAACAGAAGTCTGTACGTTTTGTATTTCTGCCAATTTGTCTGTTACTGGTAATAGTGCCTTTTATTATTTATCCCCTGGTATATCTAAATTCAACCTTTTTTATTTCATTCACTGTCCTCATTGCTGCCATGCTTTATTTCTTTTTTGAGGAGCTGCAAAAAATTAAAAATGATGCAATACAGCAGAAACTCACAAATGAGAGGCTAAAGATGGAGCTGATAAAAAAGCATATACAGCCCCACTTTTTAATGAACTCACTTACCGCTTTGGAAGAGCTTATTGAGCAATCTCCCCATCAGGCAATAGACTTCATTCAGAAACTATCCGAACTCTTCAAACAGGTTCATAACCTGATCGACAAAAGGCTCATTAGCTTATCTGATGAGCTAAAATACTGTCAGGCCTATATCGACATTCTCAATTACCGAAACGGCAGTAACATTGCGTTGACCATCGAGGGAAATAGTACTTCTGTTCGATTACCTCCGGGGATCCTGTTAACGTTGATTGAAAATGCCTTTTCACATAACGCTTATCAGAAAAGAGATGACACCTTTTATATCAGTATCAAGGATTCGAATAAGCATGAAACTGAAATTGCGCTCCAGCACCCGGTTATTCTCAGTGATCAACAGGCACATTCAGGAAGTGGGCAAGGAAGAAAATATATAACAACCAGAATGAGCGAAGTATTTCAGGATGACTGGTCGATAAGTGATGTTTCCCAGGCAGAACACTTTGTCACAACCCTTAAACTATTTAAAAATAATGATCATGGTACTGGGTGTTTATCGTGAACATACTTGTAGTGGAAGACGAATATTTGGTGAGTCAGCGATTATGCCGTCTTATTGGTCGGGTAAGTGAAAAAAATAATTGGGACTGTGATATCAGGCAGGCTTTTAATCTGAGTGAAGCGGAACGTTGTCTGCAAAATTATCAGGCAGATGCGCTCTTTCTGGATTTAAATCTGCATAACGTGGATGGTTTTACTTTATTAGATAATCAATCTCCAAAGCTTAAATGTATTGTGGTGTCGGCGTCGTCAGAAAGGGCTATCGAAGCATTCGATTTTGACGCCATAGATTTTGTTGCGAAGCCTTTTACTGAAGAGCGTATTAAGAAATCGATGACAAAGCTTCGTGACAGCCTCCAACTCTTTTCCAGTGACTTTTTATCTGTCGATGTGCGCGGTGAAAAACAAAAGATTGCCATCGAAGATATCTGCTACATAAAAGCAAATGGGCATTACTCGGAGTTGCATTGTGCGAATGCCAAAACTTACCTGTTTGAACAAGGGCTAAATACCCTATCCGAAACACTTGGCAATAGCATTTTGAGGGTGCATAAGTCTTATTCAGTACCGATAAAGCAAATCTGTAAACTCGAATCACAGGAGGGGAGTAAGTACCGTTTACATCTAAAATGTAACCAGTCGGTCCCTGTAAGCAGAGGTAAGGCCAGAGTAATTAGAGACTTGTTGAATTCCCTTTAAAGTATATAGCGGTTACAACATGTATGACGGGCTGGATCGACTTAAAACAACTACGGGAGGCGCAAAAGCTGGTAGTACGTCTGTTAATTATGATGCGCCAGGCAACATAATCAGCCTGAACACACTTAACAGAACGTTCAGCTATGCCATAGATAACAATCTCTATAGGCTTTCAAGCGTAAGCTCTTCGGGAAGTAAGGCAAAAGCTTATGGCTATTTCAACTACGAGATAAGTAGCGAGATAAGTAGGACAGTCACTTTTTTACTGAAGCTGTTAAGCCAAATTTAAAAGATAAATTTAATGAAAACTAATTCGTCGACGAATAAACATATAGGTGGTGCTATCTATATAGCCATCGGCTTGGTCATAATGTTATTGAATTTACTCATAGTCAAGGATGGAAATGTGCACATGATCTTAAATACTTTATCAAAGGATGAAGATACTTTTTTCTTTTATTTAAAGACTGGTTCTGGACTACTGATCTCTTTGGTATCAATTGGAGTTGGTTTTTTTATTATTTTACGCGGAAGAGATTAAATATTGGAATAGAGTGAGTAATGGATAATAAGACTAAAGCCTGTAGTGTGATATTTTTAATTTTATTAGGAGCCGGGTGCGATAATGACAAAAACCTCTCTGAAGACTTATGGCGATGTACCCAAACTTCTGCTATTACCGATGAAATAACAGGTTTCAATGAATATTATATGGATTTCTCTGCGTCGGAAAGTACAGTAACTCAAACCGGGAAGATAAAAGTTGTCGACTCTAATAATGGAAGGCATTCACTTTTAACTTATGAAGCATTGTTAAATTCGGTGACCACAGGCAAACGCTTCGAGAGCACCTTGAAAACCCTTGATTATGAAATACATGAAGACAATTTAGGTTTGTTTTCCCAAAATGTCTCTCGATTTTTTCCGAGTGTTGGGCAAAAAATTACCGGTGAAGTTATTAGCGAAACAAGTTTATATAAAACTTATCACTACGATAGTGGAAGCGTAATTGGGTGCAATAAACTATAGCATTACCCTTTGCGATTTATGCGTTGGTGTTTTTAGCATCAGATTTATGGGCTTCAGATATCTCTTTATATTCTCCTTTGACCTTGATTTTTCTATTCTCACTAAGGGCAACCAGGAAAACTAATCCAGCACGTACTTGTGCCTTTTCTATACTCAGATAGGCAAGTGTATTTTGACTCATCAGGTAGATTTCAGTCAGCGTTTTCTTTTCGTCATTGATAATTAACTTATACGGATAATTAAACGTGCGCCAAAGCTCGAAAATACAATACATGACAATTATCGGTGTGCCATAAAGGCCAAGTTCATACTTAGCTAGCGTTTCTGGGTCGATGCTTGCTGGATCCCTAACAACATATTGGTATAACCAGAGCGCTAAAATGAATATGACAATATAAATTCGAGCTAAAACATTATTTCTCTTATAAATACATTCACTATGGCTGGACACAATCGCAAATCCTTTTTGATTATTTCATCCTTTTATCGGCTGAGTAAATCGTACTATGGATTAGTTGAGCCTTGAATTGGATCCAGCAAAAACCGTTGTGTTTTAAGTTTTAGTCGTTATACTGCTAACAACTGTATGGAATAACAGGCTGGTTATGCGTCCACTAACTCCCCGACAACAAGAAGTCCTCGATCTGATCAAATCCACCATGCTGGATACCGGTATGCCGCCTACGCGTGCAGAGATTGCCCGCCAGTTAGGCTTTCGTTCTGCTAATGCCGCTGAAGAGCATTTAAAGGCGTTGGCGAAAAAGGGCGTGATTGAAATACTGCCGGGTACCTCACGGGGAATTAAGCTGAATATTCCGCTGGATGACGAAGCGGAAGAGGAAGGCTTGCCGCTGATTGGTCGGGTTGCGGCCGGTGAACCGATTCTGGCTCAGGAACATGTGGAAATGCACTATAAAGTGGATCCGGCGTTATTCCATCCAAAAGCCGATTTCCTGCTGCGTGTAAACGGAATGAGTATGAAAGACATAGGCATACTGGACGGCGATTTATTAGCAGTGCACCGCACCAGTGATGTCCACAATGGGCAGGTAGTGGTGGCCCGTGTAGATGAAGACGTTACCGTAAAGCGTTTGGAAAAGCGCGGCCGTGAAGTACTGCTGCATGCAGAAAATGAAGAATTCTCACCCATTAAGGTCGATCTGGCTAATCAGCCGTTTAATATCGAAGGTATCGCTGTAGGCGTTATCCGTAATGCCGACTGGATGTAAGCACATCAGGCATTATTTTTTAAATCTATGAATTTGAAAACCGGCATTCGCCGGTTTTCTTGCTTTTAGGGCTTTATTTCCCTTAAGCCACGCTTTCCCGTTGCTTTTTGCCTGTTCAGGTCTACTTATTAAGTTAGTAAAAGCTCACTAACAAAATTCACCCCGATTACCCTCCTCGCACAAAAAATAACCATTTATCCGAATTTTAGACAAAAATAGCTGGACGTTATAGTCACAATGAGTAATTCTTATACAGTGCTTAACAATAAAATAACAAAGTAAGCACAAAATATTAAAAAGGCAGTTCAAATAACAACCAATACAGACCAGTCAGGCTTTTTCGCATTGGGGCGTTTCGCGAGTGGCTACCGGTCTAACGGAGGTGTCGAGTGAAACAACTCGGGATATGTGTACTGAAAGCCTGGACAGCACTCGTTTTGTTGGTAGCTGGCGCGACAGCGGTAGCAGCAGGAAGCGGCGAAGTGTCGGCACTGAATCTGCGGCGTGGCGCGACAGAGATCAGTGGCCAGGTTTACGATCTGCACATGCTGATGTTCTCCATATGTGTGGGGATCGCAGTAGTAGTGTTTGGGATCATGTTTGTTTCTATGTATTTGCATCGCAAATCACGGGGTGCAAAACCAGCTAACTTTCACGAGAGTGTGAAAGTCGAAATAGCCTGGACCGTTTTACCCTTCTTAATTCTTATCTTTATGGCTGTACCAGCCGCTAAAACACTGCTTGCAATGGAAGATACCACCGAACCGGATATGACCGTGCTGGTAACCGGTTCGCAGTGGAAATGGCATTACAAGTATATGGATCGCGACGTGGAATTTTATTCACTGCTGGCGACTCAGCGTGAACAAATCGATAACCGCTATGCCAAGGGCGAAAACTACCTGCTGGAAGTCGACCGTCCGCTGGTGATCCCAACCGGCCAGAAAGTACGCTTTTTGATCACCTCTGACGACGTGATCCACTCCTGGTGGGTGCCTGATTTCGCGGTGAAAAAAGATGCTAACCCGGGTTTTATTAATGAAGCCTGGACACGGGTTGATGAGCCGGGGATCTACCGTGGTCAGTGCGCTGAACTGTGCGGTAAAGATCATGGGTTTATGCCGGTAGTGGTGATTGCCAAAGAGCCGGCTGCCTATGAAGCCTGGGCCAGTGAGCAGGAGTCCATTCGTCAGCAAGCTCGTGAAGAAGAACAACGCTTACTGGCGATGAATATGTCGATGGAAGAACTGATGACTGAAGGCGAGCGCGTGTACAACGCTACCTGTGCAGCCTGCCATATGCCTAACGGCGAAGGTTTACCAGGCGTGTTCCCGGCCCTCAAAGGCAGCCCCATGGCACTTAACGACATGCAAGGGCATATCGATATTGTATTAAACGGTAAAACCGGCACCGCCATGCAGGCGTTTGGCAAAATGCTGAGCCTTAAAGAACTGGCTGCGGTGATTACTTACGAGCGTAACGCCTGGGGCAATAACACCGGTGATATGGTGCAGGCCAAAGACGTTAACGCTGTGGTTAGCGGGGAATAGGAGCAGAACATGAGCAAAGCAACTGAGATTATCAGCCCCGCCCACGGGGAGGCACATGCCCACGACGACCATCATGAGCATCATATTCCCAAAGGTTTAATGCGCTGGGTACTCACTACTAACCATAAAGACATTGGTACGCTGTACCTGTGGTTTGCCTTTATTATGTTTTTAGTGGGTGGCGCCATGGCTATGGTGATCCGGGCCGAACTGTTTCAACCCGGATTACAAATTGTTGAACCGAATTTCTTTAACCAGATGACCACCGTGCATGGTCTTATCATGGTGTTCGGCGCTGTTATGCCGGCCTTTACCGGTTTGGCTAACTGGCTGGTACCTATGATGATTGGCGCGCCGGATATGGCGTTGCCGCGAATGAACAACTGGAGTTTCTGGATCCTGCCATTCGCCTTTACCATTTTA
This sequence comes from uncultured Alteromonadaceae bacterium, assembly GCA_950073835.1. Lineage (GTDB taxonomy): Bacteria > Pseudomonadota > Gammaproteobacteria > Enterobacterales > Alteromonadaceae > Alteromonas. The sequence continues at coordinate 11,155 of CATMRP010000120.1, forward strand.
CTGGCCTCACTGTTTGTGGAAGGCGGTGGCCCGGCCTTCGGCTGGACGTTCTATGCCCCACTCTCTACTACCTACAGTGGCGACAGTACGGCCTTGTTTGTGTTCTCGGTGCATATTATGGGTATCTCATCCATTATGGGTGCGATAAACGTAATCGTAACCATCTTTAACATGCGGGCCCCGGGCATGACCTGGATGAAAATGCCGCTGTTTGTATGGACCTGGCTGATTACCGCGTTTCTGTTGATAGCGGTAATGCCAGTACTGGCCGGCGCAGTAACCATGGTGCTTACCGATAAGTTCTTTGGCACCAGCTTCTTTGATGCAGCCGGCGGTGGCGATCCGGTGATGTTCCAGCATATTTTCTGGTTCTTCGGTCACCCTGAAGTGTACATCATGATTTTACCGGCTTTCGGTATTATCTCGCAGATTATTCCTACCTTTTCCCGTAAGCGTTTGTTCGGTTATGCCTCCATGGTTTATGCCACTACCTCCATTGCGCTGTTGAGCTTTATTGTGTGGGCACACCATATGTTTACAACCGGCATGCCGGTGGCGGCGGAAATGTTCTTTATGTTTGCCACCATGCTGATATCGGTGCCTACCGGGGTAAAAGTGTTTAACTGGGTCGCAACCATGTGGCGCGGGTCCATGACCTTTGAAGTGCCGATGCTGTTTGCTCTGGCCTTTATTGTGCTGTTTACCATAGGCGGCCTATCCGGTCTGATGCTGGCGATTACACCGGTGGATTTCCAGTACCACGATACCTACTTTGTGGTAGCGCATTTCCATTATGTGCTGGTAACCGGCGCGGTGTTCTCGATCATGGCGGCGGTGTATTACTGGATCCCGAAATGGACCGGCCGCATGTTCGATATCACCCTGGCTAAGTGGCATTTCTGGTGCTCACTGATTTCCGTTAACGTGCTGTTTTTCCCCATGCACTTTGTGGGGCTGGCGGGTATGCCGCGACGGATCCCGGATTATGCCTTGCAGTTCGCTGACTTTAACAAGTGGATCAGCCTGGGCGGTTTTGCTTTTGGTCTTTCTCAGCTCATCTTCCTGGCAGTAATGATTAAAGCCTGTCGTAAACAGGGTGAGCCGGTCTCTGATCAGGTATGGGAAGGTGCGGAAGGTCTGGAGTGGGAAATCCCCTCGCCGGCCCCGTATCACACCTTTGAAACGCCACCCGTTGTGAAGTAAGGGCACAATCATGGCCAATTCCAATTCGGCACTGGTAACTAAATTACTGCTGATTGTAGTGGGCATGTTCGGCTTTGGTTTTGCTCTGGTCCCGTTGTATGACGTGTTTTGCGACATCACCGGTATCAACGGCAAAACCAACGAAACGGCCGCGGTTTACTACGACGGTCAGGTGGATGAGTCGCGCACCGTCACGGTGGAGTTTATTACCCGCACTCATACCGGCATGCCGTGGGAATTCAGAGCACAAACTAAAAAGGTCAAAGTGCATCCCGGTGAAATGAACATGGTGGAATTTTATGTGCGCAACCCGGCTAACAAGTCGATGGTTGCGCAGGCCATTCCATCGGTGACACCGGGTCAGGCGGCGTTGTACCTAAATAAAACCGAATGCTTTTGTTTTAACAGTCAGCCCCTGGCAGCCGGCGGCGAGTCGCTTATGCCCATGCGGTTTTATGTGGATCCGCAACTGCCCGAAGACATTCACTTTTTTACCGTGCAATACACCCTTTTTGACGTCACTGGTAATGGTACCGATGACAAACCACTTAATAACCCTTTCCTGACTTCATTTAGCGATAACTGAGTCTAAGGAGAAAGTAATGCAACAAGAGTATCAGAAATACTATGTTCCGGCGCAAAGCTACTGGCCTATTGTGGGTGCCATTGCGCTGTTTTTAATTGCGGTAGGGGCCGGTAACTTTGTTATTGAAACCACTCGCGGCGAGAGCGGTTGGGGCGATAACGTTCTGGGCGTTGGCATATTCATGTTACTGGTGATGCTGTTTGGCTGGTTTAAGGACCAAATTAATGAGTCCATGAGCGGCCTGTACAGCGACCAGTTGGGCCGCTCGTACCGACAGGGAATGAGCTGGTTTATTTTCTCTGAAGTGATGTTTTTTGCGGCTTTCTTTGGCGCGCTGTTTTATGCCCGCATGATTGCAGTGCCATGGCTGGGCGGTTCGTCGAATAATGCCATGACTAACGAAGTGTTGTGGCCGGGTTTTCAGGCGATGTGGCCGCTGGTGGAAACACCGGGAGGCATTAATACCACGCCGATGAGCTGGGCGGGCCTGCCCACCATCAACACCATCATTCTGCTGATATCGTCGGTTACCCTGCACTTTGCTCACGTGGGCCTGGAACAGGGTAAACGCAAGCAACTCACCACTATGCTGGGTGCCACTATTTTGCTTGGCTGTGTGTTCCTGTTTCTGCAGGTGGAAGAATACATTCATGCCTATCAGGAGCTGGGCCTTACCCTGCAATCCGGCGTGTATGGTAATACCTTCTTCCTGTTAACCGGCTTTCACGGCATGCACGTTACTTTGGGTACCATCATTTTAATGGTGTTATTCCTGCGCGTAATCAAAGGCCACTTCACTCCCGACAATCACTTTGCCTTCCAGGCAGGCAGCTGGTACTGGCACTTTGTTGACGTAGTGTGGGTAATGCTGTTTGTGTTTGTTTACGTGTTGTAACGCTAATAAGGACTCGGATTGGGCGTGATCAGCCCGGTGGCCATGGCTATCAGGATGATCACCACAATCAGGGCCGACGTCATAACCCGCCGGCCGATATATTTACTCATCGGGGCTTTATCTGAGTTGTTACCCAGCATCACTTTCATCGCTAAAAACAGGTTAATGATCATAAAAATCAGTAAACCAACAATAATCACTTTGATGACCATGAGTAAAACTCCTCAGTACTCCGTGGCGAATGGTTCCGGGCCAAAGAAATGGCCGGTACTGGCAAGCTGCGTAACGCTGGTGGCGGTTGTCATTATGGTGTTTTTGGGTGTCTGGCAGCTTGACCGCATGGAGCAAAAACAGCAGCGTCTCGACAGCATAGCGCAAAAATACACCACTGCGCCAATGCATCCCTTCGACGTTGCCGAGCAATGGCAGGATGTGCGTGATGTACCGGTGCAGTTTCGTGGTGAGTTGCAGGCAACACAGCTTATCTTCCTGGATAACCAGATCACCAATGGTATCAGCGGTTATGACGTGCTGGCGCCGGTGATTACCCGTGGCCGGCCGGTATTGGTTAACCTAGGTTGGGTGGCGGCCTCTGCATCCCGAGCTGAATTACCAGCCATTGAGCTTCCCTCCGGGCAGGTCGAAATCAAAGGGGTGATAACCCAGCCCGGGCTTAATCCGCTAATCAAGGAAACCCAGCAACAGTTCAATGATTTTCCGCTGCGGGTGCAGCAAATAGATATTCCTCTGTTTAATCAGCAATGGGCGTCGCAACTGCCAGTCATGGTAGTTGAGCGGCTGTCGTCGCAACCTCAGATGAGCTGGTTTGTCACTAGCTGGCAGCCGGTTGTGATGTCACCGCAAAAACACCTCGGCTATGCCATTCAGTGGTTTGGCCTGGCCATTGCTGCCGTCGTTATTTTCATTATCGTGCTCATCAGGAGATCCAAATAATATGGCAACCGCAATTAATCCTCAGGCTAAACCCAAACGCTCGCTGCTGATTTTAATGGCGGCATTTATTATTCCGGTGGTGCTGGCCAAGCTGGCCCTCGACTTTAACTGGTTTGAGCAAGG
>CATMRP010000121.1 GCA_950073835.1 uncultured Alteromonadaceae bacterium
CAAGTCATCGACTCACCACCACAATGAATCGAACAGTGCTTTCGCACTACGCGCCATGCCCGGCGCACCATAAAAAAGGCCAGCATAAGCTGGCCTCTCACAGTATTTGTAAACCACTATTAACCGAGGTTTTCGGCCAGATATAACCAGGTTTCAACCACGGTATCCGGGTTAAGGGATACCGAGTCAATGCCCTGCTCTACCAGCCACGCTGCGAAGTCTTCGTGATCTGACGGTCCCTGACCACAAATACCCACATACTTGCCGCGCTTCTTCGCTGCCTGAATCGCCATAGAAAGCAGTGCCTTAACTGCATCGTTGCGTTCTTCGAACAGATGAGCAATCAGGCCTGAGTCGCGGTCCAGACCCAGAGTAAGCTGCGTCATATCGTTAGAGCCAATCGAGAAACCGTCGAAGATATCAAGGAACTGGTCGGCCAGTAACGCGTTTGATGGCAGTTCGCACATCATAATTACGCGCAGGCCATTTTCGCCTTGCTTGAGTCCTTGCTCTGCCAGTAGCTCGATAACCTTACGACCTTCTTCTACGGTCCGTACGAATGGGATCATGATCTCAACATTGGTTAAGCCCATCACATTGCGTACACGTTTAATGGCCTCACACTCAAGCGCAAAGCAGTCGCGGAAGTCTTCCGACACGTAACGGCTGGCGCCACGGAAACCCAGCATTGGGTTTTCTTCGTCCGGCTCATACTGATAACCGCCCACCAGGTTGAAGTATTCGTTGGACTTAAAGTCAGACATCCGCACGATCACTTTCTCTGGCGAGAAGGCCGCACCGATTGTCGAAATACCTTCTACCAGTTTCTGGATGTAGAACTCTTTCGGCGACTCGTAACCGGCAATCATATCGCTGATTTCTTCTTTCAGCTCTTCAGGCTGGGTATCGAAGTTCAGTAACGCTTTGGGATGCACACCAATCATACGGTTGATGATGAATTCCAGGCGTGCCAGACCAACCCCTTTGTGCGGTAAGCGGGCGAAATCGAATGCCCGATCCGGGTTACCCACGTTCATCATCACTTTGGTGGGTGATTCCGGCATGGAGTCGATGCGCGAAGTGGTAACATCGAATTCCAGTTCCTGGTTATAAATATAACCAGTGTCGCCTTCGGCACAGGAAACGGTAATCGAGTCGCCGGTACTGATGGTATCTGTTGCGTTACCACAACCCACCACAGCTGGAATACCTAATTCACGGGCAATGATCGCCGCGTGGCAGGTACGCCCTCCTCGATTGGTCACAATCGCTGAGGCTTTCTTCATGATCGGTTCCCAGTCCGGGTCGGTCATGTCGGTAACCAGTACGTCACCGGCCTGAATTTTATCCATTTCATCGATGGAACCCAGCACTTTCGCCTGACCCGCACCAATTTTATGGCCAATGGCACGACCTTCGCACACAATACCCGCTGAGCCTTTCAGTTGGAAGCGTTCGATGGTTTGAGCGTCTTCGCGGCTGCGTACAGTTTCAGGACGGGCCTGAACGATATACAGCTGACCATCGGCGCCATCTTTGGCCCATTCGATGTCCATTGGACGGTCGTAGTGTTTTTCGATGATTTGCGCCTGCTTAGCCAGTGACTCCACTTCTGCATCGGTTAACGAGAAGGTTTTGCTGTCGGCCGGATCAATGTCAACGATGGTAACCTGGTTGCCATGGCTTTGATCTGCTGAGTAAATCATCTTGGTTAATTTACTGCCCAGGTTACGGCGCACAATGGCTGGCTTGCCGTTATCCAGGGTCGGTTTGTGAACGTAAAATTCGTCGGGGTTAACAGCGCCTTGTACCACCATTTCGCCCAGACCAAATGAGCTGGTAATAAACACTACGTCTTCGAAACCTGATTCGGTGTCGATGGTGAACATTACACCCGACGAAGCGATATCACTGCGCACCATGCGCTGCACACCGGCAGACAGTGCCACACCTTTGTGGTCGTAGCCTTGGTGCACACGGTACGAAATAGCCCGGTCATTAAACAGTGACGCAAATACGTGCTTAACTGCCACGATGACGGCGTCGTAACCTTTTACGTTAAGAAAGGTTTCCTGCTGACCTGCGAATGAGGCATCCGGCATATCTTCTGCCGTGGCAGAAGAACGCACCGCAAATGATGCTTCGTCACCGGCATCACCCTGCAGGGTAACAAACGCGGTGCGGATTTCGTCTTCGAGTTTGCCCTGGAACGGCGTATCGATAATCCACTGACGAATATTTTTGCCAGCCTCGGCCAGTGCTGAAACGTCGTCAACGTCTAACGAGTCGAGCACTTCATGAATTTTAGCTTCAAGTCCGCTTTGCTCTAAAAATTCATTAAACGCGTAAGCTGTTGTTGCAAATCCTCCGGGTACTTTTACACCTGCGTTCGCCAGGTTTGAGATCATCTCACCTAACGAGGCATTTTTACCGCCAACACGATTAACATCGTGCATGCCTAACTCTTGATACCAAAGTACGTATTCTTGCACTTTACAGCCTCCAGCTTGTCACTTTTTCTTTACGCTCACTCAATGTGAACTTGTAGGGTAGAGGTTAAACCATCACTGAAATTAATTCAGGCTGGCTTTTCCATAGGGAAATTCTAAAATGCCGATTATAAGAAAGTAAAATTTTATTTCATTTCGTAATAAATTTACGACAAAGTTAAGGAGTTGTTGTGCGCACAGCATTTTACATTTCAGACGGTACTGCCATTACTGCAGAGGTGTTTGGCCACGCTTTATTGTCACTTTTCCCTACAGAATTCAATCACAAGACAATTCCTTTTGTTGAAACTGAAGAACAGGCTTACGCGGTAATTGAAAAAATATCTGAAAGTTTTCAAGATGCCGGTGAACGCCCGCTCGTTTTTTATACAGTTGTAAACCCGGATATTCGGCGAGTTATCGCAAGATCTGTGGGAATTAACTACAATTTTCTCGACCAATTTGTGGCGCCACTGGAAAAAATCATTGGTGTGCCATCAAAACCCGAAAAACATCGTACCCACAGTATTCACGAAAAAACTTACGATATTCGTATTGAGGCAGTGAATTACGCACTGGCTAATGACGATGGATCAAATCTTAAGGATTATAAAGAAGCCGACATTATTTTAGTGGGTGTATCGCGTTCCGGTAAAACGCCAACAAGTTTATATCTGGCGCTGCAATATGGCATTAAAGCGGCCAACTATCCGTTTACCGAAGAAGATATGGGCGACATGCTGAAATTGCCGCCGGCTCTGCGCCAGTTTAAACAAAAGCTGTTTGGCCTCACTATCGAGGCATCACGGCTCAGCCAGATCCGTTCAGAACGCCGGGCCAACAGCCGTTATGCTTCTATTCAGCAGTGTCGTATGGAGCTGCGTGAAGTAGAAAACTTATATCGTAAAGAAAAAATACCGTTCTTAAACAGTACCAAATACTCCATTGAGGAGATCTCAGCCAAAATACTCGCCGAGACCGGCCTGCAACGACGTAAATACTAAGCGCGGAAGCGTTTAAGCAGTGGGCCAAGATGCGCTTCAAAGGGTTGCCAGCGCCCCTGCCCTTTGCGATTAATCGGTTGGCGAACCTGTTCGGCACTGGGCGTTTTGATGAGTCGGTCGGTTTGGTGAAAGTCCAGGCAGGCCTGCTCAAAAGGCACGCCAAGGTAATTCAGCATACGCTTAACCTGCCCGTTTAAATCATCCAGCACATCTTCGTGCTGTACGCGTAATACCGCGCCGGGTAAGATGTCGTCCCAGTGGTCCATAAGCTTTTCGTAAGCGTGATAATAACGCGCCACTTCTTCCAGACCGTAAGAAAACTCCTGCCCCTCACCAAACAGTTGTTTAAAGTTACTGAAGCAACAATCCATCGGGTCACGCCGCGCATCAATAATTTTAGCATTGGGCAAAATGCGTTTAATAAACCCCACATGCATAAAGTTGTTAGGCATCTTATCGATAAAAAACGGGGCTGAGCCGCGGTAATAGCGAGTTTGCTCAATATACTGCTTACCCAGTTGATAGCATTGTTCAGCTGATAGTTCGGCAAGTGAATAAGGATAAGGCTTACCGCTTTCGCTTAACTGCGCGCCAACCGATGAAGCCAGACTGAGAATATTGTGCAGCTCCATGGTGCCGTCGATATCAGAGTGTGACGCCAGGATCTGTTCCAGCAAGGTGGAGCCCGCCCGCGGCATTCCCACAATAAAGATAGGCTCCGGCGACGGAAAGCCGCCATGAAGGTTAGCGAAGCTCTGGCCGCTACAAGCATCTACCTGCGCTGCCATCGCCTCTTCGGTGCGCGCAACATCGTAGCCGGTAGAGATTAGCTTTAAACGATTGCCTTTTTCGTAATAGGTAAAAGACTGCTCAAATTGGCCGGCATCCTCAAACCCTTTCCCCAGGGCAAAGCATAAATGTATACGGTCTTCAACGCCTATGCTTGACTGGGCTTCAATGTCTGCCATGTCCTGCAGAGTCTCACCGTCAAACGTATAGGACTTCAAATTAGCAAGGCTCCAGTATGCATCACCAAACTGCTGATGATAGTGAGCCGCTTTAAGGTAAGCCTCAATCGCCTGTTGTTTGTTACCGGTGGTTTTGTAGGCGTGGCCTAACGCCAGCCATACGCCGGGCCGGTCTTCGTCGACGCTCAATAATTCCGTAAATATAGTGATGGCGTCTTCGGTACGGTTAACTCCCAATAGCGCATTGGCTTTGGCCATCAGAATTTGCAGGTTGTCCGGATAGGAAGCCAGTTGCTCATCGCTGATTTCGACCACCCGCTGATGTTTACCGAGCTTGGCCAGCAAGCCAAGATAAGCAATCACTGCTCTGATATTATCCGGATAAAGGGCAACGCAGCTTTCTAATAGAAACTCTGCGTCGTGATACACCTTTAACTGAATGCCCAGCTCTGCCAGTAACAGCATCCCTTCGGGGTGATGCTTGTGTTGTTGCAAAAACTGACGGCAGACTTTTTCTGCTGTCGCCAGCTGTTTTTCGTACATCAGGTCATACGCCCCCAGTATGGGCGGCGGAAGTTGCTCCAGATGAGCAATATGCTGCAAAGCCAGTTGCTCGGCAGTGGTATCCTGATGCTGCTGATAAATTTTAAGGAGTTGTTTCCAACTGGTCAGGAGCGCCGGATTATAATGGGTAGCGCGAAAAAATGCGCTGGCCGCTTTATCCTGCTGATCCAGTGCTAAAAAATTATACGCCTGTTCCTGATATGCCCGCCCATGTTCCGGTTGCAAATTTAACAGCTCGCTGAGTTCCTGTAGCGCTTGGTTGAACTGATTTGCCAAACGCAATGTAACTGCCGATAAATAAAGCAGCTCAACGCGCAGCGCACCCGGTAGTTCCGCCATTTTCAAAGCGTTTACTTTTTCCATTGCCGCAGCAAGGTTGTTGGTTTGCAGCGATTGCTTGATCGCCTGAAACTGGTTTGAAAAATCTTGAGTCATAACGAATGCTGTATTATTTACTGACGACGAAAAAGGCAGGCTTACGCCTGCCTTTTAGCTCTTATTATGTATTAATATCAGTTATTAATAATAATCGAAAGAGAAACGTACACCCATGGTGCGTGGACGGTTAGTCACCACTTTCGGTGTGAACTGCTGGGTATCGATGTTCAGGATAGCGGACTCATCGAACAGGTTGTCGATAAACAGCTCCACTTTCCAACTGTCTTCTGACATGCCCACCGATACGTTACTGATCACGTAGCTTTCCTGTACATAACGACCACCGCGGAACGCATTTCCGTCTGCATCGGTGAAAGTAGCACCTTCATATACGGCCGCTTCGTCTTCGATTTTAAGACCAGAGCCCATGCCGTAGATGTGACGGGTGGCATCTTCCATTACATAGGCATCCATTACCATTCCGGCTAAACGGTCGCCGGTGTAGGCAACTGAGGCATTCACAAAGCCTTGCTGACCACCATCCAGCTCGAAATAGTAACGCGCATTGATGTTACCAGAGAAGCTTGCGGTGTAAGGCAGCTCGCTACCTACACCAGCAGCAATGCCTTCAAGTTCAGGATTAACACGCGTCAGCTCAGTATCAATCATGCTAAATGCCGCGTTTACGACTAAGTCATCGGTTGCCAGCCAGGTAATGTCGGCATCCAAACCTTTAATCTCAGCATCACCTACGTTATCGGTGAATACCAGGAAGCTGATGTTAGTCGGGTCGAAACGTGAAGTTTGTAATTCGCCGATTTCAGAGTAGTAAGCCGTGGCGTTGATGCGCACAATACCGTCTAAGAAATCACCTTTCATCCCCACTTCGTAGTTATCCAGGGTATCCGTGGTGGAGTACACCGGAATACGGAAACCTTCAAACGCGCCAGACTGATTATTCGACAGGCCACCCCCTACACGGTTAGTCACCGGCGGACGGAAACCTTCTGAGTAGTTGGTGAATAACAGGATATCGTCGCTGACTTTCCAGTCGAGGCCAAACTTAAAGATAGTGTCGTCTACGGTTAATACGCCGTCAGCGCCTAAATCGTCAACTTCAAGCTGACCGCTGGCTACGGCTGCCGCTACTGCATCCGGGTCGAGGCCAACGGCTGCCAGTTCGTCCGGATCCATTGAGCCGAATGCTTTAACGCGACGGGTTACATCAACGGTAGTTGTTGAACCGGTGTAGATATCGTCAATCTGATACCAACGTGCACCTAAGCTCGCCGTTAAGCTGTCGGTGATGTCATATTCCATCTGACCGAATACTGCAATCTGCTCGATTTTGTGGGTAATGTCGTTAGCAAAGCTGATTTCAGACGGGAATGGACCACCGTCACTGTTGATACCTTCATTGCCCACCAGAGTGCGCTGTAAGTTATCAAAGCCGAAGGTGGTCATTTCGGTGTTAGCAATCTTGAACTGACCGACCGTAGCGACTTCCTGTTCGTCGTAGAACAAGCCAGCAGTGATGCGGAATGGCGCGTCGAACTTAGTGTCGATGCGGAATTCGTGCGTCATGCGGGTGCTGGTGGTATCTTCTTTGTAGTATTTAACCGGGTCCAGACAGCGGATATCAGCAGGGTTATCCGGCGTGTCATAGTGGTTACACAGGTAGTAGGCTGAGAACAGACCACCGTTGGTGTAGCCAGTGTAATCAGTTACTGTGTCGATTTCGCGATCTAAATAACCACCGGTATACACGACGTCGAGTTTGTCTAAACGGCCGTCCACGGTCCAGGTGGTTAAACCAAACTCATCTGAGTTTTCATCGGCCTGGAAACGAATCGCCTGGTCTTCTGCCACGGTTGGGTCGTAAGCAAATACGCCTTCGGTATCCAGTGACTGCTGAGTGTGCTGAACCAGTAAATCCCAGTCTGAATTAATGTGGTAAGACAAACCAAACCGCGCACCGGCATACACCGCGTCGTTAAAGTCATCTTCAACATGCTGACTGTTGCGTGGTGATACCACGGCAGCTGTGCTTGGCGTAATGCCGCTGTTAACGATACGACGAGAATCCATCTCAGCCGGATCCGCACCGTAACCGGCCAGTGCGCCGCCAGAAATACGGTCTACTACCACGGCACTACCGATGTAACCACCGTTACCCGGATCGTTTTCAATGTTATCAATCCAACCGCCCTGCTTGTCGTTATACGCAACTACGCGTAAAGCCAGGTCGTCAGTTGGGGTAATGTTGATGTACGCCTCAACCGTGTTGCTCATCTCACCGCCTTTGGTGGTGGCGATGGCGGTATCAAAACCGGCCGCAAAACCAGCGTGGTCTGGCTTACGGGTAATTAAACGTACGGTACCGGCCTGTGAGCTGGCACCAAACAGGGTACCCTGTGGCCCTGGCAGTACTTCTACACGCTCCACGTCGGTAGCAAAAATATCCAGGTTCCGACCGGCCATGGAAACCGGCATTTCGTCCTGATAGAACGCTACTGAAGGCTGCAGTGCCTGTACGGATGACAGGGTGATGCTTGATTGGGTAGTGGCGGCGCCACGGATGTAGATTTCGTTTTGCCCAGGACCGGTGCCCTGGAACACCACATTAGGTAAGAATTCTACGTAGTCCTGGAAGTTGTCGATGCCCATGTTTTCCAGCGCGTCACCGCTTAAGGCCGAAACCGCTACCGGCACGTCCTGAATGGATTCAGTCCGTTTAGTGGCGGTTACTTCGATGGTTTCGATTTGCGCTTTACTTTGGGTTTCTTGCGCGAGTACGCCGTTAGATGCTAGCGCAGCAATGACTGCACAACTAAGGTGTGTTTTTCTCATAGAACTAAGTTCCTACTTTATTTGAAGTGAGCTGAATTATTTATTATTGATTCATTTTTATTGTGATAAAGCTTAGCAGAAATAACTTTAAATTTCTGTACTAACTAATAATCTGCCAATAATTTAAGTTTTAAAACAGAATCTCTACGAAAATCAATGCAATCAGGATCACACATTTAATTCCACACTAATTATTTGTAAGAAAGTGTTTTGACAGGTCGGTTTGCTGTATATTGTCTGCAAAATGTTTCATTTATCGTTAAAAAACAGGATAAAATTTGAGTAACACAACGACGCCCAAGCACGAAAATCACGCCCCGGCGAAACTAAATAAACCTGTCTTTTACGCAGCTTCCGGCGCTATTGTAATGCTGCTGTTGTTCGCGGTGATCATGCCTGACACTGCAGAAAACCTGTTTTCAGGAATGCAGGCAGCGGTGGTGGAAAATGGCAGTTGGTTTTATGTCTTCACCGTAGCTGCCATTTTGATATTTGTTGTTTTTATTGGGTTTTCTGAGTATGGGGAGATCCGTCTCGGCCCGGACCACGCCAAACCGGAATTTACCATCCTCACCTGGCTTTCCATGTTGTTTGCTGCCGGTATGGGTATTGGCCTTATGTTCTTTGGCGTTGCTGAGCCATTAATGCACTTTATGGCGCCGCCAACGGCAGCAGCAAACTCCGTGGAAGCCGTTAAAGAAGCCATGAAAACTACGTTTTTCCACTGGGGGCTGCACGCCTGGGCAATTTATGCTGTGGTAGCGCTGGTGCTGGGATATTACGCTTTCAGACACCAGTTACCACTGACGTTGCGCTCCACCCTTTACCCGCTGATTGGCGATAAAATATATGGCTGGCAGGGTCATGTGGTAGATATTCTGGCTGTAACGGCAACCATTTTCGGTATCTCTACCTCATTGGGATTTGGTGCAAGTCAGATTAACGCCGGCTTAAGCTATGCGTTTGGTATGCCCAACACCACCTACACGCAAATGGCCCTGATGATGTTTGTGGTAGGTCTGGCTATCATTTCGGTGATGACCGGCCTGGATAAAGGCATCCGCCGTTTGTCAGAAACCAATATGATACTTGCGGTTGTATTATTGTTATTTGTTCTGGTGCTGGGCCCCACGGTGTTTCTGCTGCAGGCCTATTTGCAGAATACCGGCGCTTACATGTCGGACATTGTTCGCAATACGTTTAACCTGTTCGCGTATCAAAAAACCGACTGGATTGGTGGCTGGACTATTTTCTACTGGGGATGGTGGTTAGCCTGGGCGCCTTTTGTTGGTTTATTTATTGCACGAATTTCTTTCGGCCGTACTCTGCGAGAGTTTGTGCTGGGGGTGCTACTTATTCCTACCGCATTTACCCTATTGTGGATGACCATTTTTGGTAACGCCGCCATTGATATGGTGTTTAACGAAGGATTTGAGAAACTGGCGACGATGGTAAAAGAGGATACCTCGGTTGCCCTGTTTGTCTTTCTGGAACACTTCCCGTTCAGTGGTTTTATTAGCATAATTGCCTTGCTGATGGTAATGGTATTCTTCGTTACGTCGTGTGACTCCGGCGCCATGGTTGTTGATATGCTATGCTCCCACGGTCGAAATGACACGCCGCTGTGGCAACGTGTATACTGGGCAGTAGGCGTAGGACTGGTTGGTGCCGTATTACTATATGCTGGCGGCCTCAATGCGTTACAAACCATGACCATCGTTGCTGCATTGCCGTTTTCAATTATTTTACTGATAGCGATGTATGGCTTGCTGAAGTCATTGCGCATCGAGAAACATAAACGGGACAGCCTGGCGATAACGGCTATGCAAACAGCCGTGGTAGAGCACGACAAGCCGTGGAAGGAACGGCTTGGTGAAATTGTTACCTTTCCGAATGAGAAAAAGGTATCGGGCTACATGTTGCGGGTGGTCTATCCGGCACTGCACGAAGTTTGCGAGGAATTTAAGCACCGCCAGTACCATGCAACGCTGCAATCCAGTGACACACATGTTGAGCTGACAGTGGTAGTTAATGGTCAGAATGATTTTACTTACGCGGTATACTTAACCGCAACACAACAGCCTGACTCTACTTTGACTGGCGAAGAATCGTTGGACGCTGGGAATGATCAAACGTATTATCGCGCCGAAGTGCATCTGTCAGAGGGCGGTCAGGACTACGATCTGATGGGCTGGTCGAAAGACGGCGTGATTAATGATGTGCTGGATCAGTTCCAGAAACATCAGCACTTTTTGCATCTGCTTAATTAATGCATTCAGGAGTATTACTATTAATGCGTAAAGAAGAAGAATTACTGGTAGCGTTACGGCGCGTAATACGGGCGGTAGACTTACGCAGTAAACAGCTGAGTAAAGATGTGGGCATTACCGGCCCACAGTTACTCGTATTACAAAATATCGCAGCCAAACCAGGCATTATGGTAAAGGAAATTGCTGACGGTATTAATTTAAGCCCGGCAACGATTACGAATATTCTTGACCGTCTTGAAGCGCGTGACCTGGCGCATCGTATTCGTAGCACCCAGGATAAACGTAAAGTGGGTGTGTATCTTACCGAAGCGGGTGAGCAGGCGGTATCTACGGCACCGCGCCCGTTGCAGGAACACTTTGTTGAGCGCTTCAATCAGTTAGCCGAGTGGGAACAAAGTCAGATGATTGCAACCATGCAGCGCATTGCTTCTATGATGGATGCCGAATCGATTGACGCCTCTCCGGTTCTGGCGGTTGGAACACTCACTGAGCGTCACGACTAAACCGGGCCGCTGAGCGGTTTAGTTACACAAATAAGGCCGATTAATCGGCCTTTTGTTTATCTGCTTTCAATGGGTTCGGTCGTCCGCCGGTGACTTTATCGGCTCGCCCTTCCTGAACTGCCTTTTCGGCTCTGCGCTTCCGCACTTCTTTGGGATCTGCAATTAGCGGTCGATAAATTTCTATGCGATCACCGTCTTGCAGTTCTACCGAGGGTTTACACACGCGGTTCCACACGCCCACTTTGGCGGTTTTCAATTCGATTTCGGTGTGGATATCTGTAATGCCTGACGCCAGGATCCCCTGCTCTACTGTTGATCCTTTCGGCACTGTCAGTTCAATTAACGACTGCTTTGCAGGCGTGGCATAAGCCACTTCAATATTAATGGGTTCATCCATCAGGCGTACACTACTTTTGCTCGTTGGGTAAATGCGTTAACCATACTTGCGGCAAGCGAATTAAACACTTTGCCAAAGGCCAGTTCGATCATTTTACTTTTAAATTCAAACTGTAGGCTCAGCTCTATTTTACAGGCTGACTCAGACAACGACGAAAATGTCCAGCCACCGCTCAACTGTTTAAACGGCCCGTCCACCAAAGTCATGCTGATACTCTGAGCAGGATCCAACACATTCTGAGTAGTAAACCACTGCTTTATTCCCGCTTTGGAAACCAGCAATGCCGCCTGCATAGCATTGCCCTGCTGGCTAACTATTTTGCTGTCGCTACAGCCGGGCAGAAACTCAGAATAAGACTCAACATCATTCACTAAATCAAACATGGATTGCGCGCTGTAAGCAACCAGGGCGCTGCGCTGAATTTTCGGCATACGAATTTTGTACTCCTGCAAGTTGCCGGTGAGTTTACCATAAAATTTATTTTGAAAATAAGCTGTTGTGGATCACAAAGCATGACTGGAAATTTTTATTGGCCAGTGCAGGAAATACGAGACAACATTTATGTAATCAGTATAATAGCCGCCATGAAGAAAAATAAATCCAATACCTCCGGTACCATCGCGCTGAATAAAAAAGCGCGTCACGATTACCACCTCGAAGACAAAATGGAAGCCGGCATTGCACTGCAAGGCTGGGAAATCAAAAGTATTCGTCAGGGCAAAGTGAATATTACCGATAACTACGTGATAATCCAAAACGGTGAAGCGTATCTGGTAGGTGCCCGCATTACGCCGCTAAATCAGGCCTCAACGCATGTAATTTGCGAACCTGAGCGTGCCCGGAAACTACTGCTTAATCAGCGCGAAATAGACCGCCTCATTGGTGCGCGGGACCGCCAGGGTTACTCCATCGTAGCCACCGCCATGTACTGGAAAAAGTGCTGGGTGAAACTGGAAATCTACCTGGCTAAAGGTAAGCAGTCTCACGATAAACGCGACACCATTAAAGACCGTGACTGGGAACGCCAGAAAGCCCGGGTGATGAAACACAAAGCGTAGAACAACAAATAACAACAGGGTGCCACGGCATCCTGTTTTGTTTTAACTTATTGCAACGTTTGCGCAAACCACTGCACAGTTAATTTGAGTAACTGTTCATCCTCTCCCGCCTGTTCGTTAAGCACATTAAAGATGTGACTGGCATCTTTAATGATAACGGCCTGCGCGGGGTATGCACTGGTGGCTTCAATCAGCCGCGTTGCATTTTCTGCCGGCACCACTTTATCAGCGCTGCCCGCAATCGCCAGCAATGCCCCGCTGTACGTAGCCATGTTGGTGAGCGACTTATTGGTTTTTACCTGTTCAAACCATTCAAGCGAAATATCCAGAGGTGCTCGCCAGGTGTATTCCTGAGTAACATAACCTTGCTTTTGGGCTTGCTGGTAAAGCGTGTCGAACATTGGCCGAAAGGCGCTCACGCCGTCGCTGGCTACCGAAGACCAGGCCACAAATGAGTCGAACACCGGCGATTGAGCAATTAGCAACTGGGCTATCAGACCACCCTGGCTAAAGCCAACAACGCCTAGCTTTTCACTATTCACCTGAGGTTGTGCCTGCATGTATTTTAGTGCCACGGTGGCATCCCGAACGGCACTTTTAAGCGTGTAATACCGATAACTTACCGAACTATCGCCGGTACCGGCAAAATCGATACGTATGGAGCCGATACCCACCTTCGCTAACGCTGCTGCCAGGCGCGCATAGAGATTGCCGACTTCATTTTTATGCGATGCCGTACCGTGTAATAACACCACTGCAGGTACCGCCTGGTCAGACTCAGGTAAATTGACAATGGCAGGAATTTCATACTCGCCGTTATTTAAGCGTAGAAAGGATTCACCTGCATAAGAAACTAGCGGCAGCACACTCAGCAATACGCCAATCAGCCAGACTTTCATCTACAACTCCAGGAAAACAAAGAAGTGAATAACCTACCATGAAATGCACTCAGTAGGTGGCAATTAATCCGGCTGGCGGTAGGCGCGCACGATATCGGCCATCACCGCCAGGCCAATTTCTGCAGGCGTTTTACTGCCGATATCCAAACCTATTGGCATATGGATATGACTTAGCTGGTCATCGGTGAGCTGCCCTACCCGCTGCAGGCGCTCTGCCCGCTTCGCCGATGTGCGCTTAGACCCCATTACACCTATGTAAAAGGCTTCGGTATGCACCGCTTCCATCATTGTAAGATCGTCCACGCGCGGGTCGTGCGTTAACGCCACTACAGCTGTGTGACTGTGCACATTACCTGATTTCATAATATAGTCGGCGGCAAAATCCGGCACAAACCGGCAACCTTCTATATTGCACAGCGCCTGCTCCGCTTCGCGGTGCTCACAAATAATCACTTCAAAACCCAGCGACTGAGCATAACGAGCGCAATATTCTGCCACTGGCGAATAACCGGCAATAACCAAACGCCTTGCCGGACCCACACGAAGCGCAACATAGCTGGCATCAGCCTGCCAGCTCACCGCTGGCGTGTGCTCGGTAACCTCACTTAACCGGCTCAGCCCGGTATCCGTGTTAACCTCTCGCACTTTTACATCCTTGCCCAACAGACAATTCAGATAAGCCGCAAAGTGCGCACTTTGGTTTTCAGCCGGAGTGATTTTCTCTACCAACACATCAAGGATTCCGCCACAGGGTAAGCTGATAGCCTGCTGCCCGCCTTCTTCGCCATACCGCACCAGCTGCGCCGGAGCACTAAACTCGTTGGCGTCCAGTCGGGATAAAAAGTCATCTTCCACACAACCGCCAGACAAAGAGCCTACCCAGTCATCGCTGGCCGAAGCGGCAAACAAACTGCCAGGCTCCCGCGGAGAAGAGCCCCAGGTAGCCAACACCGTACAAAACCAAAACGGCTTACCCGCTGCCAGCCAATCGTTCACCCGGCTTAATACCGAGACATCCATGGGTTGCATAATCAAAACTTCTTAAAATTACTTATTAATAATGTAAGCAATTAAGCCCAAAACACCAACCAGGATCATATCATTGCGGTAAATCCAGCGATAACCGACACTTAGCTGCTCAGCAAAGCAGCAATCAGCCGCCATAAAGGTGTTTATATTTGTACTTCCCCCTTGAATAAGTTAGTATCCGCCCAATATTAAACAGTATTCAGAGGGCTAAAACTCTCTGGTTTAATAGTAACGATCTCCGGGGCTGATTAGGATTCGACAGGATCTAGGAAGCTGGAGGTGCATGCAGAGGAGCGGTTTGCCTCTTAAAAAGCC
>CATMRP010000122.1 GCA_950073835.1 uncultured Alteromonadaceae bacterium
TTTATGATCGTTAAGCGTTACGCTAAAAGAACAATTCAAACCTATTTATATTGGATTGCTGACTATATTCGTCACCAGAATTATCAGCACCCGAAAAAGATGGGCGACCATGAAGTGCAGCAGTATTTAACCTATTTATCAATTAAACGCCAGTTAGCAGCTAGCAGTCAGACAAGTGCGTTAAATGCCCTGGCCTTCCTGTATAACAAGTACCTCGGGCAACCACTTAGTGACGAATTGGATTTTGTTAACAGCGGTAAGGCCCGAAAACTGCCCGTCGTGCTTACTATTGCAGAAGTGCAAAAGTTACTCAGTCATATTCCAGAACCCCAGTGGTTACCGGTTTCTTTACTTTATGGCAGCGGATTGCGTTTAATGGAGTGCGTCAGGCTTCGCGTGAAAGATATTGATTTTAATTATAAATGTATTCGTATCTGGTATGGAAAAGGCGCAAAACACCGGGTTGTCACTTTGTCCGACACGCTTATTACCCCGCTAAAACTCCAATGCGATAAAGTGGCCCTGCAACTCAAAAGAGATCTACAGAATCCTGAGTTTAAAGGCGTATGGATGCCTAATCAGTTGAATAAGAAATTTAAATCAGCCAATACTTCATTAGAATGGCAATACCTCTTCCCGGCACGCAAATTAAGCACTGATCCCGAAAGCAATCTTACCCGCCGTCATCATATTGATGAAAAACAGATTCAGCGTGTTGTGCGACATACTGCCCAGGATATAGGCTTGGAAAAAGCCGTAACACCGCATACTCTTCGCCATTCATTTGCAACACATTTACTATTGAAAGGCGCTGATATCAGAACGGTGCAAGACCAACTCGGCCATGCCGATGTGAAAACCACCCAAATCTATACGCATATATTACAACGAGGCGGCAACGCGGTAATCAGCCCGCTCGAGCTACTGAAGTAAAAAGCGGGCCTTTCTTGCTATTTCACTTACTCTTTATCGTAAAGAATATCCATCACATCGGCCAGCTCGGTTTTACCGGCGCGTACTTCTTCTTCACTCATATCGGCGATTTCATGAGGGAACACTAACCAATCGTCACTTTCATTTACATAATAGTCAGGCACGATATCGGTTTTATTATTCTGCGGTTTGTAATACGGGCACGCAATACGAATATCTTTTGGCATATTCAGGCGCATCAGCTTTTTAATTTGCTTAATTAATGCGTCTACGCTGCGGCCCGAGTCGAAAACGTCATCAACAATCAGCAGTGCATCTTCGGCATTGGCATTTTCAATCAGATAATGCAGGCCATGTACGCGAATCTCTTTGCTTTGCTTGTTAATGCCGTAATAAGAAGAGGTCCTCACCGCTATATGGTCGGTGGGGAATTTTTTAAATTCAAAGAACTCTTGTACCGCAATACCAATTGGCGCGCCGCCGCGCCAGATCCCAACAATAAATTGCGGACGAAAGCCGTCCTTATACACTTTTGAGGCAAGTCGAAATGAATCCTGAAGCAGATCCGCCGACGTAATAAAGACTTTATTCATAGAATCGGTAACCGAGCGAAAGAAAAGAAAAAGATTATAGAAAATTTTATGCCACAATGCACGGCAAAAGCCAAAAACCTGACCATTCAATCAAGTTTTTACGATTCCTGCTGTAAAACTATAGCCGGTTGCACTTTCATGGCGCGCTGCGCGGGATACCAGCTTGCCAGCAGGCATAAACCTAAGGAAAACAGGGTTACCCAAACCACCTGATGCCATTGCATATCAATGGGTAAGCCAGGCCCGTCGGCAGATAACGCCAGATATATTCCGAAAAATTCCAAAATATCGTTGATATACACCACCGCTAAAATGCCCAGCACCGCACCAATTACCGCGCCTTTTAGGCCATTGAAGATGCCGTTGAGCATAAATATGGCGCGCACCGTGGCTACTGTCATGCCCTGAGAAAGTAAAATAGCAATGTCACCACTTTTTTCCGACACCACCATCACCAGAGCAGACACAATGTTAAATGCTGCCACCGCGATAATCAGCAGTAGCATTAAAAACATCATGTTCTTTTCCATTTTTACTGCATCGAACAACGGTCCCTGCCGCGAACGCCAGTTACTGGTTGCATAACCTGCCTGTTCAAGTTGTGCCACCACGCCCTGGTAATTAAACGCATTGTTTAAAAACAGGCGCACATCCGCCGGGCTGTCTTTGGGTTTTCGCAGTAGGCGGGTTAAATCGTCGAGCCGTAAATAAATCACTTTGTCGTCAAGCTGTGATCCCAGATTAAATAACGCAGCAATGGTCACCAGGCGCTGGCTCGGCATGCGGCCAAAGGGCGTATACACGCTGGCACCGGCCGCCATTACCCGTATTTGATCGCCCACATTCACGCTCAGTTCCTGCGCCAGTGCGCGGCTGATGATAGCGCCAAATTTTATCTCTTCAAGGCGCTCAAAATTACCTTCCAGCATGTAGTCGCTCACAATACTGTGATTGGCCATGGTTTGAGGATCTACGCCCTGCAATTGCACACCGCGCAACGCCTGGCGGGATTGCACCAGGCCTTCAGCTTCCCTGAAGGGGCTGGCGGCACGCACTTCCGTTAGGGGTAGTTGTAGCACGTCATCAACACTGGCGTTAAGCGCTACCACCTGTGGCACTATGCCTAAAATCCGCTGGCGCAGCTGGGCTTCAAAGCCATTCATTACCGACAGCACAATAATCAGCGACATCAGCCCCAGGGCTATCCCGGCTACCGAGAAGCGGTTAATAAACGCTACAAAGCTGTTGTGTTTGCCTGCGGTGGAATAACGCAGTGCAATATAGGCAGAAAGCGGATAGGCCATGAAATTTCACCTGTACCTGGGCAGTGGGGGCTTGGTATTCATCCTTCCCTGCACTACTCTTAATCAATACGGTACGTTGTACGTTTTAATGATAAACAAAGACTTAAGCTCGGTGCATAATACGTGTAAGCTACCCTGCACACAAGTCAGCCTGGAGAGTATTGTGGAATCGTTAACCCTGGCAGAAAAACAAGCTCAGTTTAATGAGTTTTTCTTAATCAGCCACGCTATTAAGGTCAATATGCGTCCGCTCGACGAGCACTTTGCCCTGCCAGACAACGAACAACTCGAAGACCACATGCCTTATGCCTTTCGCATTGCCAGCGAGATGGCCTCTATCGAATCCCAGGCGCTGCGCCCGTTGCGTAACCTTAGCGATCACGCATCCGAACTGGTTAACTACCTTAATCATCAGTCACGTAAAATTGATTTGATGATGTCCTACATTTTACACCAACAGGACGATCCGGATTACCGCTTCGAAAGTATCAGGTTCGGCGGTGGTGGCGTGATCATTGAGCACCCCACCCCCCTGGATGCAGGCACTCAGGCAGAACTTAAACTGTTTGTTTCCGAAGAAGCCGCGGCCATTTTCTGCTATGGCGAAGTTATTACTTGCCAGCAGGAATCGGACGGCTACCATATAGCCTTCATTTTTACCCGGATCCGCGAACAGGATCAGGAACTGTTAGTCAGAGCCAGTTTGCATTTACAAACGCAGCAGCTTCGCAAGCGCGGCCAGAATAAAAACGCGTAACCTGCAAGCCATAAATAAAAACGCTCAAAAAAGAATCGTTAAGGAATCATGACAACCACGCTTAATTCTTTGCCACTGCCCAAAACCAGGTCGTCAGCCGGTTTTCAGGACCAACAACAATGGGGGCAGTTGCAAGGCAGCAGCCGCGCGCTCGCCGTAGCCCAGGCCAGTCAACAGGCTGGCCGCCCTATCGTACTGGTTACCGCCGATACGCCTTCGGCGCTCAAACTCGAAAAAGAAATCCGCTATTTTCAGGGCAGTCAGCACAGTGTTCCGGTTACCCTGTTCCCCGACTGGGAAACCCTGCCTTACGATACATTCTCACCGCACCAGGATATTATTTCCCAGCGTCTGGAAACCCTGTTCCGGTTAACCCAGGAACCCAGCGGCATTTTTATTGTGCCCATCAATACCCTGATGCAGCGTCTGGCCCCGGTGGAATACATTGGCCAGCACTTGTTGCTGTTAAAACGTGGCCAGCAACTGGATCGGGATCAGTTTCGCCGCCAGTTAGAGCAAGCCGGTTATCTGCATGTCAGCCAGGTAATGAGCCACAGCGAGTTTTCAATTCGCGGCAGTATTATCGATCTCTACCCCATGGGCTCGAAAGATCCCTACCGCATCGACCTGTTCGATGACGAAGTCGACAGTATCCGCCTGTTCGATCCGGATTCACAGCGCTCAAGCAATGCGGTTGAAGAGATCCGTATGCTTCCGGCCCGGGAATTCCCCACCGATAAAGCCGCGCTTAACCTGTTTCGTCAGCAATTTTTAGAGCGTTTCGACGCCAGTAACAGCGCCGAGTCGGTGTTTAATCAAATTACCCGTGGCACCATGCCAAGCGGTGTGGAGTATTATCTGCCGCTGTTCTTCGAAAAAACTGCCACGTTGTTTAATTACTTTCATCCCGACACCCTTATTATGTTGCATGGCGATGTCAGTGATGCCAGTGAATTCTTCTGGGCGGATCTGAATGAGCGCTACGAACAGTACCGCTATAATAAACACCGCCCGTTGCTGGCGCCCATGGAGCTGTTTTTACCGGTAAACGAATTATTCGCCGGCCTCAAACAATGGCCGCGGGTCGCGCTGGCTTCGCAGCCCCTCGACGAGGCTGCCGGCAAACACAATCTGCACTGCGAAAAGCTCGACGACATCGCCTTAAACCCGCAAAAGAAACAGCCCGCCCAGGCCTTGCTGACTACCCTGTCAGAAGCCAGCGAGCGCGGTGCCAAAGTACTGTTTTGTGCCGAATCACAGGGCCGCCGGGAAAACCTACTCGGCATTTTAAGCAAGTACCAAATTAAGCCCGTAGAGTTTGCTCACTTCGACGATTTTCTTACCAGCCACGAAACCGTTGGTATCTCCATTGGCATGGTAGAGCACAGTTTCCGCTGGAACAATCCCGACGGAGAGCTGCTGTTTATTACCGAAACTCAGCTACTCGGCCATAAAATCAGTCAGCGGCGTTTGCGAACCGCGCAAAAGCCTACCGACGAAAACGCCATTATTCGCAATCTGGCGGAACTGTCTGTGGGTCAGCCGGTGGTCCATCTCGACCACGGCGTAGGCCGCTATATTGGCCTGCAAACCTTAGATGCCGGTGGCGTCACTACCGAATTTTTAACCATTGAGTACGCCAAGCAGGCCAAGTTATATGTACCGGTGGCCTCGCTGCACTTAATTTCGCGCTACAGCGGTGGTGAGCAGGATTCAGCGCCGCTGCATAGCCTGGGCTCCGATGCCTGGGAAAAAGCCAAGAAGAGAGCGGCCGAGCGGGTGCGCGACGTAGCCGCAGAGCTCCTCGATGTGTACGCCAAGCGTGCTGCCAAGCCCGGCTTTGCCTACCCCATTACCTGGGAAGAATACCAATCCTTTGCCGACAGCTTTCCATTTGAAGAAACCGCCGATCAGATGCAGGCCATCAACGCGGTTATTCAGGACATGGGCAGCCCACAGGCCATGGACCGCCTGGTGTGCGGTGACGTGGGCTTTGGTAAAACCGAAGTCGCTATGCGCGCGGCTTTCTTAGCCGCTAATCAGGGTAAACAAGTGGCCATTCTGGTACCTACAACCCTGCTTGCACAGCAGCACTTCGAAAACTTTAAAGACCGCTTTGCCAACTGGCCGTTTCGCATTGAGGTGGTTTCCCGTTTTGTGAGTGGCAAAGCCACTAAATCGGTGATGGACGGCATCGAAAACGGCACCGTGGATATTGTGGTCGGCACTCATAAACTGCTCAGCGACACTATTCAGTTTAACGATCTGGGCCTTGTCATCATCGACGAAGAACACCGCTTTGGCGTGCGCCAGAAAGAGAAGTTTAAAGCCCTGCGGGCCGATGTGGATATTCTTACCCTTACCGCTACGCCCATTCCGCGTACGCTGAATATGGCCATGTCGGGGATGCGTGACTTATCGATTATCGCCACTGCCCCGGCTAAACGTCTGGCCATTAAAACCTTTGTGCAACAGCGCGATAAAGCGGTGATCCGCGAAGCCATCATGCGTGAAATTCTGCGCGGCGGTCAGGTGTATTTCCTGCACAACGAGGTAGAAAGCATTGCCCGCACTGCCGAGGAAATCGCCGAAATCGTACCGGAAGCCCGCATTGCCGTAGGCCACGGGCAGATGCGCGAACGTGAACTAGAGTCGGTAATGAGTGACTTTTACCATCAGCGCTTCAATGTGCTGGTGTGCACTACCATTATCGAAACCGGTATCGATGTGCCTACCGCCAACACCATTATTATGGACCGTGCCGATCATCTTGGTCTGGCGCAGTTGCACCAGTTGCGCGGCCGGGTTGGCCGTTCTCACCACCAGGCCTATGCCTATTTATTAACCCCGCATCCCAAGCGCATGACCCGCGATGCCGCTAAACGCCTGGAAGCCATTGCCAGCCTGGAAGACTTAGGCGCAGGCTTCGCTCTGGCCACCCACGATCTGGAAATCCGAGGTGCCGGTGAGTTACTCGGCGAAGACCAGTCCGGCCAAATCGCCAGTGTCGGTTACTCACTTTACATGGACATGCTCGAACAGGCAGTAGACGCCCTTAAAGCCGGTAAAGAGCCGTCACTCAGCGATGCTAACCGCCTGCATACCGAAATCGAATTGCGTATCCCGGCACTATTGCCGGAAGATTACATTGCCGATGTGAATACCCGGTTGTCCCTTTACAAGCAACTGGCCAGCTGTAAAAACAGCGACGATATTGAAGCCTTCCAGATTGAGTGTATCGACCGCTTTGGCCTGCTGCCGGATGCGGCGAAAAACCTTATTGCAGTGGCAGAGCTTAAACTCAAAGCCCGCTGCGTGGGTATTCACAAGGTCGAAATGACCGCCACCGGCGGTACTCTCGAATTTAATGAGGATACCCCGGTAGACCCCGGTTTTATTATTCAACTGGTACAAACCCGCAATAAAATGTTTAAGTTTGAAGGCAGTCAAAAACTGCGGATCGTGAAGAAAACCGAGACAGCCCGCGAACGATTAGCTATGGTGGACGGGCTTATAGAAGATTTTGCCAGGGAGATCAGCCAGGCATGAGGCGTATAATTGGTAGCCTGCTCGCACTCAGTTGTATAACCGCTTACCCGGTACACGCTAACGACGAAGACAAATGGTGGTTCGATATCGAGGTAATGCTGTTCGCCCGCGACACCGCGGTGAGCGATCTTGCCGAACGGTTTGAACGTCAACCGGTATTGAGTACACCCAATACCGACTGGGATTTACTCTCCGGGTATTATCAGCCAGACATTACCATGGTGTATAACTCATTACCGGTTTGCAACGCCCCCACATCACCACTGTGGGCAGAGGCGCCCTCACAGGAAGAAATCCTGCGCGATTATTATATCGAGCCGGAGCCGGTAGAACCTGCATTAGATGAACAGGCCGGGCTTGTTGAAAGCGGCAATGAGGACAGCGAGTTATTCAGTGATGAAAACAGCGACGTTACTGACGACGAACCATTTATGTTGGCTGATGAAACCACTCAGGGCACAGAAGCGTCAGATCATGCCTTACTTGAGCCAGCACCAGAAGTTATCCCTCCTGCGCCCGGGGCCATTGCTGCCTACTGGTTGTCATTTAACTTAAATGAAGAACAGCTCACGCCGGTAAGCGTAAAGCGCCGCCCGCTCAATTGCGTTACGCCCACAAAGCCGAATTTAGATCCGCAAAGCTGGCAGTGGCCCCAACCGGATCTCTACGTGCCGCCGCGTCAGCAAACGCCGCTTTATGTGCACGGAGCCGATTTTAAAAGGGCTAGCGGCCCGCATTTGCTGTCAACTAATCAGCTCTCACAGGATGATATTTACACCAGCATTCGCTGGCGCAAAGGTATCGAGCGACTGGCTCACTTTAGCTGGCGTCAGCAGGTTAAATTTGGTCAGGATAAAGCCGAAACCTTGCGTTTATTTGCCGGTCAGAATTTTGCTCAGCAGTTTACCCAAAACGGCGATCTTCGCCCGCAACAATTGCCGCCAGTCGACGAACCCTCCGCTGAGCAAAACGCCGAGCTGGCCGCACCGGCGGACAGTTTTTTTACCGAGTTGAATCAACGCCTCAATAACCCGCAGCCCATTAGTTTTGCCGGCATGACGGCACCACCAGAAATCAACGACGACGGCAATCCGCAGTCGGATGTGAAGCGTTTATCGCCCATCTGGGAGCTTGACGGGTTTATTCAGATATACCTTAAATACATCAACCGGGTACCGTACCTGCACATTAACAGCGAGCTGTTTTATCGGCAGCCGGTGCTTTCGGCCAATACCCTGCCTGGTGCACCACCGGCCTACGAGCTGGTCTCAATTCCGTTTTCCCAGCAACGTCGCGTGATCAGTACGCAACTGCATTATTTTGACCACCCACTGTTTGGCATGCTGGTACAAATCCGCCGTTACGATCGCCCCGCAGCGCCGCCCCCCGCCAAGGAGCAGGACTAATCATGAAAATCTATACCAAAACCGGCGATCAGGGTGAAACCCAGCTGTATGTTAACAAGCCACAAAAAGTGGCCAAAGACGACGCTATTATTGAATGTTACGGTAGCCTCGATGAACTCAATGCGCAAATAGGTTTATTGAGCGCTCGGCTGCAGGCAGATAAACTCGGCAGCGACAGCGACTTAGCTATGCTGGCAGCCATTCAGAATGCCCTGTTCAGCGTTGGCTTTGCGGTATCGGCCAGTTCTACCCTGGCTCCGGATGCAGTGGTGGACTTAGAGTCTCATATCGATGTAATGCAGGCCGACTTACCACCGCAAACCAGCTTTATTTTACCCGGCGGCTGTGTAGCGGCTGCCCAGGCCCATGTTTGCCGTACTGTATGCCGCCGTGCCGAGCGACGCATGATCAGCATGGCCAAACACACCGACGTTGCCGAACTTGCACAGCAGTACGTTAATCGCTTGTCAGACTGGCTGTACGTGTTTGCCCGCTATCTCAACGCCAGAGCCGGTGTAGCAGATGTGCCGGTTAGCCGCTAGGCGTTTATAGCCGGGTCACAACCACCACACCAGTAATTACCAGTCCCACCAGAATATTCAACATAGTGCCCTCGCGTACCATGGTTTGAATGGGGATCCGGCCGCTACCATACACAATGGCATTGGGCGCCGTGGCTACCGGCATCATAAAGGCGCAACTGGCGCTTATAGCAGCAGGCATCATCAGCACAATAGGATCCACACCAATAGCGGCCGACGCGCTGGCCAGAATAGGCATTAGCAAGGTCGCGGTGGCGGTGTTAGACGTAATTTCGGTCACAAAACTCACCGCCAGACACAAGATCAGCAAGGTCAGCACAATGGGTAAGGCCGACAGTCCGGTAAGTGCTTCACCAAGCAATAAACTTAAGCCCGAAGCGGTAAACGCTTTGGCCATGCAAATACCGCCCGCAAACAGCAATAACATCCCCCACGGGATCGCCTCAGCGGTTTTCCAGTCGAGCAGCTGATCGGGCTTCTCTTTGTCGCCATTGGGTACCAGAAACATCAGCACCACACCGGCAATGGCAATAGTACTGTCACTCACCAGCGTCATCCCCGTCCATACCGACCAGTAAGGACGGAATATCCAGGCCAGCGCCACAATACCAAACACGATCAGCACCCGTTTTTCCGCCGGGCGCCAGTCACCGGCTTTCGGTAAGTCACAATCCGGCATATCACTTAATTTGCGGGTCAGCCAGAAAGCCATTATCGGAATGGCTATCAGCACTATGGGTACACCGGTTATCATCCAGTTAATGAAACTGAGCTCCGTGCCGGTGGTTTGCTGATACACACTCATAAAAATAATATTCGGCGGTGTGCCGATGGGCGTGCCCACCCCGCCCAAACTCGCTGAGTATGCAATGCCGAGTAACAAGGCAGCAGCCAGTTTTGGCGAGTTCATCGAAGTGATAATGGCCATAGCAATGGGCAGTAACATTAAAGTGGTGGCGGTATTGGATATCCACATGCTCAGCACTGCCGAGGTGAGCATAAAGCCCAGCACCAGCCGTCTGGCACTGGACGCTCCGCATAAGCGCAGCATGTATACCGCAATGCGGCGGTGCACGCCCGACTTCTCCAGTGCTTTAGAGAGCATAAACGCACCCATCAGCAGCAGGATCACGTGGCTCCCCAGCGCCGATGCCGCCGCTTTATAATCAATTACCCCGGCCATGGGAAAGGCCACAAACGGGATCAGTGACGTCACCGGAATAGGCAGTGCCTCGGTTACCCACAAAATGGCAATGAGTAGCGTCAGCGCGGCCGTTAGGCTGAGTGCCTGTGCAAAGCCATTCGCAGCCAGAACGCCCCACAACAATGCGCTGACCACAGCGCTGAATGCAATAACTTTATTTTTAACTATCATACCGTTGCCACACCTCACAGGCTTGCTGATAAGTTTGTTCTGCCGTTGATGAAAGCTGCCAGCCGGTTAGCCGGCTCAGGCGATGAGACGGCTCAATAGTGCCAGACAGGCCGTTTAATATGGCCAGCGCACCGTTTGTGTTGTTGCATGCAAGCACCATATCACAGCCGGCAGCCAGGGCCTGCTCGGCGCGCTCGGGATAAGTACCGGCTACGGCTGCGCCTTCCATCGATAAATCATCGGAAAAAATCACCCCGTCAAAGCCTAGCTTGCCGCGCAAAATGGTTTGTAACCAGTAAGGGGAAAACCCGGCGGGTTTATCGTCGATGGCCGCAAAACGCACGTGAGCTGGCATCATGGCATCAATTTTCTGCCGGGCGATTAGATCAGCAAAAGGCAGCAGATCCTGTTGTTGTATGGTTTGTAAGTCCCGTTCATCCACCGGGGTATCAATGTGTGAGTCCGCTACCACGCTGCCATGGCCGGGAAAGTGTTTGCCGGTAGAGGGCATGCCTATGGCGTGCATGCCGTCTATCAGGCACCCCGCCAGACGACTCACCAGCGCAGGGTTTGGCGAGAAACCGCGATCGCCAATCACATTAGACACACCGTTAATGTCCAGCACCGGTGCAAAACTAATATCGATGTCCAGTTGCTTGAGCTCATAAGCCATAATCACACCGCAGGCATAACTTAACGCGTCGGCATCATTATCACTATCGGTGAGCTGCAGTATCTGTCCCATGGCAGGTAGCCGGGTAAATCCGGGGCGAAAACGCTGTACCCGGCCGCCTTCATGATCCACAGCGATGATCAGCGGTTTGCCTGCCGCCTTACGAATGTCCTTTATTAATGCCCTGAGTTGATCTACCGACTCGTAATTGCGCGTAAACAGGATCACGCCGCCAGTAAGCGGGTGCGCTAGCATGTCGCGTTCATCTTGCTGTAAACTGAGGCTGCGACAATCGATCATTACTGGTCCCATGCTGACTCCTGGACTCCAATGCATTGTTTTACAATGCTAAACTGCTTAGGACGTGGCGACAAACAAAAGTTAAGCTTCACAAGTGCGATGGCGCTGCGACCAGCCAAAAGCGCTGGCACAGAAATTGGTGAAGCAGTGGTGAGCTACACCACTAAACTGCCGCCGAAAGGCTTTAAGCATAAGAAAAAACAGGGAGTATTACACGT
The DNA here is from genome assembly GCA_950073835.1 of uncultured Alteromonadaceae bacterium. GTDB lineage: Bacteria > Pseudomonadota > Gammaproteobacteria > Enterobacterales > Alteromonadaceae > Alteromonas. The sequence goes on from CATMRP010000122.1 coordinate 11,651, forward strand.
GTTAAATTGGTTAAAACGGATCGTACTGGCGGCAATTGGCCTGCTGATCATTGCAGTGATGGCCGTTTACTTTACCCTTCGTCAGTCGCTCCCGGCGTTAGACGGGGATCGCATTGTGAGCCAGGTTCAGCAACCCGCCACCCTGTCGCGCGATGCCCTCGGCCAGGCAATTATTCAGGCCGATTCACGCCAGGAAGCCATGTATTTACTGGGCTTTGCCCACGGCCAGGACCGTTTTTTCCAGATGGATCTACAACGTCGGGTTGCCGCCGGCGAGCTGTCTGAGTGGCTGGGTAGCATGGCTCTTGATGTCGATAAAACCGGTCGTTTTCACGAATTCCGTCGCCGCGCCAATTCCATCTATTCACAGTTACCTCAGGCGCAGAAAGACATTCTTATCGCTTATACCGCAGGGGTTAATCAGGCCGTCGCCGAGCAGTCTGCCCGGCCATTTGAATATATCCTGACTAAATTTGAGCAGGCCCCCTGGTCACCCGAAGACAGCATCCTGGTGATCCTCAGCATGTACCTCGATTTACAAAGTGGTAATGTGAATCGCGACCTCACCCTGACCGAAATTAAGCATCAGTTTGGCCAGCCCATGGTCGACTTTATCCTGCAGCCGAGTCAGTATCAGGCGGCGCTGGATAACAGTCAGCTCACTGGCGATGTGGAAATTCCGTTGCTAAAACAGCGTGCAGCTACAGTGAGCAACAATACGGCCCAAATGGCCTTTCGTACCGAAATTGGTAGTAACAACTGGATTGTGGGTGGCGCACTCACCGAAACCGGCGACGCGCTGCTGGCCAGTGATATGCATTTAGGCATGCGCGTACCGATTATCTGGTATCGTGCCCAGCTAAATTACGCGGTAGACCAATACGATGTGTCGCTGACCGGGGTTACCTTACCCGGCGTGCCCGGTGTCATTGCCGGCACCAATGGTCATATCGCCTGGGGTTTCACCAATGCCTATGTGGATACCGCCGACTGGGTGCTGATTGATCGCAGCGAAGTGACAGCCGTGGAAGAAACCATCAGCGTAAAAGGTGAGCCCGAGACTTATAAGCGGCTCACCAGCCAGTATGGCCCGGTTCGTCAGTTGGGTACGCGCTTTTACGCTTTAAAATGGACCGCTCAGGAACCCTACGCGGTTAATCTTATGCTTAACCAGCTAGACACCAAACTGTCGGTGCTCGAAGCCATTCCGGTGGTCAGAAAGCTCGGCATCCCGGTGCAGAACATTGCGCTTGGTGACACTGCCGGTAACATTGCCTGGATGCCTGCCGGTGCTGTCCCGGCCCGTAAAGTACCTCATAACACGGCCATTACCCCTGAGCAGCTGGACGGTTTGTGGAACGTCGATGAAATGGACCTGCCAGTAGTAATGAACCCGGCATCCCATCGTATCTGGACCGCCAATTCGCGAGTCATTGGCACCGACGATCTCGCTCGCTTTGGCGACGGTGGGTATGCCCTTGGTGCACGTGCTCAGCAGATCCGCGACCGCCTGTTCGATTATGAGCAATTTGACGAACAACGTTTCTACCAGATCCAGCTTGATAATGAAGCGCGCTTTCTGCAGCCCTGGCATGCCCTGCTCCGTCAGCTGTTAAAGCGCAATTCCGGTTATTTTTCAGCTGATATTGAGGCGCTGGATAACTGGCAAAACTGTGCCTGCGCCGAATCGGTGGGCTACACCCTGGTGAAGCACTTTCGCCGTCAGGTAATTAACACCACATTTGCGCCCGTTAGCGAAGCGCTTAAACCCAAGCACCTGAGTCTGCGGGATGTATCCAGTAACCTCGAACCGGCTATCTGGCAGCTGATTCGCAGTGATAACACCCAGTGGTTACCAGAGGATCAGGACGACTGGCAAAGCTATTTGCTGAGTCAGTATGAACAGGCGCGCCAACAGTTACTGGATAAACACGGCGCGTCAAAAGACTTATCGACCCTGGCCTGGGGCAAGGTCAATAAGCAAGCCATCACCCATCCTTTTGCCGGGCAGATCCCGGTATTTGGCAAGGCGTTAAACATGCCGGAAATTCCTGGCTATGGCGACACCTTTATGCCAGCGGTTCAGGCCCCCAGTTTTGGGGCTTCCCAACGATTTTTTGTGCGCCCCGGCCAGCTTGATAAAGCGGTATTAACCATTCCGGGCGGGCAGTCCGGTCATCCGCTCTCGGCATTTTACAAAGCCGGTTTCGATGACTATGCCAAGCATCGTATGACCCCATTGTTGCCAGGTAAGCCTTTGCATACGCTCACTTTTATGCCAGAGTAATCGATTAAACGGTAATTTGGGAAAGGCCACAATGACCCCTGCTATAAAACTGCTCGAGCGCGGTAAACATGCTCATAAAGTGCTCAGGTATGAGCATGATAAACAGGCCGAGTCCTTCGGCCTGGAAGCGGTTGAAAAACTCTCGCTAGAAGCGCCCAAAGTATTTAAAACCCTGGTGGCCGAACTGGACTCAGGCAAACTCGTGGTCGCTGTTGTACCGGTTACCCACCAGTTAAACCTCAAACAACTGGCTAAAGCGGCGGGTGCCAAGAAGGCACAAATGGCGCCACCGGCCAAAGTAGAAAGCACTACCGGCTACGTGCTTGGCGGTGTCAGCCCGTTGGGCCAGAAGAAAGCCTTACCCACGTTTGTCGACGAAAGCGCAGCACAATTGGAACTGATTTACTGCAGTGCCGGTAAACGCGGGCTGGAAATCGAACTTGCGCCGCAATTACTTGCCAGCCTGACCCGCGCCACCTTTGTGCCGCTGGCCGCGTAAATTAATGGGATGCCGAGTGCCTTATGAAATGCCCGCGAACGCAAAGTGAACTCACACTTATCAAGGTCGGCAAAGTGCCGGTATTTGTAAGCGAAGCTTGCGGTAGTGTGTTTTTAGAAAACCAGACTCTGGCTTTGTTTGAATCCCCTCAGGAAGAGCGCGGCCGGGCACTGGAAAAGCATCTGCGCCAGTTTCA
>CATMRP010000123.1 GCA_950073835.1 uncultured Alteromonadaceae bacterium
TAAAAGTTAGCGCACGGCTCAGCAATGAGCCATTCCCCTAGGCCCGGAGCTTTTTAAGTTCTGGGCATTTTTTATGGACGATTGAAATTCACCCGCGCACCCATGCCAGCGCCAATAGCGCTAGCAGTGTATTTTTTCATAAACGAAGGCAGGAATACTCGCTACAGAAACAAGGGATCAGTCGATGATCCGCATCAACCCTTCCTGCATGGTTGACGCTACCAGTTCTCCTTGCTGATTAAACAACTGACCTCTTACCAATCCTCTGGCCCCACCGCTAGCCGGACTCTCCATGCAATACAGTAACCATTCGTTCATGTTAATCGGGCGATGGAACCACATGGCATGGTCAATAGTGGCAATCGCCAGGTTAGGGTCAGTAATTTGTACACCATGTGGCTGCAGCGACGTACTTAAAAAATGGTAATCGCTGGCATAGGCCAGCGCCGCCTGATGCATGGCCTGTGAATCGCCAAGCGCTTCGTTCGCCCGTAACCAGGTATAACGCTCAGGTTTGTCATTTTTAGATGTAAATGAGCGCACGGCATCGACAGTACGAATATCAATGGGGCGATGATAACTCAACGCTTCGCGCATTCTACGCCCGATATTCTCGTAATTACGCTCGTACATTCTGATGTCAGGCTCCACTTCTTCTGGTGCAGGCACTACGGGCATCTGTGCAGACTGATGCTGCATACCCTCTTCTGGTTGCTGAAATGAGGCTGTCATATAAAAAATGTTGCGGCCATTCTGAATGGCTTTTACCCGCCGGGCAGAAAAACTCTTGCCGTCCCGAACGATTTCAACGTCGTACACTATTGGCTGTTTTGCATCACCGGGTAATAAAAAGTAGCTGTGAAAAGAATGTGCAACGCGCCCTTCCGGCACGCTTTCCCAGGCCGCCTTTAATGCCTGCCCCAACACCTGGCCCCCAAATATGGCACGAAAGCCCAGATCCCAGCTCTGGCCACGATAAAGTCCCTTTTCGAGGGTTTCCAATTCCAGTAAAGAGGCAACTTTAACTTCGTTTTGCTGTTCCAAGAGTAACTCCAAATAGATAAACAGATAGGTTCACTACCCAAAAGACTAGTTAGCGCGTTCGGGGATTGCGAGGATAAAACTTGTCGGCACACTTTGCCCGGTGCTCAAAAAAACGCGTGTCTTTGTAAGGTAACTTCATAAAACCACAGGTACCTTCACCTGTAAGCAGTGGCAGTGAATCAATAATTTCTTTCAGTAACGCATTAAACTCATTTTCCTTCGTATGATCAAGCAAACGATAGTAACTATGTATTTTTAAGTGTTTCTCGAGTGCCTCGAAAATAATACAGCCGGTGTGATGGATAGCATTAAGTGCTTTTATGGCCTGCATAATTTGCGGCGGTAAGGCGAGGAACTCGTCCGGATCATCACCGTCTTCAAAGTACGAATGTACACGGCTTTCAGATGTACTCAGTGACACACTGGATTTTTCATAAGGGATAACGGTAGCGGCACCAGCCACAAACGGTGATTCAATTTGCTCGCGCTCAATATGCAGGGTGTTTTTGGCATCAAACAGGCAGCATTTAAATACCCCCTGGCGGTGAATGGCCCGGGCCAGTGTGACTACGGTATTTACAGCATGCTTGAATGCTTGCTCCTTAGCCGGATCCTGTAGGTTCAGGCTCGAGTCGATGTACACGCCTTCTGGCTGCCAGTGAATGACCAGCCCACCTAGCACCGGATAACGGGCCAGACGACTAACCGCCGCTAAAAAGCCTTTTTCGGTAGCGCCCATACCATCCAGGTAATTTTTGTAATACCGCTCAAACTGGGCGTCATTTAAATAGTTTAACTGGCTGAGCTCATCCGATTGCTGTTCGCTGAGATCGTTTTGCTGGCGCAGAAACGATTTGCGGGAACTATAGACCACCGATTCAATATGCTTGCGCTGTTTAGCTACCCACACCGGTAACAAGGATTCGTAGCGTTCGACCGGATCATTAGCAAACACCAAATTTTCCAGCAATTTAAGGTGTGACAACAAGTAGTCGCCGCCACTGTGCTGTTCTGCCACGTTGTCACTGAGCATATAGGTAAGAATATCTGACAATATTTTGGGTAACCCCAGCGACGATGGCGGGATCACCTGATGGGCAAACCGGGCAGACTGGCCGGAGGCCAGTGCATATAGAGTCCCGGCCAACCCCTGTTCGTCAAAACGTGGGCTTGAGCGCTCGCCATTCATCTGCGCATCGCCAATAAAATAGATATCCCCCAGACGGGCATTGGTTTGCTGGATATCTCCCGACATTAAATCCAGCACATTGTTTTGCACCGGCTGCTGATGTTCGTCTAGTTGCGCGTAAACGCTTGATCCCCAGTCGATGAGGCTTAGACGTTCGTTGTCTTCATCCCAAACCAGGTTAGAAGGTTTAATGTCCCCGTGCACAATAGGCCGGTGCCCGCCATCCAACTCAAACTGGCGTAAATACAACAAAATTTTACCCAGTTGCACGGCCATCTTAACAATTAATCGCGGCCCGATGGGCCCGTCTCGTAAGCTGTATTGTTCAAGGTCAATACCCGGCGCCCGCTCCATCATTAGAATGGATTGTCTGCCCCGTTGGTAGAACTCTTTCACTGCCGGAATATGCGAGTGCCTGAGCAACCCTTGCATAAACGCTTCTTCTTCGAGGCGATCCTGAATGCTCACCGGTAGGGTAATGCGGGTAAATTTAAATACCAGTTCCTCACCGGCCTGATCGCGACCGCCAAAAGCAAAACCATAGGCGCCCTTACCTATCAGGCTGATATCGGTAAAACCGAGGCTTTCGAGCTGTGCAATACACAGCGCAATCCAGTCTTTAAGCTTTTGGGCATCTGCATGAGAAAGCAGATACACCGACTGCTCTTCAGGAATATAAAAGTGGCGGATGCCTTTTCTGGTCATGACTCGGTGTGATTAAGCCAAACCATGTTGTGTTGGCATTGCGTGCCTAAACGTGGGCAAAGCTCAGTCAGGCTGTTGGTTAGAATGGTATCAATTTGCCAGGCCGGGTTTATAAAGCACACGCCAGAACCATACATGCCGGTATCGGCATCTTTATCCTCGGCCAGCAGTTCTACCTGCAGCACATTGTGATTGAGTCTGGCAAGGTTCTGGCACATGGCTTCTGATTCACCCTGTTTATCGCCTGCACGGGCCGACAACAACGGATACCAAATCAATATCTGCGCCTGAGGCCAACGTTTTAAACAGTCTTTTACCGCGTTTGTCACGGCCTGATATTCGCTTCGCGACTCATACGGTGGATCGATAAGCACCGCGCCACGGTTGGGCTTAGGTGGTGATAAGGCGACCAGGCCTTCAAGGCCGTCTCGAAAATGACTGTGAACCTGCCCGTCTCCTTTGTGGGGTTTTAACACCCCTTTCAAATTAGCAAATTCACCCGGGTGTAATTCCATCACGTGCAATGCATCATTGGTACGCAGTAAATCCGCCGCCAGTAACGGTGATCCAGGGTACTCATTGTTGTTGCGATACAGCGCCAGCGCGGCCAGATACTCAACTAGCAGCGGATCCTGCGGCGAGAACTGATCCAGCTTAACAACCCCTTCTTTGTACTCACCGGTTTTATTGGCCTGTTCTGAATCGAGCCGGTAACAGCCCGAGCCAGCGTGGGTATCAATCAGGTTAAACGGCTTGTTTTTTTGCTTCAGGCGATTAATTACTGCCAGCCAGCAGAGATGTTTGAGGATGTCGGCATGATTACCGGCGTGATAACCGTGTTGGTAACTCAGCAAAATAGTGCTCTCTCTTGAAACCTGTTATCAGCAGCTCCCGACCCAAAACTGGCGAAGCTTGCGCGAATCGCGCAAGTTTATCGCCCACTGCAACAAGATACCAGTGCCGTAACGCCTTAACGCAGTTTACTTAACATTTTGAGCGGATTGGACAGGTAATCCAGCCATAAGTTGTTAAACCTTACCATGGTGGCACCATCGATAACCCGGTGGTCGGCCGACCAACTCACCTGCATTACAGACTGACTGATCACCTGTTGCTGTGCATCAAAACGCGGTAATTGCTGTATTTTACCCAGCGCTACAATGGCTAGTTCAGGGTAATTGATAATCGGCGTGGCGGTAGTACCACCCAGTACGCCCACATTGGAAAGACTAGTAGTGCCGCCTTTTAAGTCACTGCCGCTAACTTTGCCCTGTCTGGCATCAGCAACAATGCGTTGCATTTCCTCAGCGATTTCCAGCACACTCAGACTCTGCACCTGTTTAATGTTTGGCACCAGTAACCCCGCGCTGCTGTCTACCGCAAAACCAATATTGTGGTCGTCGATGTAAGTCATAGCGTTGCCATCTTCACTAAGACGGGCATTGAACTGCGGAAACTCCGTTAAGCATAAGGACAACGCCTTTATGAAAAACGGCATAAAGGTCAGCTTAATATCCGCTTCGGCAAACTGTGCCTTTAACGACGCTTTGAGCGCGATAAGCGGATCCATCACCAGCTCGTCCGACACGGTAAAGTGCGGGATAGTACTCACCGAGCGAACCATCTGTTTCGCCATTGCTTTTTGTACTGGCGTTAATGCCACGGTGCGGTTTGCCTGTTCTGCGGTCGCTGTACCTTCTGCCTTATGACCCGTCGGCGGCAAACTCTGATGACCTTTTTGCAGCGCATTGAGGACATCCTGTTTTAATACCCGGCCTTTTTTACCGGAGGGTGCAATGTCCTGCAGCGACAGGTCATGCTCTTTCGCCAGGCGGCGAACAGCAGGGCTAGCCGGTACCTTACCTTCAATGATTTTGGGTGGCTCGAACCCGCCTTCCTGAAATCCGGTGGGTAAAGTTTTCCTTACCTGTGCAGGCTGTTCTGCTTGCACAGCGGTTTGATTACTGGCTGCGGTTTCGCCTGAAGTCCCCCCGGCACCTTCCTGCTCGACTGATAAATCGAACAAAGGCTCATGCACTTTAGCAATCTGCCCAACCTCGTGATAACGCTTCACAAGGGTACCGGCATGCTTGGCAGGAATTTCCACCACGGCTTTATCGGTCATCACTTCAACCACTACATCATCCTCGGCAACATAGTCACCGGCATCAATGTGCCATTTAACGATTTCACATTCGACAATGCCTTCGCCAATGTCTGGCAGTATAAACGTTTCTACGGCGCTGCCCGCCGTTTCAGACGGCGGCCTCTCAATCGTTTTCTCAGGCGTTTTCTCAGTTGTTTGAGGTACTTCGGACTCTTGTTGCAAAGCAGCGCTACTATCATCACCCGCAGGCTTAAGTTCAAACAGAGGCGAGTGCACTTTGGCAATATCACCTGGCTTATAATACAACCGGGTAATAACACCATTGTGGATAGCAGGTATTTGTACCGTGGCTTTGTCGGTCATCACCTCTGCCACCGGCTGGTCTTCTTCAACCGTATCGCCTTCGCTAACCAGCCACTCTAGTAGTTCACACTCGACAACGCCTTCGCCAATATCAGGCAAAATAAAATCTGTCATATTTACCTCAGTAGTTCAGCATGCGTTTAAGGGCTTCGTAGGTCTTATATTCGTCTGGCATATATTCTTTTTCGTGTGCCAGCGGATACGGCGTATCCAGGCCACATACCCGGGTAACGGGTGCTTCCAGATATAAGAAACACTGCTCCTGAATATGCGCGGCAATCTCGCTGCCGAAGCCCGAGGTAACCGGCGCTTCGTGATTGATCAGCAGACGACCGGTTTTCATTACCGATTCGGCAACGGTTTGTGCATCCCAGGGTAAGATACTGCGTAAGTCGATAATTTCGCAGGACACTCCATCTTCCAGCGCCATGGCTGCCGCTTTTTGAATAATCTCGACCTGAGCGCCCCAGGCCAGCAAGGTAATATCGTTACCTTCCTGCATAATTTCGGCTTTGCCCAGACCAATGGAGTAATCTTCCTCCGGCACCTCGCACACCGAGGCTCGATAGAGGCGTTTGGGCTCCATAAATAACACCGGGTTGTCATCGCGGATAGCGCCCAGCAGCAACCCTTTGGCCTGGTACGGATCGCGGGGTACCACTACTTTCAAGCCAGGGATATGACTGAAAAACGCCTCCGGTGACTGGGAATGATAATGACCACCCGCTATACCACCGCCGTAAGGGGTTCTGATGGTGAGTGAGCCACAGGAAAACTGACCTCCGGAGCGGTAACGAAACTTGGCTGTTTCATTCACGATTTGATCAAAGGCCGGAAAGATATAGTCACCAAATTGGATCTCGGCCACCGGCACACTGCCCTGGGCGGCAAGACCGTTGGCAAAACCGATAATGCCCTGTTCGGTAAGCGGTGTGTTAAAACAGCGGGCTTTACCAAATTTTTCCTGTAAATGACTGGTAGCACGGAATACGCCACCAAAATGGCCCACGTCTTCGCCAAACACTACCACTTTTTCGTCGTCGGTCATGGCAGTGATCAGGGCCTGATTAACTGCCTGCAGTAAATTTAACTTTGCCATTACTTACCTACCTCGCCCGATGTTTTAGGATATTTATCCGGGTAGCGCTTAATGTGCTCCAACAGAGCCTCGCGCTGTGCTTTAAGGTGCCATGGCACTTCGCTGTATACGTCTTCCACAATATCGCTGATTGGGTTAACCGGCACTTTCTCTGCCGTTTTGAGCGCGTTGAGAATGTCGCTGCGAACCTCTTTAAGGTAGTTTTCGGTCTCCTCGTCCTTCAGCCAGCCTTTATTCACTAACCACACTTTAAAGCGCTCTATGGGATCTTTCAGGCGCCACTTTTCTTCTTCTTTTTTCGAGCGGTAGCCGCTCGGGTCGTCTGAGGTAGAGTGCGCAGCTAAACGGTAGGTCATGGCCTCAATCAATACCGGCTGGGAGGCTGATAATGCAAGCTCACGTGCCTTAACCGTGGCGCTGTAAACGGCAAGTGGGTCGTTACCGTCTACCCGGATCGTGCGAACGCCGTAACCGATACCGCGTGATGCAATACCGTCGCCGGCAAACTGCTCCTCCGCTGGGGTAGAAATGGCATAGCCGTTATTGCGGCAGAAAAAGATTACCGGGCAATTAAGCACTGCTGCCATATTGAGACCTGCATGAAAGTCACCTTCGGAGGCCGCGCCCTCACCAAAATAGCAGATAGTGAGTGCATCGTTACCCGCCAGTTTCTGACCGTAAGCATAACCTGCTGCCTGTGGTATTTGCGTACCTAACGGCGATGAGATGGTCATAAAGTTTAGGGCTTTATCACCATAGTGGATGGGCATCTGACGCCCTTTGTTCGGATCCAGGCGATTGGAAAACATCTGATTCATAAACTGCGCAGAAGTGTAACCGCGAAACGCCAGTGCGCCATGCTCGCGATACTGACTCATGATCATATCATCTGCTGACAGCGCTGCGGCGCTGCCCACTACAGCAGCTTCCTCACCGGTACTGGCCAGATAAAAACTGATCCGGCCCTGGCGTTGAGCAGCGACCATGCGTTCGTCCAGCATCCGGGTGTAAAGCATGGTGTGATACATTTTAATGGCCAGTTGCTGATTGATTTCTGGCTCTTTGGCCTGAGGATAAACCGTACCGTCTGCATCCAGAATGGCCAGCATCGGAATATCCAGTAACCCATTTTCTATTATCCTGACCTCATGTGTCATCGACACATTGCCCAGGTGATTTCTGTCGTTCATAGGGTGCCTCAAAAACGCCTCATTGTTTGTGTACACTTTAGTGCAAGCTGGGCAGGAGCGTCCTGTTAAATTAACAATATGTTTACGTCTTATTAAACAAAACATCCTAATTGGATCATGAAAATTGGGATGATTAGTTTAAATTGACAAAATACGCTGCAATTCAGGCTAGATTCAGAAGAACTAATTAGGATAAAACGGTCCAATTTACTTACATGACACGTACATACGATAACGAACATTACATATCCCGTGTGGCTGTGTTAAAAAACCTTTCCCGACAGAACAAGGACACCGTTCTTTTCACTATGGAGTATTAATGTGAAGCAATTATCATTGATCACACATGCTGTTAGTGCCATTTTGCTGGCCAATGCCTCGCTTGCAGCCGCTCAGCAGATCTCGCCAACATCGGTCAATAAACCCATTCATCGCCTTAACCCCACAACAACCCCGATAAAAAACCAGGTTGATGGTACACAAACCTATATTATCCAGTTGCATGAACCTTCGGTGGCGCAGTATAACGGCGGCATTAAAGGTTTTACGGCCACCAATCCGAAAACCCGTTTAATGACATCACGGGTAGCCAAGGCTAACCGCGGTAAACTGGATGCTTCGGCCAGTCATGTCACGGCTTATCGTCAATATTTACAACAGCGCCAGCAAACCGTGCTGGGTAATATTGCCCAAATCACCGGTCAGGCCAGCGCCACACGACAGTTGCAGTTTGCCATTAACGGTATGGTGCTACAGCTAACACCAGCGCAGGCAGAAAAGGTCAAAGCACTCAGCGGGGTAAAATCAGTAGAGGCCGACCGCAAGCTTAAACTCAGCTCGGATACCAGCCCGGAACTAACCGGCGCAGCCAGCGTTTGGGCCGGTGCTACCCTGGCCGGCACCAGTGCACTGGGCGAAGGTACTGTGGTGGCCATATTTGATACCGGCATTAATACTGATCATCCTTCGTTTGCCGCCACCGGCGGTGATGGTTACACTCATACCAATCCCCTTGGTAGTGACAATTACCTGGGCGACTGTGCAGCCAGCTATCCGTCGTTATGTAATGATAAGCTGATAGGGGTTTACAGCTATCCGTTAATTACCAATCAGTACGCCGATACCGACGTATTCCCTCCTGGGCTGCCTCGCAACGGTGAGGATTATAACGGTCACGGCTCCCATGTGGCTGGCACCGCAGCAGGGAATATTTTATATGATGTCCCCTCTGTAGGACTGGCATATGACCTGGAAGAAAGCGACGGTTATGCCGGTGAATTCACCTTTGATCAAATCAGCGGTATTGCACCTCACGCTAATATCATTTCCTTCCAGGTCTGTTTACCCGGCGAAAACGACGATGAATATAACGGCTGTTACGCTAACCTGGCAGTAACGGCAATTGATGATGCTATCGCCAGCGGTGTGGTAGACGCGATCAACTACTCTATTTCCGGTGGTGAGGAAGTTTGGGGCAATACACTCAGTGAAGCCTGGTTATCGGCCAATAATGCCGGTATTTTTGTAGCTCATTCTGCGGGGAATGATGGCCCGGATGCATCGACCAGTGATAAGCTATCGCCCTGGCTTACACCCGTTGCCGCCACCACCCATGGCCGAACTCTGGATCTATCCAAATCCATTGGCAGTTTTACCGGTGGTTCTGCTGCTCCTGCAACCATCAGTGGGCAAAGTAATACCGGTGCTATTACGGCAGATATTGTGTATGCCGGCGACTACCCTAACGCCAACGATCCCAACGGCGATCCTGCTCAGTGTCTTGAGCCTTATCCGGCTGGCACTTTTAATGGCGAGATAGTGGTCTGCGATCGTGGTGATATTGCTCGTATACAAAAAGCCATAAACGTATCACACGGCGGCGCTGGCGGTTACGTGCTGGCTAACATAGAAGGCGGCGCAGAAAATCTGGTACCCGACGAATACGTTATTCCCGGGATCCATATTGCTGCAAGCGATGGCGACAGCTTAAAAACCTGGCTAGCTTCCGGCAGTAATCACCGTGCCACCATTACTGCGACAGCAGGCATCCGCTCGGTAGACAGCAGCCTTGCTGATAAGGTCGCAAGCTTCTCCTCACGCGGACCTAACACTCAGTTCAGCACACTGTTGCCAATGATAAGCGCACCGGGTGTAGATATTTACGCGGCCTATTCTGATGAACATTACGGCCATGAAACTACTGGCCCTGCCCCGGCAGACTATGCATATCTGGACGGTACATCCATGGCGTCGCCCCATGTAGCCGGTGCGGCATTGCTGCTACGCGAATTGCACCCGGATTGGAGTGCGGATGCCATTCGCTCGGCGCTGATGATGACAGCCGAAACCAATATTGGCTTAAACGGCAGCACCGCCCAGGCTAACTGGCTGGATATGGGAGCTGGTCGTATTCAGATAGACGCAGCTGCCAATGCCGGGTTAGTTATGGAAGAAACTCAGGCTAATTATGAAGCCGCGGATCCGAACGCTGGCGGTGAGCCTAAAACGCTCAATATTCCGGCTCTGGTGGATAATAACTGCCTGATCGAATGTAGCTGGCAACGCACATTTACCGCGACCAGAAATGGCACCTGGACATTCGGTCTGGATGATATGGACAGCGGCCTGGCACTTGAAGCGCAGCCAGCCAGCATGACGCTATCCGCAGGACAGTCGCAAACCGTAACCTTCACGCTAAGTACCTGGAACGTGGCTGACAATGACTGGGCATACGGTGATGTGCTCATTAGTGGTAATGATAATAACCCGCAACATATGCCTATTGCTGTGGTTGCTTCTAACGGCAACTTTCCGGACTTTGTAGAGCGCACCAGTTATCGGAATGCCGATTCTGCGGTACTTGAAGATCTGTTGGCTATCGAAATTACCGATTTTACCTACGAGGTAACAGGTCTCACCCTGGGCACCAAGGTGTCAGGTAATGTTGCCGAGGATAGCGATCCCAGCGATTTTTACGATGACCAGAATGACGGTGTGTATATCCTGGATGTAGTAGTGGAAGAAGGGACACCACGGTTTGTGGCACAAACCACTGAATCCAGTGCACCGGATTTGGACTTGTATATTGCCTATGACAATAACAGCGACGGCATTTTTGACGAGGATGAACTCCTCGCCCTTAGCGCCGGTTACAGCTGGAATGAATACATCAGTATTGAGTCACCGCCGGCCGGTGCCTACCGGATATATGTTCACAACTTTACCGGCAGTGCGCTGCAGCAAGACAGCTTTACCCTCGACTACGCCTTAGTAGGCAGCAGCAGTGACGGCTCTTTGAGCATCGACGCGCCAACTGCAGTGGCCTTGCGTGAGTCTTTCGACATGCGGTTATTATGGTCGCTGGATAGCAGTATTCCGGGGGATCGGTTTTACGCCAGTGTGGCTCTGGGAAGTAGCGCACAAACGCCGGATAATCTGGGTGTGATCCCGGTGGATATTATCCGTGGTGAAAACGATGTACAACTGGCAGTGAATGGCAGCGATCGGGTGTCGCCGGGCGATGCTGTGGACTACAGGGTAAATGTGCTGGCCAACACCAGTAGCGAAGATCGCAACTATGAAATTGACGTAACCATTCCCGATGGCACCAGTGTGGTTGTTGGTAGCGTTACCGATGGTGGTGCCGTAAACGGCAATACCATTAGTTGGTCGATTACCCAGAACGTGACCGCGGGTGTACCAGGCTATTCGGTTACTACCCCCGAAACTAACGGTCAGTGCCGGGTTGATACTAACAGCAATGCTGGTTTCATCGACTTGTCAGCACTGGGTTATCAGCCTTTACAGGGAACTGGCAGTGGCGAGCTACTCGCTGCCTTCCCGGTTGCGGTTAACGTGTTAGGCGAACAATGGCATGGCATCGCGGTGTCTTCTAAAGGTTTTATTACGCCTGCATCCGCTACCGTAAACACCTTCCCTGCTATCAACCGTATGCTGGCCGATGAGTCTTACAGCGGTGCCATATTAGCGCCTCTTTGGCGTGACTGGTCTTTCAGTGAGGAGGCAGGATCAGGGATTACCGTAGCTACCCTGAACAATGGCGCAACAACGGTTATTGACTGGACAGGCTTACAAGCTGGTGGGCATAGCGCCGATATGCAGGTTATTCTGAATCACGATGCTGACCCCGGTGAACCCAGTGTGATTTATGTCTATCAGAATGTGAACAACTCCACTGAGTCATTAGCTGGCACCGTGGGTTGGCAGAACAAGGAAGGTAAGCTGGGCACCACCCTGGCGTTTAATTCTGCCAACGCTAATAACCCCGGTGGCGAAGTGGAATCGCTTGTGCAGTCGGGAACGGTACTGTGCCTTACACCACAAACATCCACCACCGCCACCGGGCCTGCAGCGCTTGATTTTAGTCTGCAGGTAGATGCTAACGCCGGGCTGACTGGCTCGCTGGCAGTGACCGTTGCTTCACAGGTACCTAATATTCCGGGGACTCAGGAAGAAATTGGCGAAGTAAATACGGAAGTAGAAATGCACGCCGCACCAGAACTACTGATCGACGGCAGTGAACAGGCGAGCATTAGCCTGACGGAATTACAGGCCTCAGTACTGCCAATCTCGGTGACCGATGCCAACGGTGATAATGTAAGCCTGAGTGTTGAGCAATTGAGCGGCCCCGCGGCTACGATTAACATAGCGGGCGACGTAGTAACGGTTACACCCGCATCAGTCGACGCGGGCACCGCACTGCGCTTAAGAGTAACAGCCACCGATGAGTTCGGCTTTACCGACACCGCAACGGTAGACATTACGGTAACCCCCAATCAGCCACCAGTGCTCACTGTTACAGCGCCATCAAGCGTGCAGGAAGGCGCAACCATCACCATCAGAGCCAGTGCAACCGATCCTGAAGATGATGCGATTGTGTTTACGATTAATGGTGTTCAGGGCTCTACCTTCAGCTCTACCGCACCGGAAACCGACGATAGTACCTCGGTAAGCTTCACGGTTACCGCTACTGACGGACAAAACACCGTTACAGAAACGGTATCTGTAACCGTCACAAATCGCCCGAGTGGCGGTGGTGGCAGCCTGTCACTGTTATGGCTTAGCGGGTTAATTGTTGTGTTAATCAGCCGTCGCAGAAAACGGGTCGAGTAACCTTACCAGCCGGTAGTTAAAAAAAGGGAGCGGTGGTTTGACTGCTCCCTTTTTTGTTTCAGGACGCTTCTTTAAACCGGCGTGCATCAGGCGTCAAGCCGAACCAGATTATGAAGCCTGGGTAAGTATTTCCGTTAAGCGCTTTTTTTGTTTACAGGCTTCATACCAGAAACCACCGGAAACCATGACAATACCCAAAATTATCATCGCAAAAGGAATCAGCATAGGTAAAGAGAAACGGTGCAGGTTAGATAATGAGATGATACAGGCTACGCCGGTAAAGCTAAACCAGATCATCATAAACACATTGACCAGCAAATGCAG
Source organism: uncultured Alteromonadaceae bacterium (assembly GCA_950073835.1). Taxonomy (GTDB): domain Bacteria; phylum Pseudomonadota; class Gammaproteobacteria; order Enterobacterales; family Alteromonadaceae; genus Alteromonas. Next base: position 13,155 of record CATMRP010000123.1, read on the forward strand.
TCGCATAGTCACTGCAATATGACAACCATTGGCAACGGGGTTAATTTTACCATTGATAACCGGTAAAAAAGAGTTCTGATAAGCACTATTACGTATTAGCTCAAAATCATACTCACCTACCCGCCCTTTAAACTCACAATCACTGTTAAGCCAGAAGGTGCTTTTTCTGGTCGTGTGTTGTTGTAATCTTTGGGTGATCTCTGCTGCAGAATACGGGCTATCCAGTAAAAAATGATCGCGAGGAATGAGTTTTATGGTTTCTGGCAGGAATGTCTTTATTGTCATTTTGCTCAATATTTCAACTTTGCTCGACGGTCTAATACATTCCAAAGGATACTTCTGGCTGGTACAACAAAGCCACTATGACAAATACAACCACTGCCACGAACAACAAAATTTCCATAATATTATTTTGGAGCATAGTTTTATACATTTCAGCTCTGCCTGGGTTGTGGTCTCTGTTAACCCTGTACAAAGTATAATAAATCTTTACCAGACGAACGAGCGCCAATACACCAAGCATTACACCTAACGTAAAAAACAGAACAGTAAACCAGGAGCCGTACATATCAAATCTTGATTCTAAAAGCCGTTCACTGACCACATATTGCTTTTTCAATCGCAATCTGATGTTCGGCTTTTAGGGGTAAGGTTTTAAAAGGACTGATGTTAGCGCCGCCGGTGTTGCCAACCGGAACCAGACCAATCGCCGTTTTTGAAGCTGCCCCGAGTATACGAATGAGCTGCCCAAAAAACTCCCGCCAGTCCTTATGCCGAAAGGCCCAAAGTAACATTAGCCAATGAACCCGAACATGCCACCAGGTAGATGACTGACCTAAAACATGGGCATTCTCAAGGTGTTGGAAAGCTTCTTTTAACCGCCCACCTGACTCATGAAAATCAGCTAACGCTATTTCTTTGAGTACATCACGGGCGATATTTCGCGTAAAACCATTAAGCATAATTTTGATGAACCGCCCTTTTGATCAAATAAAACTGACTCCAGACCATTACCGGCATGGCTACAAAGCTGTATATCAGCCACACATAGGCTGCTGACTGTTGTTCGGCAAAAAGTACCGCAATCAACGCATAGGACAGCCAGTAGACCAGTTGTATTTTAATGCACACCGGCAAGCTCAGAACCACAATAGTATCGAGTACACCCGCTTTCTTATAACCAGAGCACGCCTTATAAACGCTCATCGCCCCCACGTGAAACACAGCAAGTGTTGCCACATAGGAAGCCAAGGTCACTATATTCAGATAATAGGAATAGCCCAGAAAATACATCGGCAACACCGTGGAGGCTATCTGCAGATAAAAACAGGCGATATAGTACTGAGCC
>CATMRP010000124.1 GCA_950073835.1 uncultured Alteromonadaceae bacterium
CCCAGTTGCTTTGGATCTATACGTTGATATTGCCGTTTACAGCGATAAAAAAACAGTACGAAGTTAGCAAAAGACCGATGAAAGGTGGCAAAACTTTTGATTAACAGCAAAATGACTGCGACAGACGTCAGCAGCGCAATAACCATACTGTATACAGCAGCTTGTTCCTGGTGAGCAGTCAGTACGGGCTGTAAAGCGCTGTTAAGTGCGGCCAGATCACTTTCTGCCTGATGAGCCAGTTCACGAAACTCGCCCCGTAACCCTTGTTGCTCATTAATACCAATTTGCGCTTTTATACCAGCCAACTGGTTTAGCTGCGCCCGGAATTCGACCAGCATTTCGCCGGTGTCTCCCGGTACGGATTCATTTTCAAGTAGCCGGCTCAGAAGCTGTTGAAGCGCATCCAATGTGTCGCGTCTGGCAGTTAACTGATAATCAGCGGCCAGATAAGTGGCCTGCCCCACCAAAGGTAAATTCAGCTTTTCGGCAGCACCATTCAGTTGCATCGATAAGTGCCGTAATCTGCCACTTATTCCCGTATCTGCATCCAGCCCATAAAGCACCAGTAGCTCTGCCAGCTTATAAAACTGTTGGGCATATCGTTCCGTATTGATAGCGATGTCACTGATAAGTGATGCGGGTAATTCAAATTGCTCTACGACTTCATTCAGGGTATTAACCGTATTCATAAAAATCTGATGCTGCTCCCTGAACAGTTCGAGGTATCGGCGATCACGGCGTAATAAAAAGTCTTTTTCGTGACGTCGAAGCTGCAACAAATCCTGTTGCAATTGTTGCAGGGCTACATTCTGGGCATTCAGGTGACTGAGCCGCTGCCCAAAGTAATGCTGATTAACGGTCATCAGCCCCATTCCCAGCACACAGAGAATCGTCATCAACAGTAAACGAGATTTAATTGAATCCCACTTCATCGCTTCACCAACCGGATCAAATAAACGCAGACGCTAAGCCATCTGTATGACAGTGACATGACGAAACTGTCATCTAGGGTGAAACCCCTATATCAGTTCAACTTTTATCCAGCCAAACTAACTGTGTAATCCGCATCCACTCGCGGCGTCAACAAATGCAGGAGTTTGACATGAAAAAATTTACCCTCTCTACCATAGCCGCAACAATGCTTAGCATTTCGGCAACCCCCGCTCTGGCTGACGCCTACATTGGCGAGCAGATGCAAAACACTTTAACCCAACTCGATATCACGTCATCAGTTATGGCGGTTGTCACTTATGATCAGCTCGAACCACTGGCAGAGTCACAATTAAACCAACTACTGAATCTCGGGATAACCGAAGGTGTCCAGTTTAAGTCACTGCCAATTATCGGCGTGTTGGCAACCAAAGCCCAGATAGAAGCGATTGCCGGACTGGAAGGCGTACGCTCGGTATTCGCGAACCGCGAGATGTCTTTATACAACGCAGATGCTCGCCAAATCACCGGTGTTGCCGATCTGCAAGGCGCCGAATTCAGCAGTCGTAATAGCCTTGAATACACGGGTAAAGGCGTGACTATCATGGTTAATGACTCTGGTGTGGACGCTTCCCACCAGGACCATTTTTTTGGTGATACTGTTGTGGAAAATGTGCAGGCCCTGACCCATGCATCTGCAATTTCTTTAACCGGTGTAACCGACGGCCTTGTGCTTACCGGTCAAATCAATACTGACACCAATTCCGGCCATGGCACACATGTCGCAGGTACTATTGCTGGCTCAGGCGTAATGTCTGACGGCAAATACGTTGGTGCCGCGCCGGATGCCGATTTGATTGGCTATGGCTCTGGTGGCGCAGTGCTATTGCTGGATACTATTGGTGGTTTCGATTTCGCGATTAATAACCTCTATTCCTACGACAGCCCAATCAAAATTATCAGTAACTCCTGGGGCTCAAGCGGCAAGTATGAGCCGCTGGGCCCGGTTTCAATGGCGACCTACAAAGCCCACAAACTAGGCATCATCAGTGTTTTCGCAGCAGGAAATTCCGGCCCAGGTGAAGACTCACACAACCCGTATGCTCAAATCCCCTGGGGTATTTCTGTTGGTGCTGGTGATAAGTTCGGCAAACTTGCTGACTTTTCTTCCCGTGGTCTGAAAAGTGAAAGCGGTGACTTCACCATGCCTGATGGCAGCGAGTGGAGCTACAGCAATGAGGTGTCTATAGTGGCCCCCGGTGTGGATATTATCTCAACCAGAGCAGTCACAAACCTCGCGGCGAATGGTGGTGATGCTGATCTGAATGCTATTGAAACCGAGTATTTGCCGTTCTATACCATGATTTCCGGCACCAGTATGGCTACGCCACACGTGTCTGGCATTATCGCCCTGATGCTTGAGGCAAACCCGGCTCTGGACAACCTGGCTATTAAAAAATTGCTACAGGAAAGTGCAACCAATATGCCTGGCTATGAACGTTGGGAAGTGGGTGCCGGCTACGTTAATGCCCGCTCAGCAGTTGCGGCAGCACTCGATTATGATATGGATCACAGGGTAACTGTGAACAACCTGGAAGATAAAACCTTTAACGCTAACGCGTTAATCGCTACCTCAGATCGAGTAGAAAATGTTGAGTTATTCTATTCTCCTGTCGGCGAACCTGAAATTGAGTACTTTGAAGTCGACAGTCAAACGGCGGTTGTAAAAGCTTCAGCAAGTACGTTGGCGAACCTGACTAAACTGGTGCTGGTAGCGCCGGATGGCACCGAATACTTCGGTAACCTGACGACTCCGGTATTAACCGAAACAATGCGTGTCAGCGCACCAGCAACGCCTGGCACCTGGGGCATCTATGTTTATGGATTAACCTCACTATCCGGCGTAGAAGCCGATCCGCTTGGCGTTACCAACGGCCCGGGTATTCCCGAGTATTTTGACGTTGCAGTGAATTTTGAAGTCAGCGGTGGCTATGAAGGCATTGATGATATCCAGGGTCATCCACAGCAAGGTGCCATAGAGTTTGCCATCAGCGAACGCCTGATGGACGCGCTGGGTAATAAGTTTAACCCTGACGCGGCCTTAAAACGTAAAGATTTTGCACGCTATGCGGTAATGGGGGGAGCTGTTCGTCAGTATCGAGATTTGTTAAATGAACCACAGCCAGCTCTGGGCAATCTGCCAGGCGCCGAAAAAGCCTATCTGGAAGCCGTTTCAGTAACCGGTGGAGCACTTAAGGATAATTTGCGTGAACAGGATCCTGTACTACTTTCGGCTAAGAATGGTAATGTAGATGCGTTTGGTAAAATGACAAAGTTAGATATGGCCTACTCAATGGTCCAGCTACTTGGTTTACAAAGCATGGCAACTGACTTTGATCCGACAAGTGATATTACCGTTGATTACCGCGGCGAAACCATTGTGTTGTCGGATCAGGATGCTATCCCGGCTGAGCTGAAAGGCTATGTACAGGCCGCTATTAATCTGTCGCTTATCAACGTGGAATTTGATATCGAGCAGGGCGCTTTTGGCCTGGAGCCGACTTTAACAGCAACCTTTACACCGGATGCCAAAATTAGTCGCGTACACTATGCTGTTCTTGCAGGCAGATTGTATGACTACTATCTGAATTAATCGGGCAAAAAGGCACCTCTCCATTTGGAAAGGTGCCATTATTGGTGTATTTTTGAACAGCTAACAAAGGTAAATATTATGAAGTACTCGAAAAGCAAAAGCCTTTCATGGATGTTTACGGCACTGTTAATGCTGTTCACACCATTATCAAACGCACAAATTGTGCAACCACACACTTTAATTTTCAACGACAATGAAATCGATGCCAGCATCACCCTTCCAGGTGCTATTGAAGTCGATGTCAAAATTGAGTTTGAGAATGCTGTTGGCGTTAACCCCGCTAACTTTGACATTTACGCCGAATTACTCTTGCCGACAGACCCTTCCATTACTAATCGTCTGCCATCTGGCTTGGTATCAGCTACTTCGGGCTTTCCGGTAATTGTTACCGTTGCCCCCAAGTCAGATGCCGGCTTTGCTTTTGAGGGAGCTGCTATGGTTGAGTTATATACCAAGGCCCTGCACTTCGCGCCGGATTTGCGCCTTTTCACCTCGCATGCAGGGGATACGTTCGAAGATATTACTATGCTCACCGCGGCAGGGAGCATTCGGTCGCGGGGTAATACAGGCCGCTTCTCGGATTTCATGATTTTAGTTGATGCCCGGGCACCTGCAGATGTGATCGAACTGAAACTGAACGACATTGATGACTACATTTATGAGAACTCAGCCAGTATTTCTTCGGTTTTACAACCCAGCATCAGTTTGGCGTTAAGCACACTGGCCAATGACATCACTTTGGGTAATTACACTGCCGCATTACTGATAATTGATGATTTAATTGAGCTGGTCGATAGTACTGATGACGAGGACATGCCGACAATATGGCGCTCGTCAGACGATCTCACCAATGTGAAGGGCGAATTACTGACGAAACTGAACACTTTACGCTTCAGCTTGCGGACTCTGTAGTCGGAGTCAGCCATGCCATTACAGATCGCATTTGGAGATCAGTCAGGGGCAGTTTCTGAGCACCTGTTATTTGAAGGAATAGCCTATAAGTTGGGACGTTCCTCGGCAGCAGATGTGGTTGTTCAACATCCCCAGGTGTCGCGACTGCATGCGACATTATGCAGTGATATGACTGACACCCAGTGGACTCTGGATGATACCAGCAGTACCGGTTGTTATGTCAATGGCAAAGCCGTTAAACACATGACGGTTGAAAAAAATGCAATTGTGCATTTTGGCCCCGTGGCATGTCGGCTGACCTACTTATCACCAGATGACGTTGTCAGGTACGATAGTCAGTATTTCTGGCGCAAGCAGCAGTTACGCCAGCACGAAAAAGCGCTGCATACGACGGTTGCAACGGCCTCCATGCTCGACGTTGCCAGACATTGTCTGTTACAAACCCTGGGTTGTGAGCGTGCCGCCATGTTGCTACTGGATGAAAACGGCGAATTTGAGCAGGCTATTGGCCATGAGCCATGGATGGACAGCAACGATTTTAGTGGCAGCAGAACCGTTATACGCAAGTGTATTCACTCTCGAGAGCCAATAGCAATAGGCGACATTCTGGCAGATGACACTTTCAATGCGCAACAAAGTGTCATTCGTTTTGGTATAAAGGCAGCCCTGTGTGTCCCGATCATCGTCGAGGATGAAGTGGTGGGTGTTTTATACGGTGATAATACCCAGGGACGCCAGTATTTCAGTCAAACAGACGTGAAGTTGACACAAGCTTTAGCAAATATGTTGTCGTTACGTTTGTTATTCCACGCCATAGAACATAATATTTCCTTAGTAAAAGAAACACGTTACGTTTAATCAGCGGGTTAAGCCCCGGATTTCACCTGTTTCAGGCAAATACTAAGGAGTTGGCAGTTGTCGGGTTCGAATCCTGTTTCGGACAATACAGAACTGGAAACGCAACAGTTACACGTTGCGGACATTCTGACGCCCGGCCTTCAGTTGGTAAATCGATTTACCGTAAAACAACAACTTGGTGGTGGCGCACAAGGGCATGTATACCATGTCTTTGATGAACTACTGGAAATCGATACCGCGATTAAACTGCTGCCCGCTACATCCCACAATGCCAGTCTACAACTTGCGCAAATCCGGAAAGAAGTCAATCTCGCCAGGCAGTTACAGCACCCTAATATTGTGCGCGTGCATGATGTGTTTAACGAAGACGAGCGACTGTTCTTTACTATGTCGCTGATTAAAGGCGAGCCGTTAATCAAGCGGCTGCAGCGACCTTTGACTCAGGCAGAGTACTCCACCTGGACCGGTCAGCTTCTCGATGCAATAAATATTTGCCAGCAAAGGGGCATTTTTCATGGTGATATCAAGCCCGACAACCTGCTGATTGATGAAGACAATAACCTTATCCTTATTGATTTTGGTATTGGGCAGCAGTCAACCGATAACAGCCAGCAGACCAGTGGGCACAGGGATTATTCTGCACCGGAAGTGTTGCAAGGCGGTGTTAGCAGCCATAATGCAGATCTCTTCAGCGTTGGCAAAGTGCTTGAAAACATACTCGCCAGCCTGGCTCCTCCATCCGGCAGACAGGCGCAGCGCTGGTTAAAAACCCAGCAGCAATTTATTGCTCGTTTAACCCATCCACAGCCAAGTCAACGCCTGACCACGGAGCAAGCCGTCAGTGACTGGCATCAGTTGCAGCTAGAGTCGCCCCAGCAATCCACGAGATGGTTTAAAGTGGTTGCGGCTCTGGGGACTGTCATCGCGATTATCACCCTCTGGATGTTGTCAGCATCGGATCCCGGGATCCCGGATAAAACCCTGCGCACGGGCATTGTGACTACCAGTAACGATGCCCCGCTATCACTGCTGGCAAACCTGCTGACCTATCCTGTTGAGGCATCACGGCAATTAGCCATCGCAGATAAAGCCCCGTTAGATAAACTTATCGTCAATCTGGGACTCAGCCCCCAACAATCCGCTGATGATCGCAGTATTCTGAGCACGACATTAGGACTGGACCTGCTGTTAATACTGGATGCAGCCGAAACCGGACAACAACAGTACCTGGTCTCTGTGGCGGCCGTTTTAATGCCGGCTAACCAGTTATTGTTTGAAACCAGCGCCAGTGTTGGCAAGACTTCCTTAAGTGACGATCTTAGTCAGTTGGGCTATCGCATTACCGATGAGATAGCAGATCACCTGGGAAAGCCAGCGATTGCTCCTGATCTGAGTTATCTGAACGCAATTACAGTAACCGTCGGTCGAAACGAAGATGACTATGCTACTCAGCTTGAAGCCCTGCTTGAGAAAGCGCCGGCGTATCCAGGAGGGTGGTTAAAAGCGGCCGAATTTGCCGCTGACAATGGTGATATTGCAAAGGCGCAACAATACCTCGATACCCTGCAAGCGTTATCTGAAGCCTCTGAATACTGGTTATTGCAAGGTAAAATCCTGGCAGCAGATTTAACCGACGATTTAGCGCTGGCTCTTCAGGCCAGTGAAAGATTACTTTCCCTTTACCCTAATCACATTGATGTGCTGTATCAGGGCGCGCAAATTTATGAATGGGCAGATGAGCCATTAAAAGCAATGCCCTTATACGAACAGGCTTTGGCGATTAATACCAATAATCCACAACTCTGGTTTGAACTCGCCCGGCTGAAAATTATTCAGGGCGATATTAGTCAGGCAATAGCCAACGAACTCACCCAGGCATTGATTGCAGCACGACGCTTAGGCGACACACAGGCGGAAGGATTGGTGTTGAATGCTTTTGGTGTAGCGCATTTGCGGCTGGCGGAGTATGACCAGGCTGAACGTTACTTCAGCGATTCGCTGCAATTGCGGGATGGTGAAACGCAGCCAGCAGCCCGGGCTAACACACTGGCTAACCTGGCCAATGTCGCATCGATAAACGGTCACTTCGATTTAGCCGAGGCATCACTACAGGAAGCATCCGGTTTGTTAAACCAGCTTGGCGACCTGCCTGGTCAGGCCCACGTCTATGACACGCTCGGGTTTATGTATGAAGAGCGGAGCCGATATCAGGCTGCACTGGGCTATTACAAGCGGGCGCTGGATATTCGAACCCAGTTAGGAGAAACCGACACACAGGCCGAAAGCATGTCAAATGTAGCCTATATGAATTTCCTGCTGGGTGACTATTCTCTGGCTGATATCTACTGGAATCAGGCGGTTAATCAATTTAGTCGAATTAATGATCAGGTCCATTTAATGCGAACCTACCAAAACCTGGCTTTGCTGAGCCTGGTAAAAGGTGACAAGCGCACAGCAGCAAGGTACCTGATAAAGGTTGATAGCAACATTACCGCCGAGCAAACCCAGGAAACAATGATAAACCAGCTCTTTTACAGCTATTTAAATTTTTCCCAAGGTGATCTCAGGCAGGCTTTCAGCAATATAAAAAATGCGTCTGATATCGCTGCCGCGACCGCTGACAGCAGGGCTCAAATTGACATTTCTCTGTGGCATGGTGAGATGTGTTTACGGATCACTGACTGGACCTGTGTGGCCGAACAGATAGCTCTCGCGGAGCCTCTGGTTAACGCTGATATGCAAGAGTATGCCACCTTGCTGGGTTGGCTCAGCAACGTGTACGCTGTGGAAGTGACTGATACCAACCCTGATGAAATCGCCAGTTTTATTGAGCAGCTACCCACCATTAATCTGCCTGTTACAGTAGAGCTCAAAATCCTACTTGATCTCTATGAACGCCTGAATATCAATAGCGATAGTATAGTTGCATCCCGTATTGCAAAATTGATCAAACCCACCTTTTATCAAAGTTACATGCACTGGCTGTACCTACGGGCGCCGCAAGATGAAGACGCTCGTCGTACACTTCAGGCTCAGTTGAAGGGACACCCTGAACATTGGCGCAATCATTTATACCTGACACGCTTTACCGACGAACTCTCGCAACAATTACAGCAACAACAATTACAGCTGTGGTTATCAGCGTTACCTGAACAAATTGCCCGCCAGTATAAGGAGCGTTACTTTTGAAAAGCCAGCAATACGATGCTACAACTCGGATTGCCGAAATAGAACGACAACAAAAGGCCCTGAGAGACCGGCTTGACACCGAGCAGGCTAATCTAAGAGAGTTGGCTCGTCGCTTATGGGCCCAACAGGAATCAGAAAAAGCCCGCCTTTCCCGGGAACTGCATGATGGAATCGGCCAATTGCTAACCGGCCTGACCCGCCGCCTGCAAAGTCTCTCTACCGATAATAATGAGTTTCTGGCTCTGACTGAAATTGCTGAGTTAGCACTGGCAGATGTACGACAACTTTCACGGATGATGAGTCCAACGATCCTGGACGATTTAGGCCTCAAGCCTGCATTAAAATGGTTATGCCGCAATCTGCTGGATGCAGAAAATATTGATTATACTTGTGATATAGCCTTAAAAAGTGATATTCCTAAAGAACAGGCAATTTTACTGTTCCGCATTTGCCAGGAAGCCCTGGTGAATGCAGTCAAACACAGTGAAGCCAACCGGATACAAATAAGCCTGCATCAGCATCATCAGATAATACGCCTGGACATTACCGACAACGGCAAGGGTTTTGACACCGCAGCGGTAGAAAAGGGAATTGGTTTGTCCAGCATGGCTGACCGGGCCAGTGCTTTCGATGCTGAATTGCAGTTGGATTCCAAACCGGATTTAGGCACACATATCACGTTAACGGTATCGTTATGACAATAAAAATCGTGCTGGCCGACGATCATGTTCTGATGCGACAGGGACTGGTCCAGGTAATTAATACAGATACCACTATTTCGGTAATCGGTGAATGCGGGGATGGCGTAGAGTTGATTGAGCAGGTCATCCGGCTTAAACCTGATGTGGTGGTGATGGATATCTCCATGCCCAAAATGAGCGGTCTGGTTGCTATCGACAAGCTTCTCTCACAACGCCCTGACTGCCGTATTCTGGTGTTGTCCATGCATAATGAACTGGAATACATAGAAGCAATGCAGGAAGCGGGCGCAAAAGGGTATGTGCTAAAGGAATCTTCCAGTGACATCCTGATTGATGCCATAAAAGCCGTTTATCATGGCAAAACGGCATTTTTAGCCAACAACGCCGATACAGAAAGTAAGCCGCTTCAGCGAACCAGCCCACTAAACGTACTGACCCGCAGAGAGCGAGAAGTATTTTTCCTGGTTGCTGCGGGAAATACCAGTAAACAAATTGCCGGGCTTTTGACCATGAGCCTGAAAACAGCTGAAAATCATCGCAGTAATATTTACAAGAAACTCAATGTGAGTAGCTCAGCAGAATTAATAAGATTGGCCGGCAGAGCCGGCCTGTTGGAGTAGCGATATATTATCTAAACAATCGTTACGGATGCGTCGTTAAAATTGGTTAAATTGAGTCACTGAGAAAGCCGCTTCACCCCGGCTTACCTTATCTGCCGGATTAAATTTAGCATGCAAGGTAGGCTCAAAATCGTAGGGGCCCTGGGTGATATACACTTCCACGTTCATCAGGCCTGCCGCCAGTGCTTGTTGCACATAACCACGCCAGTCAGCAGGAATATCCTGAGCATCCTCCACAACTACCGCCTCACCCAACACAATAGCAACAATATCACTGTCAGGGTCAAAGGCAGCAGCTGCTTCCTGCAGTCCCAGACTTTGAACTAAAGAGTACGCCAGCGCAGCTCTGTTTACCGCTTCGTCGGGGTAGAATAAATCACCGCCAGCGTTAACCATAACGCTGTCATCGCTTTGCGTCAGATCGGCCAGTACTTGTCCGCTGGTGGTTGCCGCATTGATGGCCGCATTAAAATCACTGGAGGCGGTATCAAAAAATTGCGTGGTATTGCCAAGCAGAGACTGGCGCAAGTTGGCCGCCAGGCCTAGTGTGTCAGCCAGGTCTTCGCGGGTTAAAGCCGCATCCGGCATAAATCCCTGTGATTTAGAATCCATCAACTGTTCACTGACAACGTATTCAATGAACGATTGCGCCGGATGGCCACTTGCGTCATTAAGCCCGTTAAAGCCCGCGGTTTCCAGAAGCCGGATATTCACATCAATAGTGCTAGGCACGCCTACCCCATTGGTCACACCAAGCGGGTCAACACTGACGCCACTGATACTGCCGATACCACTGGCATAGAGTTTCCACTCTCCCGCCATACCCGGCGCCGATGTACCTACTGCCGAACCTAATACAGGCAGGCCTATTCCAGAGCCGTAACGATTACCTGCCGGATCTTCCAGAACAAATGCGGTAGCTGTTTCGATTGAGGCACTGGCAACCACCAGAGAAACATCACTGCCCACGGTGAAGGTTTCAACCGGTCGCTCTCCCACCGGGACATAAGAAGTCGTTAGTGTAAAGGCATCACCTTCGACAACATTCGCAGAGGCATTAAACTGGCGATTCAGTTTAACGGTATCACCGAATACCTCTTCACCATTCACTACTGCACTGACTGCCGCATGGGCGTTAATATATCCAGCTCCAACTTCCCAGGCCTCAAGTCCGGCCATTGGCGTAGCAGTTTGCTGCACTATACGTTTTACGTCCTCCCATTGCAGGCTTGGATCTGCTTCGAGCATTAATGCAACAATACCTGAAACATGAGGTGCCGCCATAGACGTACCGCTTGATACGGTATAGAACGGCAAATGCTGAGGTTCGATCATTTCAGCGTCATCGGTTGCACTCAGAGCGCCAAGGCTTGAAAGTGAATCACGGGCAGAGATAACATCAACCCCAGGAGCAGTGATGGTAGGACGGTCCTCCCATGTAAACACTTCGCCATCAACAACAACCTCACCGCCCTTACCGCTTACTCCACGAGAACTGAAGTCAGCCAGATTGCCGCTCTTATCACCCGCTGCAACGGTAATGACCCAGGGCGCTTTCTTGAAGTTACCCGTAATTGTAGATTCACCCGAACCTGAATTACCTGCAGAAAACACCGTGATAACACCGCGGTCGGCCAGTTTTTTCGTTGCAATATTGGTAGGATCATCAGGATTAAAGGGCGTGCCTACGTCACCAGTGTTACCAAATGAATTAGAAATCACCCGGATGTTGTAATCGAACTGGTGCGTTAACGCATAATCAAAACCACCAAGAGTATCCAGAATAAATAACGCCGCGCCGGAACCATAACCGATAATATCAGCGCCTGGTGCCACACCCGCGTGCAAACCAGAACTCATAGCACCATTGCCACCAACGGTGCCGGCTACATGTGTACCGTGGCCACCAAGAATATCGGTGTTTGGCACATCTTCCTGGTATGTAATTGGCAAAACACCACTGAAGCTATTGAGGTTGGTTTGTGCCAGTACGTTTTGCACAACATGGTCCGGGAACGCCAGATCGCTGTGTGTACCATCCACACCAGAATCATTAACCACTACGCCAATACCACGACCTGAATAAGGAATGCCGTTATTGCGTAAATCGCGGTCAGCGCGCAGCGCCTGCACACCAGTAATTTGGGTAGATTCGTAATTTTCCAGTACCAGTGCATCGTTGTTCCACACGGAAACCACATCGTCACGCTGATACAGCGCATCGACCTGAGCTTTAGTTGCCAGGACTCCAACGATTGGCAGGTTTTGCATACTTACACCGGTAGAGATGCCCAAAGCTTCGATTGCTGCCAGTTGTTCAGCGCTGGGGGCGCCGTTTGTGTCAAAGCTTACAATCACCTGATGCAATGCCTCTGGTGCGTCGTTTAACAGGTTAGCTAAATCGGTATCGAATGTTTTAGCGGTTACCACTGCGGGTAGTGCCAGCGTGATTGCTGCCGACAGCAGCGTTTTTTTATTAATTAATGTCATTTTATTCACCTTACACAGTTTACCCGCTCAGTATTGGCGAATTGTTGACCCCTCTCTATGGGGGGTTACCCCTACTTTCACCTATCTAAAAACGAAAACAGCTGAACTGGTTTGTTCGCTTGTAACGTTTGACAGGTTTAAAACATCGTTAGCTGATGAAGCAAAAAGGTAAGATGGCTTAAGAGTGGCGCGCGGCCAGGCATGCTTCAAAAAAACCCCCGCAAAAAGCGGGGGTGAGACGAAGAAGGGAACCACAGACTTCTTCAAAACTTTAGCGATGCTTTCTTTTAGTCTTATAGCGCATTGCAAAGATGCTTATCAGTAACAATCCTAATACTCCCGGTGCAGGGACAGTTTCCGACCGTTCCAGAACCAACGAGTTGGTAAGCGTAAACAGCCCTCCGGTGCAGGCTTCACCTGAATCAGAAAAGTAACAGGTATCCGCACTCCCCCAGCCATAAAGACCGGTATAAACAGTGATATCATTTGCAGCCAGTGAAAATCCTTCACCTTCATCATTGCCGAAAATATTATCTACCGTAGTGAAAGAAAAGCTACCCGGGTTTTCAAGATCGTCAATATTGGCGCTGAAGTTAAATTCAGGTCCTTCAAACAAAACCACCAACTCCAGTAACGACTCCGCCACATCGTCATAAACAAAGTAACCGCCTATGTTATGGTTGTCGGTAAAGGTTTCCGTAGAAAAATCATAACGGATAACAGTCGCGTTCACGTTAAAGGTCAGCACGCTTAAAAACAGTAAAACGATAGACTTCATCTGGTACTCCTCGAAACATTCGTTTTATCCCGGTGAGTTAACACTACCGGTTGGCAAATCGCTCTCCTATAGGGAATTACCCCTATCCTTGAGGTTTAAGAGCCAAAAGTTTGCTGAATAAACTTCATTTTGAAGAGGATATTCGCTGTTGAGGAGTGGTATCCTGCTGGCGAAGATACACATTCCACACCGATAGAATAAAGAGAAAAGGCAGTAGGCCTGTGTCGGTAATCAGCTCAAATATCTGGTTTGTCATCCAATTGAGAATATTGATGTAAACCCTATAGATACCGTAAGCCTGAAAAGTATGGTACGTAATTATCTTCAGCATAGGTTTACCTGGGTTTTCCGAGCCCTTTACAGGCAGAGGATAAAATTTGAATAGCTGTAGTCTGCCTGATGTCAGACAGTTTTTTAGCTGTAGCAACTACCAGAATTATTGATACCTGTTGGAAACTTGATCTCCGCCCATTAATTGCTCATATTTTATGCAAGCAATAACAAGGAGTCTCTATGAAAAAGGTAACACTCAGTGCTGTGGTAGCCGTGGCGGCTTTACTGGCGGCCTCCGTTTATGCACATCAACATGAATCAGCCCATGAAGAATACCACGCTTCTTTTACTAAGCTTGGTGAGGGCAAGCCCATAATGTATACCGGCAGGCCTATTTACCAACATGTTAAAGCGGGTGATTTACCTTCCGAGATTGGCCTGTTCGAGGAAATTTTACCGGCAAAATCACTGGGTGCGCCGCCTCATACACACACCAATGAAGATGAAATATTTATCGTGTTAGAAGGTGAGGTACATTTTCTCAATGGAACGGATGAGGTGATTGCCGGGCCAGGTACAGTAGCCTCATTACCACGCAATAATCAGCACGGCTTCTGGAACCCCTACGACGAGCCGGCACAGCTACTGGTATTGGTGGCGCCGGGTCACTTTCAGGAGTTTTTTGGCGCTGTAGAAAAAGCGGTTACTGAAGCAAAGGCCAGCACGCCGCAGGAAATCGGTGCGATCATAGGGCAGGAAGCGGCAAAGAGAGGCGTAATGATTGATATGTCTGCTCTGCCCCCCTCAGCATTGGCATTATTGCCACCTCCGCCACAATAAATACATCTACAACGTCATCCCCGCACGCTTTTAAGCGGGGACCCCCTTGTATGATATCGTGGGTTAAATACTTCCTTTTCGACGGTATCAATACATCCACCACGTCATCCCCGCACGCTTTTAAGCGGGGACCCCCTTGTATGATATCGTGGGTTGAATACTTCCTTTTCGACGGTATCAATACATCCACCACGTCATCCCCGCACGCTTTTAAGCGGGGACCCCCTTGTATGATATCGTGGGTT
>CATMRP010000125.1 GCA_950073835.1 uncultured Alteromonadaceae bacterium
TACATGTATCAAGATAACGTAATTGCCCTGGATTTAGCAAAGAATGTTATTCAGGTTTGTATTTTAGATAAGCAAAATGAGATTAAAACCAATCGAGAGTTACGCCGTCAGCAGGTGCTTGGCTGGTTAGCCAAACAATCCCCTTCTGTTGTTGCCATGGAAGCCTGTGGCAGTGCCCATTACTGGGCGAAGCAGGCGCGAGCATTGGGCCATCAGCCTGTGTTGTTATCAGCCCGCTTCGTGAAGAAGTTCGTAGAAGGCCATAAAACGGATAAAAATGATGCGGTAGCGATTGGCATTGCCGTGCGACAACCTAACTTAAAACCGGTGGGCATTAAAAATGATGACCAGTTAGCACTGCAAGCACTCGAGAAGATGCGTCAGCACTACCAGGATATAGCGCTTGCCACCAGTAACATGGTGCGTGCCATCGTGTATGAGTTCGGCCTTGTGATACCACAAGGAGAGAAAGCCTTCCGGGAGCGTCTCCCCGACATCCTGGAAGATGCTGAGAATGGTTTGCCGATGATGCTTAGGGCGCCACTTCATCAACAATATCAGTTCTGGATAAGTTTAAAGCAACAAGTCAGGGAGGCTGAAAAGCAGCTCCGCGCTCAACTAAAAACACATGAGCAATGTAATGAATTACAGAAGCTCGATGGCGTAGGGCCGGTCAATGCCCTGAACCTGTATCTCGCACTCGGAACCCGTGGTGAAGCCTTTAAGAATGGCCGGGAGGCAGCAGCCTGTATTGGCCTGACACCCAAACAGCACAGCAGCGGGGGGAAAGTCGTGATGCTGGGTATCAGTCAGCGCATTGCCAAAAAGCAACTCAGGGCCAACCTTATTCAGGGCGCCCTGGCGAAAATAAAAATCGTCGCTAAACGAGCACCACGAAATACCCGCGAAGTCTGGATGAAGCAATTAATTGAACGACGAGGATTACGGCGAGCCGCCGTGGCATTAGCCAATAAAACCGTCAGGATGGCCTGGGCCATGGTGCACTACCAACAGCCCTATCAAGCCCCTGAGTCTGTAGCAATTTAACCAGGTTCTGCAATACCAGTAATGCGACGTTAATCAGGTCAGACCGTCCCCCAAGCGCCTGTTCATCCCGGCGGTTGGAAAAACCTTGAAGCCGTAAAAGGCATGGGGGAGCGAGCACATCAATGGACAAGGCTAGCTACCTGATAAGAGTCCGAATATACGCACGCATCTCACACCTGACAGCATCGCAAATTAGGTATTGCATAACAAGAGGAGTCCATATACAGGATGACAAGAGAAGAAGGGCCGGGTGATTGAAATAGAGTGGGCCCGTGTGGCTAGTGAAAGTTGGGCCGGGAATATAGCTATTTTCTTTTTACCGGCACAACTTACTCAATTCCTGATTAAGCTCATACGCTGGTTCGGTAACGATTTTTTCCAGCACCGCTATACGTTCTTTCAGGGCCGCAATTTCAGCGTCTTTTTGGGCTGGAGTTTGCGAGTTCGCCTGCTGCGCTTGCTTAAACGGATTAACCGGCTTGCCGTAAAACCAGGCGCTTAGCTGCCATTGATATTTGGCATCCAGGTAGTGACAAAATAAACCCAGGCCAAGCATGGCGGTTACCAGCAAAATAATCTCTGTATGTGTCATGGTGATTTCCTCTGTAGGTACTAACTAAATGGTGTTGTTACCGGTATAGTCATCAGCCTTAAAAAAAAATTACACAACCGTGTTATTTTTTTTATCGCAGGCAGACTAAAGGCAGTAAGCATAGTTATTTACCTTTCATACCAGGATTTTTGTGCACCAGGACTTTAAGCAAATACTCGCTGAACATCAGGCCCTGCTGAGTCGCGTAGCGTCGAGCTACGAGGCCAATGAATCCGTGCGTCAGGAGCTGTTGCAGGAAATCGCCCTGGCGGTATGGCAAGGGTTAGAGCGCTTTAACGGCGATGCCAGTCTGAAAACTTACATCCTGAAAATTGCCCATAACCGGGCGGTGACTCACGTTAGTAAAGAGGTGAAGAATCGCGATGTGAGTCAGCCGGATGACGACGATATCGTTGGTACGGCAGGGGCGATTGATGAAGAGCCTGAATATGTGGCTGCCCGCAGCCGGCAGGTGACCTCCTTGCTGGAAGCGATTCGTACCCTGCCGGTTACTATGCGTCAGGTCATGACACTCACTCTGGAAGGTCTTAGTTATCAGGAAATTGCCGAAGTGTGTGGCTTAACCAAGAATCACGTTGGTGTATTACTGCAGCGGGCGAAAACCACGCTGCAGCAGAGGATGAACCATGAAGAATGAAAAACCAGAGCAGGATTTAACCGCACTCTGGCAACAGCAGCCGGTGAGCGAAATTGATCTGAGCGATGTTACCCGGCGTCTTAAGCATCAGCAACGCCTGCAGCGCTGGTACATTGTTTCTGATTTCACAGGCTTTCTAATTGGCCTGGGGATGCTCATTTACAGCTGGGAAAAACTGCCTTTGTATCTGGCTCTGGTTTTATGTGGGGTTATGGTGTGTGGCGGCGTATTTACCGGTTTTGTTATCTGGTTGCGTCGGCATGCGGTGCTGGCGTCATTTGAAGATACCAGCCATTACCGCGAGACACTAAAAAAGCAGTATCTCAGTAATCAGAGAATTGCGCGGATAACAATGCATTCTGCCTGGAGCAGTGAGTTAATCCTATTGGTTATCTGGGGAATTGCAGCTGTAGTTGGCGATCTTAGCTGGCAGTCCTTTGTGGACAAAGGTGGGGTGGCCACCTTTATCATTATTAGCGTACTGATGGCCGGGTTTGGCTACTGGGCATATAAGCGGGAACAGAAATTTAAGCGGGAATATACGCAACTGGTTAGTCAGGAGCAAAACGATTTGCTCCCATAGTCATCAGGACCACAGCCGTCGCGTTCCCAAAAGTCGGTTTAATGCATATTACTCTTCTTTGCTGTCATCTTCATTGGCATTGGCGGGCTTGTTATCCCCCAGTGTGAACTGGTAGTAAAGATCCACCGTGGTATACAGGCTGCGCACAATTTCCAGGTACAGGTTAGACAGAATTTGATAACGTAAAGCGACTTCCTGACCACCGCTGTCTTCGTCAGAAAACATGCCTACGCCATAGCGTACCGTTAGGTTTGAAGCGATTTTACCTGAAATCGCCACCTTGGTATCACTGCCCTGACCGGTGGTACTGAGCGATAAATCCTCAATGCCCAGGGCGTTACCCACATTACTGGTGAGTGATTCGGAGCTGGATAAACCAAATCCAATCAGCATGGCTGCGTAGGAATTTTCGTCCATCTGGCCACCGCCAAGTCCGCCGCTACCGTTTAACAGGTAGGCCAGGTTTCTGGCCTGATCCATACCGGGTTCGGAGAATAATGACACACTGGGCTGGTTGGCCGGGCCTTCAACCCGGACGCCGGCAATCACATCATCTTCGGTAAGATCCGGATCGCGAATAGCTTCCACCAGCAAAATAGGCTGATCTAACGGGCCGTTAAACTGTACCTCTCCGGTGCGGATAATCAGGTTCTGGCCATAGGCTGCGTAGCGGCCATTGATAATCTGTAAATCACCATAGCCGGTAAGTGCCGGCTGGGTTTGTACGTTTACACCACCGCTTAATGTGGCCTTTAAACCAAAGGCATCAAGGCGGACTTCCTCACGTTTATTTTCATCAATGGTCACCATAATATTGGCGTTGATATTGTCTACCAGGGCCTCACTGGGAGGCTCACCCCGCAGGTGTACATCCCGTGATGGTGACACTGCACTGGGAGGCAGCTTACTAATTTTTACCCGGGCATAGGGAATATCAATGTCACCGGAAATATCCACGCTTTGTGGACTAAGGTTAATCGACAGGTCCGGCGAAACTTTTACCCGGCTATCATCGTAGTTTACGGTAAAGGCATCGCCTTTCACTGCCAGATCGACCAGCAGATCGTCCTGCCAGTCGACCGAACCGTTCAAAGTGCCCGGGCCTTCACCGAGCAGAAATTCCCCTTCAAAATCGGCACTGGCGCCGTTGAGGTTAATGGTTTGCTGCCACTGACTCACTGCAACCGGCAGGTCTTCACTGTTTATCTCGCCCTGTTTCAGGGTTAACTGACCAGTTACCTGTGGCAGGCTTAACGGCCCGTCCAGCTTGATCTCACCATTAATATTGCCGCTCAGTTCATTCATGCGTGCAATCAGTGGTTTAAAAGGCGCTAGCTGCCAGTCGGCAAGGTTAATTTTTGCTTCGATGGAAGGCTGATCGGTAAACGGAAACACCGTGGCCTGGGAAGTAATAGTACCAATTTGCGGGCTGATAATGTTGCCGGTCAGGGCCACCTGCTGCGCGTCGAACTGGCCGTTAAAACTCACCTCATCGAGGTCAATGGTGACCGGCTCATTGCCTGCCAGCTGCCATTTGTCCGGGCTTACGGAGACCTGCAACTGGCCGGCAACTTTTTCACTGGCAGGGTCGAAGTTGCCCTGGGTGGTGATGTTAAGCGTTGCATTGTTGCGCTCTACCAGTAATTCAGGCATCAGCTCATCAATCCACAGCCCGATGGGCAGCGCACTGGCCTTTACATCCCAGTTGATCTCTGCCGGAGTATAATCCACCGCATTAATACACAGGTTGCCTTTTTCTCTGGCTTCCCAGCAATGCTGACTCACGGTCAAATGCTGTGGACTGACTGCATAACGTAAGGTTACATCCGATTGTAATTCCCAGACTGTATTCAGCACTGCCAATTGTGTATCCGATAACTGCCCCTGCCATTGCTGGTTTTGCCACTCACCGTTCAGATTCAAGGTGGTAGTGTGTTCAGGCAGTTGCAGATTTGCTTTTAGCGCATGCTCAGCCAGTGAACCGGTAACGGTGATTTCGCCATTTAGCGGACCTTGGTTGGCGGCCGCCTGATTCAAACGGGCGCTGGCAAGTATATCGGTTAGCACCAGCTTTGAATCGATTACCGGCGCGTCCCAGGGCCCCTTTACAGCCACTGAGCCTGCCAGTTGCCCGGACACTTCGGGGTACAATGCCGCCAGCCGCTGCAAATCGATGGCGATAAGGGCATCCAGATATTGCTGATTAAACACCTGGCCGACGGCTGAAAAATGGTTTTCGGCCAATGCGCCGTTAAGGTTGGCCACCATAATGTCACTGTTTGCCGAATACACCGCATCACCGGTAAGGGTAAACATTTCCTGCAGGTGTTCACCGCGTATGCGAATATCCGATACCAACACATTAGGGCCTTTGTCGCTCATACTCACCTGCGCTTTTACCACACCGCTTACATTGGTCGGGGCAAACTCAGAGAAACCTTGTAAATCAACCCGGGTTAAGCGCGATATGCCTTCCCAACTCAGTGAGTCGCTAAAATACAATACGCCACTGTTGGACACTTCGCCTTCAAGCAACTCGCTGTTAAAGGCAGAAACGGCCAGCGAGCGCTCGCTTAACAGCGCAACCAGACTAACTTTAATGGGTGAAACGTCGGGGACGGTGGCACCGCCGTCCAGTTGGATGGCGTATGCCCCCATTTGCCCCTGCACCGACAGGATACCGCTATCGAGTTCAATATCCGCCAGCGGGTTAAGCGTCTGGGCAGGCCAATGACTTTGCAGTGACACCGGCAGGCTGTCACTAAGCAGGTTAGCTTTACCGCTGACTTCTGCACTGGCCAGTCCGCTGGTGCTGATATCCAGCGCGAGATCGCTTAGATCGCCTTCGGCTGTTAGCTCTGCATGCTGGGTAGACTGCTCAACAGGGAGGTCTGCAATGAGGGTTAAATTGAGAGGGTACTGACCACTTAAGGTCACTTCACCGTCGAGACTCGCATTAACCTGCTCCATCGAAACACTGAGTGCTTGTAAAGCTATCCGGCTATCCTGTATTTGGGTTTGTTGCAGGGCGACATCCAGAGCTGCGACTTCCTGTTCACCCTGTACTACCCGGATGTTTGAAATCTGCACGTCATTGGCCTGTAAGGTTAGCGGAATGTGCACGTCGGGCAAGGCTGGCGCCTGATAACTGATTGCTACTGGCGACGGCGGCTGGGGTTCGCTCTCTGGCAACATCAGGGTGAGGCCGTTGAGTGTCAGTTGATTGATTTGCAGCGAGTCTATCCACTGGGCGCTGCTGGTTAACTGATCGGCTTGCACGGTAATGGCCGGGCTTTCAAAGCGCGCGTCACTGATTTTCAGCTCATCCAGCGCTATAGCCAGCGGCAGGGTGATTTCGTCGCTCGGTTCAGACGGCTCCTCGTCGGGGCTTTCTGCCCCGGCCAGTTGTTTTATGTGGGGTGAACTTACCTGCAGTGAGGTAATGCAGGCTTTACTGTTTAACAGACACGTCCACTCGTGAGCCAGGGTGACTTTGCCTACGTTCACCTGCCACTGTTCGTTTTGCCAGCTGACTTTTTCCAGTGTCAGCTCACTTAACGGGCTTCCCGATACCGAATCAACCGCCAGGCCAGGTACATATTTATTGGCGGCGTAATTAATCAGCGGAGCGCCCAGCGGCGACAGCACAACCGCTACAATAAGCAGCAGAGTGAGCAGCAGTATTAAGAAGCCTTTTGCCAGGCGATTAATACTCATAGCTCAGGCCCCAACGAAAAGTGGAAGCGCCATTGTGTTTCGAAGTCATTCTTGCCCTGGGCAATGTAAAACCGCACCGGGCCAATCAGCGTTAACCAATGAGCGCCGATACCCAGGCCGCGCGATAAGCCATCAGAGAAGTCATTGGTGGCGGTACCCACATCGGCAAACACGGCCGCACGCCAGTTATCGGCTACCGGGTAAGCATACTCAACACTGGCCGTTGCCAGATAGCGGCCCCCGGTAAGCACCGAATTGCCCTCGTCATCGAGAACCTGCGGCGAGATTTCCTGATAGCGGAAACCCCGAATGCTCTGATCGCCACCGGTAAAGAAACGCAGCGAAGAAGGCACCCGGTCAAAGTCATCGGTACGAATGGCACCGGCGTCGGCGCGCAGATAAATCCGATGGGTATCATTGATGGTGGTAATCACTTTGGCGTTGGCTGTAATTTTAAACAGGGAGATATCACTGCCGGCGCTTTCGTGCCCGCCCTGCACTGCCACAATGTATTGCTGCCCCTGGCTGATGGTCAGTTCCTGATCGGATTTGGTGTAACCCACGGAATAACCGGGCATCAGCAGATTAATGGTTTGCGGATCGCTTATCCCCTGAGTAAACATCTCCCGTTCAAAGGTTAACGACACGCTGCGCTGCCAGGGCGAATTCGCCTCTTTCCAGAAGCGATGGCCCGAGATAGTCAGGGTTTCACTTTTCGTATCACTCACGGAGTTGTCTTCAAATTCATAGCTGGTTTGAATACTGGCGTAGTCGTTATTAACGTCTTCCAGCGGAATGCGGTAGTCAAGGCTCGCCGCCTGTTCTAGCTTGGAGAAAAACACCTGGCCGGTAACCGAGTGTCCGCGGGTATTTACCCATGGCCGCTCCCAACGGGCCCGCACCCGGGGGCCTTTGTCGGAGTTGGCACCGCCCCCCACATTAAAAATATCCAGTGGTAAGTGAGTGAGGGTAATTTCAATAGGTACTCGCGCCCCCTCGGCCCGGCTTACAATAGGGCGGGCAATCGCGCGGGCAAAATAGCCGGTTTCATTCAGGCGGCGGTTAAATTCAGTCAGTTTGGCGGAGCTGTACTTCTCGCCGGCAGTAAAATTCCGTAGCCGGCCAATAATGGCTGCCGCCCGATCGTCGCCCACCAGTTCCACATCACCAAATTCGTACTGGCGGCCACTTTGTGCAATAAGCAGGATATTGGCTTCGTTTTCTTCCCGCACCAGGTCAAGCCGGGAGGCCTGCCAGTAGAAATCAAAATAGCCGTGAGACAGCGCATAGTTAAACATGTCTGACTTAAACTTTTCGTAAGTTGGCTGATGTAACACGTCGCCCTGTTTGAGGGGAAAGGCGTTATACCGTTGCCGAAAAGCATCATCTGAGCGTCCATCACCGATAATTTCACGGGTAACGTTACTCACTTTTAGTGGTTCGCCCAGGCTAACGTCGATAACGAGCTCTTCTTGTTCAAAATAAAGAGCGACTTCAGCGTTGTAAAAACCGAAAGGCTGCAGGGCAGTTTTTACAGAGCGGATGATGCGTTCTTCGGTGGGTTCGTCAAGTGTGTTGTTGGCCAGCTTAACCTGCGCCAGATGCAACTCAATGTTGTTTTCAAGCTCGCTTCGTTCCACTCCTTTTAGCTCGAAGTCCAGTGCCCATGAAGGCTGGCAGGTGATGAGCAACAGGTAGGTCAGCGCCAGCAACGCGCGACGAAAAGAAAAAAAAGTACCTACAGACATTAACGGGCTGTGTGCTCCTTGCACTGCAAACAAACAAATGGGTCAATTCATAAAGCAGAATCTACGCCAAAAAGTGTACCTGTTTAGCGGGGATCACTACAGCACTTTTGTCTGAACGGCATTTTGTTGCGACCAGCGTGATCTATCGTTTATATTAACCCCGAAATTATATGATAAAAAAACAAGGATCGTTGTATGTCTTGCCTGATAAAAACACTGACAATACTCTTGTTCAGTTGGAGTATGCTATCGCCTGCTACCCTGGCTGCAGAACCACAGCCTGTCGAGGTATTTAGTCGCTTGCCGCAGTTTTATGGCGTATCGATGTCACCGGACGGCCAACGCTTTGCGATGGAGCGAAATTCCTCCGAGGGCGATCTGGCGGTATTGATGACGCTGGACCTCTCAACCGGAGATGCTTTCTATCTGCTTAAAGCCGATAACAAGAAAGTGAAAATTAACTGGTATCGCTGGGCAAATAATGAAGATCTGTTAGTTAGTGCACGGTACGAAGTGAGCCGTTCTGGCCAGAAGTTTTTCCGCACCCGTTTGTATCTGATGAAATACAATGAGCAGGGCGGCGACCCTGAAATGGTTATCGACTGGCGGCATATCCAGCGTTATCAAAACGATGTGGGTTATGTACCACAATTCCAGGATGATGTTATCGATTACCTGCCGGACGACCCCGAGCATATCCTGATGGCTATCGACATCTCCCGGCCGTTTGAGAAATCGGTTTTCAAAGTAAATATTAAGAACCGTAAAATCACCCGACTCATTAAAGGCAAAAAACGTATTCGTGACTGGGTAACCGACCGGCAGGGCAATGTGCGAATTGGTATTTCTCTGAATTATGAGACCGGCGACCGCGAGATTTTCCTGCGCGATGCAGACGACAACTACGAAGAGCTGTATGCCTACAATGTATCCAACGATAAACCGGTTTACATTTCGGGCTTTGCCGCCGATCCGAATATTCTGTATATCAAAAAATACTTAGGTGAATATAAAGCGCTGTATAAACTCGATTTAACCACACGCGAAGAAACGCTGATATTCTCCGATAATAACTATGATGTGGATGGCGGCCTTATCTACTCCCCTGCAACGAATGATGCCATTGGTGTTTATCATCCACAGGCGCCAGGCGGCCGTTTCTACTGGAACGATCGTTATGCGCCGCTGCAGAAAGGGCTCGATAAGTTATTTAAGGATAGCCATAACTCGTTAAGGGCGTTTAGCCAGAACGAAGAAATTTACCTGCTTTATTCTGAGAGCGATACGCAACCCGGCCGATACTATATTGGTAATCGCAAAGAGGTGTCGATCGACCTTTTGTTTGCTCAATACCCGGATATCAATACCGAAGCGCTGAGCGAGCACAAGCGGATTACGTTCACGGCTCGCGATAAAACCGACATTGAAGGTTACCTTACGTTACCAAAAATCGGCGAAGCGCCATACCCAACGGTAATATTTCCTCACGGCGGGCCGGGTGTTCGTGAATACAGCGGTTTTGATTACTGGACGGCTTACTTTACCAGTCGGGGTTATGCGGTGCTGCGGCCTAATTTCCGTGGCTCTTCCGGCTATGGTTATTCGTTCAGCGAGTCACAAATGCAAAACTGGGGCATGGCCATGCAGGATGATGTGGTGGACGGTACCCAATGGATGATTGATCAGGGTTATGCCGATAAAAACAAAATTTGTATTGTCGGCGCCAGCTACGGTGGGTTTGCCGCGTTAGCGGCAACCGTAAAGAGCCCCGAGGTGTATAAGTGTGCAGTGAGTTTCGCTGGTGTGAGTGACCTGGATCGCCTTGTTCGGCGCGCCCGAGGCTTTTTGGGTTCGAAGTTAGTGAAAAAGCAAATCGGTGAAGACGGTGATGATCGTGACAGACGCTCACCGATTAACTATGTGGAAAACATCAAGACGCCTGTATTGCTGATCCACGGCGAAGAAGACCGGGTGGTCCACGTGGAGCAGAGTCGCCTGATGGCCGATGAGCTTGACGATGAGGATAAGGAATACCGCTATGTTGAGCTGCCTCTGGGTAACCATCACCTGGAGATCCAGTCAAACAGGATTAAGCTCTTCAAAGAAATGGATAAATTCCTCGCTGAATACCTGTAACCAACAGGCTGTCATACCGTGGTCCGGGTGGGCTGTTCTAAGAGCGCCCGGACTGTTGTTGGAGAGTAATAAAGTTCATACTGCTCAAGACGGCTTTGAGCGAGAGCGGAAGTTTACCTAAGTCTCATCGTAAGACGACTTGAGACAAACAGCAGACGTTCAACCCCCGCATAAGTGACGCAGCCAAGCTTTATTGCGTCCACCCTTAATACGATTGTTATGTTTCAATTACCCTTTCGGTAACAGGAGCAAGTAAATTTCTCAGAAGCTCTAAGGACTCGCCGGATTCTATTACCATCTTTCTTACTGCTTGTTCATATTTATCTTTAGAAGCGAATAGTGCTCCTTGCCATACTGCGGCTAGCGCTGGTGTTTCTCTGATTGGATATCTCGAAATCAATCCTTCAATATCTGCTGTCTCTAGCAAAGAATCGATTAATTTCAATTCTTGTTGGAAAATAGTCTGAGTAGAAAATTCAATACTTACATTACCTACCATAATCGCTCGGTAATCAGGAGCCTGACGAGATAGGCTATCTTTAACCTTCCTCTGTACCAATCGAGCAGCCATTCGCGTTTTGTGAGGAGTAATCGAATTTATCACCATACTTACAATTTCATCATATACTTGATCTGTATCGATATAATTTACAGTCGCAACTCTATTTAAAATAGCTTTGATTACTAAAGGATTGTAATACAGTGATTCTATAGAGTACTGATCGATAGCTAGAATGCCTGCTTGGGACAATTGGCGACATTCTTCATCAGATCTATTATCTCGATCAATAATTCCATAAGCTGTAATCCAGTGATTTTCTTGTGATCCTCTAATCCCTTTTACAACTCGCTCAACATCAACACAGCTTCCTAAAGGCTTAATAGTTACAGATGGATAAAGTATTTGATATAGCTGAATATCTAAGCTTGAAACATTTCCTTCTACAAAAAGCAAAGTTCTTCTAGACCCCAAAACTGCCAATGCGACTTCTTCGTCTAATCCTTCTACGCTGGCGATATAGTCAACAATCCATGATTTAGGCTGATGGTTGTATTTTCTGAGCAGTAAAGCTGAACTATGTTCTTGATCGTGCGGCAATGATACGTCATGAGTAGAAATTACAAATGCACAATCCCTTCTATATGAAAGCAAAGTACTAATTAATGGAGAAACAATTGAACGATGTAAATGTCTTTCTGGTTCATCAAGTAATATAAGAGTGTTTTCTTTCGCTGTTAATACACTTGATATTATAAGTAGAGCGTTTCTTTCTCCATCTGAAAGTTCTGCAATACTGTATGGAGCATAACCATCTCTAATAGCTATCAATTTACTTGCTGCATCAATTGATATTTGAAAATGTAAGTTTGATATTTTTAAAATATCATTCATCATGGCTACTGGAGCTTGGTTCAATGCTAGAGAAGCTACAGCTTCCATATCTCCGCCTCTTGCTGCATCTGCAATTTTTCTAGCTTCTATATTTTCAGCATCTATTAAATCAAATATTGTAGCCTGTGAACGTTGATGAGCAAATTCATCCTTCCATCTCGACTGTTCTTGACTATCGACACTTGTGATTTGCCGTTCTGTTTGTATCCTTGAGGCAGGTGTAATATCAACAGAATCCGAGTTAAACCAAACTTGTCGGTGCGCAGTAATTCTTCTGACATTTCCTCTATTCTGATTTGTAAATATATGCATTAGAGTTGATTTACCTGTTCCATTAGGACCAACCATGAACAATATTTGACCTGACTCGATGCTTAAGGTTTTTTGACCTTCGTCTTGGTGAGGGTAATTAAGATTGAAAGACGCCATCTAGTTGGTAACCTCCATATTTCGATGATGCGCATGAAACATAACACCTTATTATTGAGAATTCATAGTAGCACTCGTTTCCTCTAAAAAACTACATCGTATAATTTCAAAGGAAAGCATATGAAATGTCCGCTTTACGTACAAAGGCAACCCATACGAGCCGTGACTGGCATCAAAAGACAAAAAGCGGATGATTCTTGATTCTCACAATTCTGACTTTTTGTTAATTAACAGGCGTTTACGGCCAAATAATTGAGGGACGAAAAAGGCTTCTATTTCGCGAGTCCTCAAACCTTTACTATTGAGATTGGATATTTATTAGCCACAGGAGCATACTGTACATTATGTGCACTGTTTCTAATAATGGATAGCTTCGATGGAATCAAATAAATATCAGCCGAATGTTTTAAATTTTATAAAAACTGCGAACTGGCAAGTTGCAAAGTATTTGCTAAAAAAGGTTCATTCAGAAAGGCACGATATTAAATTCCATATGCATGGAAGGAGGCCTTTTTACGTGGTTCATCAAGACGATTACATCGATTTTAAATATTCGGGGTATAAGTTCATTCAAAGATCATTGGATTTTCAAGATCTCGGTGTATTGTGTTCTTCTAATTCAAACCCTAGCATTAAGGAAGTCGTTATTTTAGTAACCCTTGATGAAGAAACTCCTATTATGTTTGGCCAAAATCATACTCTAAGAGTGGGATTCAATGAAAATCCAGACCTTCCTCAATATAACTGGAAGCATACAGTCTCCCCAGAACAAAACTCCGGAAATGGTAGAAACTATTCTTATCGATTAGACCGTACAATTAGGAAAGATAACGACATACATGCAAATCTCTTAACCTTGTCAACAGGAACCGTTTACTATCCATTTTTAGCTTGTGGTACTGGAGTATACCATAAAGATATGTATCAAAAATATTCAGAAGAAATTAAGAAAGAATTTCCAATAAGCAAGATACCATCCCCTGATCAAGAAAAAATAAGTAATGATTTTGATGAATTATTTAACCATATTAATCTTGAGATAGCCTTAATTTTAGACTCAGATGAACTTCTCGGTTTTAAGTGGAATGAAAAGAGCCAGTGCTTTGAGGATAACTTTTACAATCTAGGTTTTGTCTGAGGACTGCGAATCAATAACATATTATGATATTTAGTTGACCAAATGAACCGAGGAAAAATTATTAAGTTTTATCCAAGAATTAAAGCAGTTTTTCCGGTAGGACGCTTAAACTCTGTAGAATCATCGAGATTGCTAGTGTCTGTTCATAAGTTGGACAACAAGGATTAACAGAGACCAATCCATACTTCAATCGCCCGGTTTTCCTGTCTCTGTCAGGGTGTACCCGTTTGGCATATCTTGAAAGGTACTTCACTGCCCAATTCCAAGTTTGTTTTAATTCAGAATAAGTGTCATGGACCATCGACTCCATTAATGGATAGAACTGCTCTGCGTATTTTTCGCTACCATGAAGCTTGATATATCGACGCCTATCAGTCATCGTGCATATGAGTATGATACTGTAAATCGATTCGTTGGATGCACAACAGACAACAAATCAACGTGGTCTGTTATCAGACTTTATTACGTAAGCGATCAATTTAGACCGTCTTCCCCAGACAGAACCACTCCGTAAAATAGTCCCCGTAGATTTTACTTACGGAG
>CATMRP010000126.1 GCA_950073835.1 uncultured Alteromonadaceae bacterium
ATCGATTACCCGTTTTACCGGCACCAGTATTTTCATATAAGCCTCTTTCATCCTTTACGGTTTAGTCTGCTTAGATCATGCTCCAATAATTATGGCGCTTTAATGACAGCCATTTTCACGCAACAACACTTTTACAACATCTTTTGCATAAAATTTACCTCCAGTTGACGTAAACGTCAACCTGATTTAGATTGACGCAACGCAATAAAAGCCATAAAAGTGGCAAATGTGGTTGCCAGCTAAGGTTACAAATGCGAACAATAAATCAAATCAGACAATGAGGAGAAACGCTGTGGAAAGAGAATCAATGGAATTTGACGTTGTGATTGTTGGCGCAGGTCCATCTGGTCTCGCCACTGCTATCCGACTTGCCCAGCAAGCTGAGCAGAGCGGCACCGACCTGTCAGTCTGCGTAGTGGAGAAAGGGTCTGAGGTCGGCGCGCACATTTTATCCGGCGGGGTAATGGAAAGTGCGGCTCTCACCGAACTCATCCCCGACTGGCAAGAGAAAGGCACCCCCCTGAATCAACCCGTAACCGAAGATGCCACTTATCTGTTACGCAGCGAGACTACCAGTATTAAACTACCGGACCTGATTACCCCTAAAACCATGCATAATAAAGGTAATTATATTGTTTCACTGGGCAACCTGTGTCGCTGGCTGGCCGAGCAAGCCGAAAGTATGGGCATTGAAATTTTCCCGGGTTTTGCAGCCGCCGATATCCACTATAACGATGATGGCAGCGTGGGCGGCATTATCACCGGCGATATGGGCGTAGCGGCTGATGGCTCAGAAAAAGACAGCTATATGCCAGGCATGCTCCTTAAAGCAAAATATACGGTATTTGCCGAAGGGTGTCGTGGGCACCTGGGTAAAACTCTGATTGAAAAGTTTACGTTGGATAAAAACGCCACGGCGCAACATTATGCCATTGGGTTTAAAGAAATCTGGCAGGTCGATCCTGCGATACATCAGCCGGGCCTGGTCGTCCACACTGCCGGCTGGCCATTAACGGAAGCCTCCGGTGGCAGTTATTTATATCATGCCGAAAATAATCAAATTTATGTTGGTTTAATTGTCGATTTAAATTACGACAATCCCTATTTAAGTCCGTTTGATGAATTTCAACGCATGAAACATCACCCGCTTTTTGCTCAATATTTAAACGGTGGTGAGCGAGTAGCTTATGGCGCACGAGCGATTACCAAAGGCGGATTTAATTCGCTGCCACAAATGGCTTTTCCCGGTGGTTGTCTGGTAGGTTGTAATGCTGGCACATTAAATTTTTCTAAAATTAAAGGCATCCATACGGCAATTAAATCAGGAAAAATGGCAGCTGATGTTATTTTTAATCAAATTAAGCAAACAGACGCCACTCAATTCTGTTTAGAATTTAACCAAGTCTATCAGCAAAGTGATTTACGAAAAGAACTTTTTAAAGCGCGAAATTTTGGCCCTGCCCTACATAAATTTGGCAATTTACTGGGTGGCGCTTTTAATACGCTGGAACAAAATATTTTTAACGGCAACCTTTTTGTCACGCTTAAAGATACTGATGCCGACTATAAAAAACTAAAATCTGCCGCCCAGTGCCAACCCATAAACTATGCAAAGCCAGATAACAAACTCAGTTTTGATAAACTATCTTCGGTGTATTTAGCCAATACCAGTCATGATGAAGACCAACCCTGTCATTTGCAGTTAAAAGACCCTGAAATTCCGATTAGAGTGAATTTGCCGAGCTACGCAGAACCGGCGCAACGTTATTGTCCTGCGGGGGTGTACGAAATTGTAGAGGGTGAAGACAAGCAACCGCAGTTTCAAATTAATGCGGCCAATTGTGTGCATTGTAAAACCTGTGACATTAAGGATCCGGCGCAAAATATTCGTTGGGTAGTACCGGAAGGTACCAGCGGTCCTAATTACCCGAATATGTAATACAATAACGCGATTAAATTTAATTTTGAAAATCCATGAGTTTAATTTAGAATTGTCACGATTTTTAAACAAAGGCAGATAATTAATGAGTGAGTTTTTAGAAATTCTAACTCATGGACGACGTTTACAGGGTGCCGTGAAGGATTTATCGGTAGAAGAGTTAAACAGTGTTCAGGACAAGCTGAATAACATTATCGAAAAAAGAAAAGAGCAGGAAGCTGAATTAATTAAAGCCCAGCAGGAAAAACTGGCCAAGCTTGAAGAAATAAAAAAACAAATGGCGGAAGCCGGTATTGATTTTACCGATTTACAGGAAGTAGCAGAAGCTAAGCCAAAACGTAAATCCGGCAAAAAACGTCCGGTTAAATATAAAATTACGGTAGACGGTGAAACCGTTGCATGGACCGGCGTAGGCAGAATGCCGGTAGTATTTAAAGACGCCCTTGCAAAAGGTCAGTCTTTAGAAGATTTCGCAATTTAATCTTTTTTAGCGGGGACTTTCCCCGCTTCTTATTTTCATGTCCAGATCAATTAATTTCGAGCAGTATTACTGCAAAAAGCAAAATGCCCCCTGGGTTGTTTTGATACATGGTTTGTTTGGTAATTTAGACAATTTAGCTGCTCTGAGACGTCACCTCACAGACGCCTTTAACGTTATCGCTATCGACTTACCGAACCACGGTGAATCGCCCTGGGTAGACACCTTTACCCTGGAGGATTGCGTTAGCGCGCTGATCAAGGTGTTGGATGAACAGCACATCGACAGGTGCCATGTTGTGGGCCATTCGTTAGGCGGCAAAGTCGCTATGCTCACCGCACTCAACCATCCAAACCGGGTGGATAAACTCATCCCCATGGATATTGCACCGGTAACTTACCCGCCTCACCACCAATCGGTATTCGCCGGGCTCAATAAGGTTGATCTCACTACCCTAAGCGGACGTAAAGACGCAGAGAGTATGATGCAATCTGAGATTAAAATAGCCGGAGTCAGACAATTTTTGTTGAAGAGCCTCTATCAGGATGATGATGGCCAGTGGCGATGGCGGTTTAACGTGGCGGGCCTGGAAAAAGACTACGCGAACGTAGGCGGCTTTTCAGCGCCTCAAAACAGTCGCTTTGAAGGCCGTGTGACATTTATCAAAGGTGGTGAGTCAGATTACATTACCCGCCAACACCAGGGCATTATCGGGCAGTATTTTCCTAACGCTAAAGCCAAAATTGTAGAAGGTGTTGGTCACTGGTTACATGCGGAAAAACCGCAGGTGGTTAATGGGTTGGTTGAACGCGCCTTGTTAGACTGACTCTTTTTTGTAAATGATAAACATTTGCATTTAGGCTGAATGATTATGGTATACTCCACGCCAATCTGATTGCACGGTGTTTTAGACGAATTAGTGAATAATCCGAACCACGATCATTCATGTGTTCTAACTCAAAAGTCAGTAACAATGCCTGCGATAGCAGCATTACTGTGATATTATTTGCGCGCGAAAAATACAGTAAAGGTTTTTTATGCTTGCGAAGTATTATGAACAAATAGAATCAATCATGCTCGACTTAGGGCTTGTGATATTGTTTGTTCTGATGATTTTTGCCGTCCATGATGTATTGAAAAAGAACGATGTTCCCATGATTGGCCGGGTTGTCGCCTATGGCGTTCTGGGTTTGGGAGCCATGGGATTTATTGCAAAAGGGATTATCCAGCTGTTCTGGCAGAGCAGCGGCGTATCCGGATAACCATTTTCAGAGTTAGTAGATAGAGGTTAAATATGGCAAGTGTTGGCCTGTTTTTTGGTAGCGACACTGGCAATACAGAACATGTTGCCAAGTTAATTCAAAAAGAATTGGGTAAAAACCTGATTGATGTACACGACATAGCAAAGAGTTCTAAAGAGCAAATTGCAGAGTTCGATTTGTTAGTTTTCGGTATTCCTACCTGGTATTACGGTGAAGCTCAGTGTGACTGGGACGACTTCTTCCCGGAACTGGAACAGATCGATTTTACCGACAAACTGGTGGCAATTTTCGGTTGTGGTGATCAGGAAGACTACGCCGAGTATTTTCTGGATGCCATGGGCATGGTGCGCGACATCGTTGAAGCCCGCGGTGCTATTCTGGTTGGCCAGTGGTCTACCGACGGTTACGATTTTGAGGCGTCTAAAGGCATGGCCGATGACACCCACTTTGTTGGTCTGGGTATCGACGAAGACCGTCAGCCAGAACTCACCGACGAACGTGTTCGCGCCTGGTGTCAGCAGTTAAACGAAGAGCTTTGTCTGGCCGAACTGGCTTAAGTCCGGCTTAAGATCAAAAAACGCAGGTTTAGCCCTGCGTTTTTTTGTGCCTGTAAACGGTCGGCTTATAAGATTTACCCCCGGCTTACCCTCATTCCTACCGAAGCAATAATATCACTGCCGGAACACCCGGTTTTACTGGCCAGCTTTTCCAGTCGACATTGCCCTGAGCCATCTTCAAGACAAAACTCAAAGCGGGTTTGGGTTTTCACCGGTTTGTCTAAAATGCCAGTCGGCAGTGCCGACCACTTCCACTTAGTAACCACCTGCTCTGCTTCTTTTGCAAAGTACCGGCTGCTCGATTCCACTACACGTATGCTGGTTACAGTGTTATCCGGCTTTATCACGTACTCAACAGTGGCGCAGCCGGTATTTGCCGCCATGACTTCTTGCTCCGGATAGCGGGCAGGAAAACGCTCGAGCGCCTGCCACTGTGGCATTGTCAGCGCATTAGCGGTTAGTGGCAATTGAGTATATTCATTTTTGGCGGGAGTCGTAACGGGCTCAGTCGCACCGCAAGCCACCAACAAACCGGCGGCAAACACCGTTAAAAAGGCATATTTCATTGTTCTTCCTTGAAAATTTTCGTTTAACTTAAACTAAAGTCTAAACTTGGACACTGCCCTTTTCAAGTCGGCAATTTCTACGTCAATTTTCGAGGTAGACGCATTCGCCCGCTCAGTACTGTGGGCACTGAGTTCAGCGAGTTCCACAATTCGCTGTAAACTGCCAGCAACGTCCGCAAGCAGTGTATCCTGCCTTTCCGTGTCGGTTACGATCTCGCGGTTAATCCGGCTCAGCTCCTGAATAATCACTGAAATTGAAGCAACTTGCTCAGTTACCTGTTCGGTGGCTTTAGCCCCCTGTTGCGCTTGTTCACGGCCCGTATTGATGGTTTGTACCGCCTGATGGGCATCTTTTTGTAAGCTGCCGATCATAGCTTCTATTTCTTCGGTGGAATTATGAGTACGGTTTGCCAGGGTTCTCACTTCGTCAGCCACCACCGCGAACCCCCTTCCCTGCTCGCCCGCTCGGGCCGCTTCGATAGCCGCATTCAATGCCAGTAAATTGGTTTGCTCGGCAATGGTTTTAATAACATCCAGAATACTGCCAATATTACGGCTGTTCTCGTCAAGGCGATGAACAACCTGTGCTGAAGCTTCGGCCTGACTTGCTTGCTCAAGTACCTGCTGACGATTAATTTCAGCCAGTTCAGCAATGCTCTGACTTTGCTGTTCTACCTGACTCAGTTTTTCCATGGCGGTAGTGATCTGGCTGAGGTTATTATGACTGGTTTCACGCACATGCTCGGTATTGGTAGCTGTGGTTTGTACCTGTTTGCGCTGCTCGCCCACCTGCTGCAAACTTTCCTCGCCCAGCGCTATACTCGATTTCGTGACCTCTTCGAGGCGATGTTCCTGCGAAAGGATATTGCCTACCAGACTACGCAGGCTGTCGGTCAACGCATTAATTTTGGATGCCAGGGCGGCAAATTCATCGCTGCCGCTATCGTCCAGCTTACGGGTGAGATCGCCCTGACTCAGTTGGGTCAGACCGCGATTAATTTTCACCAGCGGGCGGGCAATACTACGAGTGGTAACCACTGCCAAAACCACTGCTGCAATTAACCCGATTACGAAAACCGCGCCGGTTTTAACTAATGCGCCCATAACGGTGTCGAGGATCTTCTGTTGCGCATTCAGGGTGCTGGCATTAATTTGCCCGTATAGCGAGCCAATAGTGGATTGAGCCGAATTCAGCGCTTCATTCGCCGCATCATGACGGGAGACTCTTTGACCGGTATAAGCCAGTTTTTGTTTTTGCATCCACACTAGCCCTTCATCCCCCGTGAGGGCAACGATAAAGGCTTCATACTGACCATTAAAATTGGCAACCGTCCCCTGGGTATCAACAGTTTCAGCCAACCGGTTGAGGTAATCCTTATCCACCTCCAGATTACTGATCTGATACAACAAGTCATCTTCGATGACCGCAGTGGCGTCGGCGTCGCGACTGTTGGCTAAATCTTCAATGGCAGTGTTCATGGTAAGCAGTTTATTATCGATGTTGTTTCCCGTACCAATCACCGTTTCAATACCCGGATCGTTACTGTCGAGGTAGCCCAGATCGAGCATCAGAGCACTGGCCTCATCAGCTATCATCAGCACTTTTTCCGACTGTTCTTTCATCCGTTCTTCGAATATCAGCTGTTGTTCCAACGCTTCATACATGTCATGACTCTGTTGTACATACTCCTGACTCGCTGCAATAGCCTGTGTGGCCTGTTTATCGTTGCCCAGCAAATTTGCCAGCTCATCCAGGCGGCGTACAAAGATTTCAGAGCGAGAATCAAATTGGGACTTATTGCTTTGCAACTCAGACAGGGAACTAACGTGATATCCGTTTGCAGTAACAGTTGCCAGTGTCAGGATTTGAGAATTAACCTCATTCATCAGAGTCTGTACTGGCATCTTTTCTTCAATGACGTCTTCAGCGGATGCCTGAATAGCGGACAACCCCCAATACGAAAGGATGCTGGTAATGAGTAATAAACAACCGAAAGAAGCGAAGCCCAGAATGATCTTATTAACGACGGTTAAACGCATTTAAATTCCTGTCTGCAACACTACTGTAAACACAGCAGCGATGTGGTTAATGACTGTCGGCGACAACAGCGACAACATACCTGTTAATCGGCCTCAACTTAACAAGACTTAAGTTGAAAGTTTCCGCCCTTCAGTCATAAATCGATGAGTTATAGGCGCTCCTGAACGCCCTGCAGCGCAAACGTTAAATTCCGCACCATCTCATTCACATTATTTTAAATATAGTCTACACCCTATGAGTTTAACCCCAAAATAGACCTTATTTATAGAAATCACCAGTTTCTATGCCTTATTAGACTTTTAAATCTGCTCAAGTTACCTATAATAGCCTGAAATTCGCATCCCAGATGTAGGCACCCAATGGACCAAAATAAAGAATTAAAGAAAGCTGGCCTTAAAGTCACCTTGCCTAGATTAAAAATCCTGCAAATTTTGCAGGAGCCAAAAAATCAACATATCAGTGCAGAAGATGTGTACAAGATTTTGATTGAACAAGGTGAAGAGATTGGACTGGCTACCGTATATCGGGTTCTCAATCAGTTTGATGATGCCGGCATTTTAAATCGCCATCATTTTGAAGGCGGTAAATCGGTATTTGAAATCAGTCACAAAGAGCATCATGACCACTTGGTCTGCTTAAAATGTGGCAAGGTTATCGAGTTTGAAGACGACCTGATTGAACAGCGTCAGGAACAAATCGCTAAAGACAACAACATGAAGCTTACGCATCACAGTTTGTATCTTTACGGCGAATGTACCGACGAAAACTGTGACAATCTCGATTAATCTAAAAAAGGAGTCTGACGACTCCTTTTTTATTCCTGTAGCAAACTCATCGCTCACAAAGTAAATTTTTGTTCGCTATAGATTGAGAACACTTTTTGCCAAATCTCACCCACCTTGCCGTCGCCAATCTGATTATCACCCACTTTTACAACAGGCAGTATCTCTTTACCGGAGCTGGTGATCCAGACTTCATCCGCAGACAGTAATTCGCCAACGGTAATGACCTCTTCAGACACATCAATGGCTGCTATTTTAAGGCACTCCAGTACCAGCATTCGGGTGATCCCGGGGAGCAGTTGATTGTCCAGCGGCGGTGTAAATGCCTTGCCATCCTTAATGATAAACACATTACTGCTGCTCGCCTCAGTGATCTCGCCCTGATGGTTGTAAAGCAGTGTTTCAGCATTGCCCTCTTTGACGCTTTGCTGAAAATGCATCACATTACCCAGCAGCGCCGTCGATTTAATATGGCAACGTTCCCAGCGTAAATCTTCTGCCAGTGATACGCTGGCACCTGGGTGCTCATGGCGGTCGGCTTTAACCGGCGCCGATAAGGCAAAGGCAAAACCAAATACGGTAGGCGTGACCCCTTGCGGATAAGCGTGATAGCGGCGCGTATCTGCACCACGGCTGATATGCAGATAAACACCAATATTGTCGCCTAATGCTTCACGGTTATCATCGATCAGTCGCTGCACCAGTGCCTGCCACTCATCCCTGTCAATTTTATAATCAATCTCAATGGCCGCCAGGCCTTTGGCAAAACGGGTCATATGCTGGCTGAACCCCACCATTTTACCGGTATAACTGGGGATCACTTCGTAAATCCCGTCGCCAAACAGAAAACCGCGATCCAGCGGTGAAATACGGGCTTGTTCCAACGGCACAAATTCGCCGTTTAAATATGCTATGGTCATGAGAATCTCGTTGAGAAAACGCCCGGTCCACAGACCTCAGAAGATAGCCAGCGTTGGATTGCAGCTTGCTTTAGCAGCCACCTCGCTCTGGCATCGTTAGCGTCGAGTTGATAAAAGGTTATCTTATCACCGGGGATGCACTGTGCGAAATAATTCAGATCACATCGGGCAATAGTCCCTGCTTTGGGATAACCGCCAAGCGTTTGCCGGTCAGCCATCATCACTATGGGCTGACCATCGGGCGGAATTTGCATCGCGCCCAGGGCAATGGCTTCTGAATATAAAGCCCGAGAGGGCAGCTCAATGGCCGGACCGCTTAGTCGGTAGCCCATGCGGTCGACCTGGGGTGTAACGGTGTATTCACTGGCGAGTAACCGCTGCCATTGCAGTGAGGTCAGCCAGTCATGCTGATAACCAGGCACTAAGCCCACCCGGACTGAGGGTTGATAATCAGGGATCAGTTGCTCAGGTAACGCGCCGGGCAGTTTTTGCTTTGATGCTGCGCTGGCAACCGCTACTTCATCACTCACCGTTAAAGGTTTACCGTCATTATGTAAACCGCCCAGCTGTTCACGCCTTACCATACTGGCACTGCCAACCACCCTGGGAAACTCAAAGCCGCCCTGAATCGCCAGGTAGTGCTTGCTTCCCGTTCGGGCGGGCTCCACAGTAAGGCGCTGACCAGCAGCGACCTGTATCGACCGCCACCCTTGCAATGGCTGACTATCCAGGGTGATCGTAGCGGCTGGCCCCGTTATGCTCACCACGGCCGGGGCGGTAAATTCCACCCCGAGGCCGCCGATAAACTCGATGGTTGGAGCACTTGACTGGCCGCACAGTAAATTAGCCAGCGAAAACGCATAGCTATCCAGCGGGCCTGACTGACAAAACCCCTGATGCAGTTGCCCTTGCCGGCCAGCATCCACAGGATAAGCAGTTAAATCGATGCGAGTAAATCGTACTGCCATCAGGCCGACTCCCTGGTTTTCTGCGCCCAGGCGTGATACTCATCCTCACTGATAGCATAAAACTCGACCTGGTCGCCTGCCTGCATCAACGTGGGCTTGTCAGCACCGGGGTTATACAGATTCACCGGGCAAAGACCGAGTAAATGCCAGCCGCCGGGCGAAACATCCGGATAGACTGCGGTCTGGCGGTCGGCAATTGCCACAGCGCCCTTGGGTACCGCTTTGCGCGGGTTTGCTAAACGCGGCATAGCCAGCTCAGCGGCTAACTCGCCCAGATAGGCAAAGCCCGGCGCAAACCCTACCGCGTAAACGGTGTAAGCAGACTGCTGATGACGCTCAATCACCTGGACAGCAGAAAGTCCTGTGGCATCGCAAACCAGGTCAAGATCATTGGCCTCAGGCGCTCCGTACCACACAGGTAGCCGGTGTAATGTGGAGGCGGACTTACTTTGGGTATCCGATATTGGTAATTGTTTAACAAACTGATAAACGCCGTGGTAATCCACCTCGTTCATATCAAACACCACCATCAGGCTGTCGTAGGATGGTACCAGCTCAGTTAACCAGTGGGGACGATGGGCCACCAGCGCTTGATGCAGTGCGGTGATCGCCTGATTCTGCGCGGCCAGATCAGCGCCGCTGGTATAGAAAATAACTCCATCTTCACCGGCTGTTTGCACTGCCCGTATCGTACCGAATGGTTGCATATCAGGCGTTAGCTCCCGGCCGGACATGGCTCAGCTTGCGTTTGGTTAACGCTACCCGCAGCGACTCAGCCATGGCTACGGCACCAGGCGAATCTCCATGTACGCACAGGGTATCTACCGGCATGCTTAGCTCACTGTTATCGCTGGCAATAATCATTCCGTTATCCATTAACCGGGTAGCCTGATCATACGCCTGCTTTTCGCTGAGCACAGCACCACACTCCCTGCGCGACATGAGGTAGCCGTCGGGGGTGTATTTTCGATCGGCAAAAGCCTCAAATAATAGCACCAGGCCAAACTCTGCGGCTTCCCGGTTTAATTGCTGATGGTCGGGATGAGCCTGAATCATCAGCGGAATATCCGCAACCGAACAGCTGGCAACTGCCTGCATAACGGTACGCCGAAGCGCAGGCTTTTGCATCAGATCATTATATAAAGCGCCATGGGGTTTTATGTACTCCACCACGCCTCCCTGTGCCCGGGCCATACCATCAAGCGCAGCAATCTGGTAGTGCAGGCAGGCAATCAGTTCATCATCGGCCATGGCCAGGCTACGGCGGCCAAAACCAGCAAGGTCGGGATAACCAGGATGCGCGCCAATGGCCACATTATGCTCAATGGCAAGGCCGATGGCTTTTTGCAGGGTAAGTGGATCGCCGGCGTGAAAACCACAGGCAATATTGGCCATGTCGATATGAACCATAATTTGTTCATCAACAGGCATCGTCCAGGCGCCATAACTTTCGCCTAAATCGCAATTTAACATCATAAGCGGTTAGTTCTTCGTGACATATCGGTTATCATGTTACTTGTTTTATTTGAAAAGTCAGTCCCCATGCTAAAAATTGGTCAGATTAACCCGCTTAAAGTGGTAGGAGAATTTCCCTTCGGTTATCAGTTGTCTCACGCGGATGATGATCGCAGTATTGTGCTCACCGAAGAGGTAGAACAACCACTGACGGTCGACAGCGAAGTGCAGGCCATGGTGTATACCGGTGAAAATGGCCAGTTAGCGGCCAGCCTGGCCACGCCAAAGATTCTGGCCGGTGAGGTCAAGGTGTTAAAAGCGCTGGGCGTCACCGATTTTGCCGCTTTTTTCGACTGGGGATTGCCGCGCGATTTGATGGTTCCCCGCCAGAACCAGGCAATGCCGGTTAATCAGGGCATGGTTTACCCGGTTTATCTGTATTTTGATGAGCCCACCGGCCGTCTGCTGGGTACCACCAAATTACACCCGTTTTTAAGCGAAAATGGCATCTACTTTAAGGCCGGCCAGGAAGTCGAACTGATTGTCTGCGGCCAGACCGACTTAGGTTATAAGGTGGTCATCAACCAGACTCACCTAGGGTTGGTATTTGCCAGTGACGCCTTTAAGAAGCTGCGCATAGGCGACGAAACCACCGGGTACATTAAACAAGTGCGTGAAGACGGCAAAATCGACGTTGCCCTGCAACAGGTTAACGCTACCGGGCGGGATGCCCTGCAACAGGCTATCCTCGACGATCTGGAAGCCCACGGTGGCTTTTCCACACTCACCGATAAAAGCCCGCCGGAAGAAATTTACGCCCACTTTAACGTGAGTAAAGCGGCTTACAAGCGCGCTTTAGGTGCCTTGTATAAACAGCAGAAAATTAAACTGGATAAACAAAAAATCACCCTGGTGGAATAATAACAATGAAAGCGACAGTCAGTTGGCAACAAGCCCTTACCTTCTCAGGAAAAACCGACAGCGGTTTCAGCCAGACCCTCGATGGCAATGGTGAAACCCTGTCTCCCATGGAAACAGTACTGCTGGCGGTTGGCGCCTGCTCCAGTATTGATG
The DNA here is from genome assembly GCA_950073835.1 of uncultured Alteromonadaceae bacterium. Lineage (GTDB taxonomy): Bacteria > Pseudomonadota > Gammaproteobacteria > Enterobacterales > Alteromonadaceae > Alteromonas. The sequence continues at coordinate 12,043 of CATMRP010000126.1, forward strand.
TGGTGGATATTCTTAAAAAACGCCGCCTGACCATTCACGACTGCCAGTGCGAGTTGGAAGCACAGCGTGCCGAAGAGCCGCCGCGGGTATTTACTAAAATCCATGCCCATTACATCGTGAGCGGTGATAACTTAAAAGAAAAAGACGTCGACCGCGCAGTGTCACTGTCGGCCGAAAAGTACTGCTCGGTGATGCTGATGTTAAAAGGCAATGTGGATATCACCACCAGCTACACTATTGTTGATTAACTAGAGCTTACGTCGGGCAGTTAATCCTGAACTGCCCGCTATTCATCATACTGCTAAGGGTTGCTCCCGCAGTCGGGGGACTGGCCGTTCATCAATAAATAAATGCACCAGCGCAGTAACCAGTGCAATCGCACAGGCACTCCACCACACCACGTCGTAAGAACCGGTAAGGTCATACAAATAGCCGCCCAGCCAGACACCGCTGAATGAGCCCAACTGATGGCTTAAAAATACGATACCGTACAACAGCCCCATGTAAGGCAGGCCAAACAACTGCGCCACCAGCCCGGATGTCGGCGGCACAGTCGCTAACCACAGCAACCCGGTGACAATAGAGAACAGGTACACCGACATTTCACTCATTTCAAACAGCATAAAAGCGGCTATCGCAATCGCCCGCAACGCATAAATAATAGTCAGCAGGTTTTTCTTGGAATATTTGCCCGACCAGGAGCCTGATAGCAGACAACCAAAGATATTAAACAATCCAATCAGCGATAAACTCACAACTGCAGTGTGGGCAGAAAATCCTCTGTCACTTAAAAAAGCCGGCATATGCACGGTAATAAATGCCAGTTGAAACCCGCACACAAAAAAGCCCACCACAATCAGCCAGTAGTGCCAGTAACCACAGGCCTCTTTCAGCGCCTCCCGCATGGTTTGTGCGGTACTGTCTTTATTGACTGCCAATTGCGCCCCGCCCGCTTGCCTGAATGTAACAGCCAGCACGGCCATTAACAGCGAACAACCGGCCAGCAGCAACAGCGCGTTCATCCAGCCAAAACCGAGAATAAACTCCTGAGCAACCGGCACGACCAGAAGCTGTCCGGCAGATCCTGCGGCACTGCCAAGTCCCAGCGCAAAAGCGCGCTTTTCCACCGACACCATACGCGCCATGGCAGGTAACACCACACCAAAGCCGGTAGCGGCAATGCCCATTCCCATCAGTAATCCAGCGCCGGTATTCAAACCGGCAACCGTATCCGTGGTGGCGGTTATGGCTAACCCTGCCGCATATAAAAAGGCGCCAACCACCACTGTTCTGGCAGTGCCGTATTTATCGGCAATGGCGCCCGCGACAGGTTGTGACAATCCCCACCACAGGTTTTGTAACGCCAGTGCAAAAGCAAACACTTCGCGGCCATAACCAAACTCGGCCGACACCGGCTCCATAAAAAAGCCCATGGAGGAACGAATACCAAAATTGAGGGCCAGAAGAATGCAAATAAAGGCAATGGAGAAGCTGACTAACTTAACCGGTGCTGACATGATTAAAAATCCATAAACGCTGCAATATCGCAGAGGTGAATCCCAGACCCACAATTGTTACAGCCCCAACCACAATTGTCTCGTATTGATTATATTTTTCTGCTTTTGGGGGCATCAAACACAGAAAAACGGCTTCCACGCCCACGAAATTAGCCAAAACCCTCAACAATTAACCAATTAACTCAACAGTTAGTCAATACCGCCACACAAAATTGATACAATTGCTTACACAAAGATACAACTGCTCGCTAATTTATTGTTTTGTAGGGATTTATAATTTACTTAACAATTTGGCACAGCGAATGCTGTTAGGCGTATATAACTATACACTTTCAAGGTAAAACGATGGAACACGTAAAAACCCACCGCAACATCAGCTTATTACTCATTGCCGGCCTGCTGGCCAGTAGCGTGACCTT
>CATMRP010000127.1 GCA_950073835.1 uncultured Alteromonadaceae bacterium
CACCTCCAAGTCATCGACTCACCACCACAATGAATCGAACAGTGCTTTCGCACTACGCGCCATGCCCGGCGCACCATTAAAAAAGGCCTGTATAAGCAGGCCTTTTAGTTACGAACGAGTCGTGATTTATGCAGAGCGACGGCGACGAGCCGCTAGCAGAGAACCACCAATAATCAGCAACAGCGAGGCAGGCGCAGAAGCTGGTGTAGTTGGCGGAAGGCTGTCTTGTTCTAACAGTGCATAACGAACCTGGCCACCCGCAACCAGATATTCGCCAATACCATTACCCCAGAACGACACCTGAGTGAACTCATCACTATCATCAAACGCGGCTACAAATATTTCAAACACGTCTGTTAATGGATCAGCCTGTGATGGGAACAATCCTTCAGCGTTTGTTGATGCTGAAGCCACTAAAATTGGTGAGCCACCGTCAAAAGAGATGTATAGATCAGTCGTTGGATCAGTACAACAAGTCGCCCAGTCACCTACTTCAAAGCCAACAGCGTTTACTGCGCTGTCGAAGGTGAAGGTAATACCGCTACCAAAATAGTCCATGGGATCCGTACGAGGAAGTGAGCCACCACCCGCCGGGTTGATACCAATTGCAGAACCCGTTAATGAACCATAGGTTGTACCGGATGCAGAGCCGCCATCGTTTTGGGTGATAACATAGTCTCCACGGTCGATTGAGGCACCTGATAGGATTGTATCCCAGATATCAACACCAACAGTGCCACCAGCACCCGTTACAGTGCTGTCGAAATCGGCCACGCCGTCGGTAATGCCGTCAAATACAGTTAGAATGGTTGCGTTGGCAGCTGATGCAGATGCCAACAGTACACCGGCGAGACCGCCAGCAAACAGTTTCTTTGCTTTCATGTAAAAAATCCTTCTTCAATAAACGTCCGTAGTACCGCTCGTTCTCTACGTTTTTATTTGCAGTGTAATCAGCGTGATTAAAAAGTAATCGCACCTAGCGCTTGGTAAGCAAAGAAGGGGCCAGATCGTTAGATCTGAAATTAATTAATTGAATCACTGTCAATTTTTGGTTTAGAAGGCTTTTTTGCGCCGGACAACGGAGCTTTGACTTGTAAAAAAAAGTGACATTATACTTTAGTGCTATGTTAGCAGATGATCAGGACTGCTTAAGCAGCCCTGATAATGAGCTTAAAGGTTGTAGCCACGCTCTTCGTGGCTGCTGATATCCAGCCCTTGCTGTTCCTGCTCCGCTGTAACCCGGATACCTTTGGTTAACATATCGACCAGTTTCAGCAACACCAGACTCACCACCGCGGTGTAAACAAATGTGGCAAAAATTCCGACCATCTGCACGCCCAACTGCTCACCGATAGACGTATTGTCGCCACCAAATCCGTAGCCGCTGAAAATGCCCAAATCCGGAGAGCAGAAGATACCCGCCAGGAAAGTACCCAGAATACCGCCGATCCCGTGAACCGGGAACACATCGAGTGAGTCGTCAATTTTCCACTTCTGTTTGATGAGGTTGGTGAAATAAAAACAAACACAACCGGCGGTAAGACCAATTACCAGCGCCGCTGCCGGACCAACATAACCAGAAGCCGGGGTAATGGTTCCCAGCCCGGCTACCATGCCGGTAACAATGCCCAGCACTGAGGGCTTGCCATATTTCACCCACTCAATAGTCATCCAGGCCAGAGAACCTGCCGCGGCAGATACGTGAGTTACCAACATAGCCATAGCAGCATCACCATTGGCTGCCACCGCGCTACCACCGTTAAAGCCAAACCAGCCAACCCACAGCATGCCAGCGCCGCCTACTGTCATGGTCAGGTTGTGTGGGATCATGGAAGCGCTGCCATAACCGTGGCGATTCTTAATATACATGGCTGCCACCAGAGCGCCTACCCCCGCAGTGATGTGCACCACCGTTCCACCGGCGAAGTCCAGCAAACCAATTTGTGCCAGCCAGCCACCGCCCCACACCCAGTGACATACTGGCAAATAGACCAGCACCAGCCAGGCCAGAGAAAATACCAGCACCGAAGAAAACTTCATACGCTCAGCAAACCCGCCCACCATCAGCGCAGGCGTGATAATGGCAAACGTCATCTGAAACATGAAAAACAGCGGTTCCGGCAGTGTTCCGGATAACGAGGACTTTTCCGTACTGGCTAAAAACATGTTTGAGAAGTCGCCGATAAAAGCGTTTCCTTCGCCAAACGCCAGGCTATAACCCGCTATCAGCCAAATCAAAGACGCGCCACAGGCAATCGCAAAACATTGCATTAATACCGAAAGTACGTTTTTGCTGCGCACCAGGCCGCCGTAGAAAAATGACAGACCAGGTAGGGTCATAAATAAAACCAGAGCCGTAGCGGTTAAGATCCAGGCGGTATCGCCGGTATCTGCACCGGATTCAGCCAATGCAAAGCCCGGCATGAACGCCAGGCCGATAAGCCAGTTTCGCATAAGTGTGTCCTGTTGATTCTCAAGTGTGTTGTGTTAAATCGCGTCGGAATTTGTTTCTGATGTTCTTATCCGGATAACCTTTTCGACATCTGTTATAAATAATTTTCCGTCGCCTACCTTGCCGGTCCTGGCACTCTGAATAATCGCTTCGCAAACGCGCTCTACGTTTTCGTCGGCAACCACCAGTTCCATTTGTGTTTTGGGTACATAGTCAATTTGGTATTCGGCACCACGGTACAACTCGCTGTGGCCCTTTTGTCGTCCAAACCCTTTTACTTCGCTAACTGTTAAGCCGTTTATGCCTACGTCAGCCAGAGCCTGACGCACTTCTTCAATGCGAAATGGTTTGATAATCGCAGTTATTTTTTTCATTATTTCAGGCTTCTTTCAGGGAAGGTGAGGTTTATTTTCTCTGAACAGTTGTATTTTTACCACTTTTTTTAGTAAAAGCTTACTCGACAAAAGTAGTGTTAACGGGCTTGTACAATCACGGTTTCGTCGCAATATATAGCGCTCAGGCAAGTTTCATTATCTAATTGCCGTAACGAGATAATGTGAGGATATGGTATCCTTTGCGCTCTGAAGCCCTGATTTGAAAACCAAAAGGAGATGAATGTAGATGAAAAAATTGCTCGCTGCGTTAGCTGTTATTTCTGCTGGTATGTTATCCGGATGTACGTCACTCCCCTCCGAACAGGAAATCAGTGATGCTGACTACGGCGCCTATCCTGACGATTACGAAAATATCGTGAAAACCTACTATGGCTATCACCTCACCCACCCGGATTCTGTTGAATACAGCAAGATAGAAAAACCAAAACGCTACTGGCTGGGCAATGAACTGGATAGCGTGTATTACGGCTATCTTGTTTGTGCCACCCTCAATTACCGTAACATGGTGGGTAAAGACACCGGCTTTAACACACACGCTCTGCTGATCCATGACGGCCTGGTGGTTAAATACGTGGAAGACGGCGAGTGGTGGGGCAAACCGCTCTGTAACTGAGTCACTGGGAGACAGTAGTGGTTATGTGGTATCGCTGGTTGTTATTGCTACTGTTGTTACCCATTAATACGCTTGCCGCAAACCAACTTAAATCGGCAGTATCCGGTAACTTTCCTGATGGCCTGCACGCTCACTTTATTGAGTATATCAGTGAGCAACTCAATGCAGAGGCAGATATCGCCCTCATGCCCTATGCCCGGCGACTGATTGAGCTGGATGACGGCAGTATCGATATGATGGTGGGAGTGTCGGGCTCAGCCCCTATAGGCAACCATACCATTTTGCTCAGGCCCGCCTACGATAACCTGAGTATCGGGTTGTTTGTACTCACTGGCAATGAGAGCCTGTTTACCGAAGCCGATGATATGCGCAAGCATTTGCTGAGCCTGACCCGACACGCCAACAGTGATGCCATTTTAAGCGAAATTCCCACAGCGCATATTGTGCCGGCTCGTTCACTGGAGCAAAAAATCGAGATGCTGTTAAAAGGCCGCATTGATGGCTTTTTGCATGTAACACAAAGCACCAAATTGCGCCTTAAAGAACTCGGCTACACCAACAGAATTACGCAAGCCGTATACCAGCCACCTCAGGTTTATAAACAGTATATTGCCATCAATAATCACTCGTGGCTTTATGCGCACAAAGCCGAGTTAGAAGCGATTATTGTCAACGGCATCGCCACTGGCGCCTTTCAATCTATCCGGAGCGATTATTACGCTAACGGGCCTTAAGCCTGTTGGAATGCGCTAACTCACCGATTGCTCGACTTCTTGTCCATTTGTAGTGTATATTTTTCTTCGTTGCTAAAGGATTAATTAATAAAATAAGGAAATTCAATGAAGTATGCTTTCTTGCTGATTTTGCTTCTTGCCCCCCTGCGCGCGCTTTCCGGCGTTTCAGAATGGGTAGACTTTACGCTTCACAATGGCCATGTGTACCTGCCCATTGTGGTTGAAGGTATTGAAACCCACGTGTTACTCGACTCTGGCTCTCAGGTGCATGCCATTAATAAAGCGTTCGTTGGTAAACACAACCTCAACCTGGCCACCGGCGCAAAAATGCGCGTTCAGGGCGTTCACGACACCGAAAACCGAACCACCTATAACAATGTTGAAGTAGGCCTGTTTGGTTCTGAATTTGAGTTGGATAAAGTGGTAGAATTTAACTTAGGCCACCATAGCAGCGGCATGTTGCTGGGCGCCGGTTTTTTCAATCCGTTTATTATTCAGATCAACTACCCCGAAAAGAAAATGCGCTTACTCACCCGCGATAGCGTGGATATGAACGAAGCATCCAATGTGCGATCCATGGACAGTCGCGGTAGCGGCATGCCCATTGCTGAGATAGGTATTAATGGTGAAAACTTCTGGTTTTTAGTGGATACCGGCAGCTCCAGCAGTATATTTATGGAACGTCGCTTTGCATCTCAGGCAGGCTTACTCGACAAAATCGAAGGTTCATCGTCTTCTTCAGGGGTTAACAGTACCGGTATTCAGGACATAGCTAATGCAGATACCGTGAGATTTGGCCCGTTCGAAATTGCCGATGTGAAAGTGAGCTTTCCCGCACCGGGCGAAACCACAAACCTGGAAAGCCAGTTTTCGGAAACCCGCAGCCGCATTAAAGGTAAACGCATCGTCGGCATTATCGGCTACGGTTTATTCCAGCATTTCCTGCTCACCATGGATTATAAAACCGGCAAGATCCACGTATCACTGCCGCCCGAAAAGTAATCAGGATAGCGCCGGGCTAACCCGGCGTACTCGCTCGATAATACTTAATACGGATTACCAGGGAAGCTGATCGCCATTACTGTGCCAGAATCCACCAGAGTTTTCGCAGTTTAATTCGTCCAGACGTGCCAGCAATCCGGCCGCCGCTTCTTCTGGCTCAATGAGCCCGTTAAAGTTTACCATCTCGGTATTTACCCACCCCGGATGCAACAAGGCCACCGCTATGCCTTGCTTAGCGAGATCAACAGCCAGGGATTTACCCGCCGCATTAAGCGCCGTTTTTGACATCCGGTAACCATAACTGCCACCTGAGTCATTATCCGCAATTGAGCCCATCCGGCTGGTGACAAGACCCACTTTACTGCCTTTTTGCAGATTCGGCTGTAAGCTGGCAACAACCCGTAGCGGGCCGATTGCGTTGACTTCAAATTGCTCTCTAATCTGGTCGTAATTCAAATCATCCAGGCTGTTTTTACGCATTATGCCCGCATTATTGATCAGCACGTCGATGGTTCGGCCCTCAAGCTGGCTCTGCAACTTATCCAGATCATCCTGCTGGCTGACATCCACCTTTTCAATCACCTCTGCGCCACTTCGCTGGAGCGCTTCAGAAGAATTACGACAAACTCCAATTACACTGTCACCACGTTTTAGATACGCTCGCACAAGCGCTAAACCAATCCCCCGGTTCGCTCCGGTAATAAGAATAGTAGCCAAAATAAGTCTCCAAGTTATTTGTTTATATCCATAACCAGGACATGGGGAGAGTAAATCACTTTTAAAGGTGTAAGTTTAGCGGCTCATTCAGTTTCTACTACCTGATCAAATTCGTATTCGCTTGGCAGTACATTATAAACTTGCTTAAAGCACCGGCTGTAGTAGGCGCCTGAGCCAAACCCCACCTCAAACGCTATCTGGGTTATCTGTAAACCCTGTGCCAGCATCGGCATGCTTTTTTCCAACCGGTACTTTTTCAGAAACATCGTAAAGTTATCTGGCAGTAATTTGGATAGGGTGCGATTAAGTTGCCGCTCGCTCATCGCCAGCAGCGCCGCAGCGCTACTGCGGTTAAACTGCTCATCCTGATAATTTCTCTCGATAATATCTAAGAATTTAACAATAAATTTTCGGTCTTTTTCATTGTCGCATCTGGGTAAAATAGCCTTGACATAAGCAGGTGTGTTTTCCGTATCATCGTTAATGATTCTGTTCGCGTTATGGCGATGTGCAAGCCGCGAGTATGTCAGGTTACTTTCAATTCTTGATATCAGTTCGTCACGTTCTACCGGCTTAACCAGATAATCATTGACTGACGCCTTAAAACTATTCAGTTTGGCAGTGTAATCACTGGCAGCGGTGAGTATCATTACCGGCACGTCGGCAAATGCATCCTGCTCCCTGAGTTTTTCAGTAAACACCACGCCTGAAATATCGGTAATGTTTAGCTCAGTAATAATGACATCAGGCTGCAACACGGGGATGATTTCCAGCGCCTGCATTCCGCTTTGCGTTGAGTAACAGTTAAACTTTTCCCCAAGTAAGGTAATTATATACTCGCAAGCGTCGCGACTGCGCTCAATCACCAGAATCACAGGTAAGTTGCTCTCCTGATACTGAGCAGTTTCTTCAGCTACCTGCCGATGCGTGTCATCATCAACCGTCTGGACTCTGCTGTTTTCCAGTGTCAGCGCTGCATTAAACGGCAAGTGCACCGAGACCTCAGTACCTACCCCTGATTCACTTTTAATTTCTAACCAACCATCATTGGCCAACGCCAATGCATTTGCCAGATTCAGGCCAATGCCAGCATTATTCCTGCCATTGTAGTTCGAGCCCCTGGCAAACCTGGAAGTCACAAATTCAAGTTGTGTTTTATCCATTCCCGGGCCGTTGTCTTTGACACACACCACTAACTTGTCGGCATGGTGTACTGCTTTTAATCGCACCTGCCCGCCCATCTGGGTATAAGAGATGGCATTGACCAACAAATAGTTGAGTAGCGCCTCCAGAGAGTCCTGGACTAACAATACAGGCGCTCTGATATCACAATCGCAACTGAGTATCAGTTGTTTTTTTAAAGCAGCCGGACGCCAGGTTTCGATCAGGAAGCTCAGCGTATTAGCGATATTGTATCGCTGCAGCGCCTGCCCGCTGATATGTTCAATTCGCTCCACTGCAGCAAGCTGATCGGTGAGCACTCTGAGACGGCCTGCGTTATCGTACACCGAATCGAGTTTCCCCCGGATATCCGCCGTTAATGGCCTTGCCCGTAATTCTGTGAGCGGATTTAATATTTGCATTACCGGTGTTTTAATTTCGTTGGCCAAATTACTGAAGATTTTTTCTTTTTTATTTAATAGCTCGGTAATCGAGCGGTTACTTTCCAGTAACGCCGACTGTTTCTGTGCAATAACTGCCGCCAGCACCCGACTTTTTTCCGCCAAATGACGCTTTATTAGTACTACCACAAGCAAGATAGTTAATGATAAGGCTACCATGTACAGTACGTATGCCCGCCAGGTAAACCAAAATGGTCGCGCAATATTGAAGGGGTATCGACTTATGGGTTGGACTGCCTGACTTTTGCTATCCACCACCCTTACCTGGAAATCAAAATTGCCAAAACTCAGACCCGAGTAAGCCACTGTGCCCATATTGGCCGGTAATTCCTGCCACTCTTCATGAAACCCTTTAAGGCGATATTCAAGCTTGTGTAAATGCGGATATACGTAGTCTGTTGAGGCAAATTCGAAAATCATTTCGTCGGGGGCGGAGGTAAGTTCCAAAGCAAAATGTGGGGCGGCAGTCCCTGGCTTAGTAGTGTCGGGCGTAAACTCCAACTTTACCAATGCAGCCTGAGAAGCATGTTGCCTGCGCTTCTCGACATATTGAGTTACTAGTTCTGTATTGATTACATAGGATAGTTGATCGCCCACCAGAATAAATTGTTTCTCGTTTAGGGGTAGAATTCCCTGGTAGTTAAAGTCAGTATCAACGACCCCATCACTCCTATCAAATTGAAATATATATTTTTTATTTAAAAAAACGAAACCTTTATTAGTTGCCAGCCAATGATTACCGTTGGCATCAAGGAAACCAGCCCTAATAAACCTTGGGATCGCAGATCTTATTGGCTCATCAATAAACTGCTTTTTAGCAATATCGAATCGCTTCAGGCCTTTACCGGACGTGCAAAAATAAATACTGGTAGAATCGGTGTACATGCAATATACGAAAACACCTCTTAATTCCTCCAATTCATGCCGTACCCATACTCCCTGTTCAATCATGAAATACAGCACATTTTTTTTATCCAGCATAATTGCGGGCAGGTCATTGGTACTTTCTAAAAATCTCAGGTCTTTCGGAGCATTAACGTGATGAGTGAGTTCGTTACTTTCTAATTTAACAAATCCTGCATGGGTGGGAGCCTGGTAATAAATGTATTGCAATTTTCCCTTAATATAGTGCTCTGCCTTCAGATATGAACAGAAGCCTGATGGGTCATGGATTTGCTGGGTTTTGATCAGCTCAACATCTACAAATTCGAGTTCATTACATTCGGCGTCAGGCACTAGCACTGTGTTACCGATTGAAATAGGGGCTTTTTCAAATCCATCTTTACTGAAGCGATTTAACTTACCAGTCTCTGCATTCAATCGAAACCAATGATCTTTGCTACTAGCAATATATTGGTTTGAACTCAAAGGGATGACTGAGTATATGTCATTTCGAAAAGGGAAAGATGATTCATGCAAGTAATTAACTGCGGGGAGATTTGGGTCCAGAGCCAATATCCCCAACTGAGTGGAAGCAACAAGAAGCTGTTTACTTTCTAACTGGTGAATTGCTTGCACTGCTCTTATTTGATCAAAACTATACCGAGGCTTACCGAATGATAATTCACGCAATACACTGTCGGTTTCATCTAGTATAAATAAGCCCCCAGCCGCGACCCAAAGCCTACCTTCACTATCCTCGGTAATACATTCGACATCTTTAAACTGATGTTCCGGTACGGAGGCCGGATAAAATTCAGTAACCTTATCCCTATACCGATAAATGCCACCAATACCACCTACATACAGATGCTCACCAATAGTCTTTACATAAGTAATCTTTGCCAGTCCCGGGAAATGGACTTCTCTTTCAAGTACCATAACTTCATGTAATTGCTCATCCATAAAAATGACATGGTTTGCTTCAGATGCAGTTATCAAATCATTGTAAATAGTGAGCGAGTAAATACTCCTCATGCGAGAACCATCTTCCAACTTATCTTTGATAATATGAGAATCCCCGGGAGGAGGCAGTAGCACAATGCCAGACAAAGTACTTACTACAACTGAGTCTTTATAAGTTTGAGTTGCCCATGCCTTTGAAGCCAAATGCTCAGGTATAGCAAGTTGCGAAAATGTGCCGTCTGACAGGGAGTAGGAAATAACACCATTACCAAATTCAGAAATAAAAAGCTTATTTCCCGTTATGTGGAGATCGGCGATATAGCCTTTGCCTAATGGACTATTGGATTGTGTAAATTGTTCTGATGAGTTACCAACAATTCGAAATAAGCCGTTCTCGGCACCAATAAATACAATTCCATTATGCTCCTTGATGTCCCGTATGATACCTGTAGCCTCACCGTTTAGATTACGTATCCCCATCCAGGAGGGTTCAACTCCAGACACACTCTCAACCATAACTGACCAAATAAAGACAACATATAGTACGGTCCTAATTGTTAACATCCTTGTCTTTTTCATCTGCGTATCTCCGAAGTCCTTTTCTTAAATTGGTACCTCCTTATTAACTACTTTAATGCGAGTACTTCAAAATGAATATAGAGCAAAAATTAACCAATTACGAGATTTCTGTCGAAGACTGTCTGATGGTACAGGGCGGTAACTATCATCCTGCAATGTCGGATATTCTAGGCATTGAGAAACCAAGTGGTCCAACTCTGCTGGTAGAAGAAGCCGAAAAACCAGATGATGGGCGTTAACACACAACCTTAGGCAAGTGCCGCCAGTTAGTGGTGTATTGGGGTGACAGGTATTCTCTTTTCATCCCCCATTCGGGGTGTATCCCTTTTGCGGCTGCGCCTATGGTCTGACTGCCGTAGCGGCTGTTTATAGTATCCATGCACTGCATGAGTTTGGGGTTGTGGGCGAGTTCGGCGAACATATCGCTCTGCTCATGGGCAGTATCGATAATCTCTATCGCGCCAACGCCGCACTTGTGCAGTTTAATATTAGCTTTGTAAAGTGCGTGACTGGCGCTAGACGCTGCATGAACCAGCGCTCTGGTGTCGTTAGTTGGCTGCGCAAAGCGATGCTGAACCGCCTTGTGATATTGCTCTGTGTCAGCAAAGGGGTTGGCGTGAGTAAATAAAGTGAGTAGCCAGGTTTTACTTTGCTGCCGACGTAATTTCTCTGCCACTTTTTCGGCATGCCAGCAAAGACTTTCACGCAAAAACTGTTCGCTGGTAACCGGTTTCCCGAACGCACGCGTTGAGTATATTTGCTGCTTCTTTGCTCTTTCCTCATCCCATTTTATACACACGGTCCCGTTGAGTTCTCTTACCGTTCTTTCCAGTTCTACCGAAAACTGTTTACGCAGCGCTTTAGGGTCGAATTGTGCCAGCTGCCAGGCGTTTACAATTCCTTGCTCACGCAGCCGGGCGGCAATACGTTTACCCACTCCCCACACATCCTGTACATCCATTTGAACTAACACATGCCGACAGACTTCCGGCGTATCAAGCACAGCAATGCCAGATTTATCACCAAGGTTCTTGCCTGCATAGCTGGCCACTTTAGCTAAGGTGGGCGTTGCGCCAAGCCCAACACCTACCGGTAATCTGAGTTGCTGCCACACGTCATTTTGGATGCGCTTAGCATAAGCCCGCCAGGTTTCAGCGGGCTGCCAGGTATCAAAAAACAAGAAACACTCGTCTATGGAATAAATATGTTGATCCGGCGCGTACTGCCCCACCACCTGCATCATCTTATTCGACATGTAGTCATAGAGTTCATAGTTAGAGGAACGGATCACGGCATTGTGCTGTGCCAGCAGTTTTTTAACCTTGTAGTAGGGGCCAAATTTTTTGACGCCCAATTGCTTAGCATACTCGCACAATGCACAAATGCAGCCGTCGTTATTAGTCAACACAACAACCGGTCGCTGGCGAATGGCCGGATCGAACACTTTCTCGGCCGACGCATAAAAACTATTGGCATCGACTAACGCATACATTGACTTAACCATCTTACATAGCGATGCATACGCACAGAGCGCACCACTATGCCCTCCACCTCAAATAAATCGCCGTCGCCCAGCGCATAGGGCTTGTGATCAAGGCCTGGAGATAACAACACCTGCGCTTTGCGATCGTAGAGTTTACAAACAAAGTTGCCGTTTAAATTGGCCACAATCACATCCAGTGAAGTGGGATGCGCCGCGCGATCGACAATTAGCAGATCACCGTCGAATATGCCTACGCCTGTCATCGAATCGCCCTGAGCCTGACCAATAAATGTTGCGGTAGGATGTTCTATAAGTAGCTCGTCGAGATCCAGCGCCAGCTGTTTATATTCAGCCGCCGGCGACTCGAAACCGCTGATGCCAGCTTGCGCTGCAACGGGTATAACCTGAAGCATTGTTAACTTTACCACCTGTTAAAAAATACTGTTTATTTATACAGTAAATTGCGATACAGTGACAAGGAATTTCACAACAACGGAGTTACACAATGGCTATCACAACACAATATGTGGTCTCTCATAAAGGGGTAGAAAAGTTGGTTACTACCGATAAAAAAGCAGCAGATCAATACGATAAAATGCTCGATGTGGCCGATAACCTGGCCGTTTACATTGCGGCCAAAGGCATCAAGCTTGATGAAGCAGTTGCCGAAGAGTTATCAATTATGCTGGCCAAAAACAAAGACAATCTGGCTAAGCTGCTAAAAGGCACCGATGCCGATACGATATTATCCAGCGAGAGCGCTGAAGTGGTAAAGCTAAAAGCCAACGGCTAGGGCAATAAACGCCGTTGGAATGCTATAGCAATACTGCCAGACTCAGTGAGGTTAACTGAGTCTGGTGGCGCTATTTGATACCAATTTCCTTGTCAATATTAAAGCGTTTAATAACGCCATTCACTTCAGCGATGGTGGTATAAAGATGCTCACTCGCTTCCAGTGAACGCTCAGAACTACGCTGGGTATCGGCGGCGCCGTCGGCAATTTCAACAATCTGTTGATTGATATGCTCAGCCACTGCACTTTGTTGCTCTACCGCTGCTGACATTTCGATAGTCATTTCAGAAATGCCCTTTACAGCAGTATTAATATCAGACAGCGCCTGCCGGGTATCCTGTACTATACCAGCCCCTCGCTCTGCCGACTCCAGCCCGTTTTTCGACACCTTTACAGCCCGCTCACTGCGCGTAGCCAATACCTGAATGATGTTATGGATACGGTCGGTGGATTGGCGGGTTTTAGACGCCAGTGCCCGCACTTCATCGGCGACCACAGCAAAACCTCGCCCTTGCTCACCAGCCCGGGCTGCTTCGATAGCGGCATTAAGCGCCAGTAAATTGGTTTGCTCAGCAATCGATGAGATAATACTTGCTGCTTCACCAATATCACTGGTGCTTTGGTCGAGCTCGGTTACCGTCGCTGAAATGGTTTCCACTACCCCTTTTAGCTCATCGATCGCTGCCGCCGCAGATTGCGCAGTCTGGTTACCGGTTTCTACATTTCTCGCCGCTGAGCGCGCAGTATCGGCGTTTTGTTCCACCCGTTCTGCGACTTCCTGAATAGACTGGGACATCTGTGTCACTGCCGATGCAATCTGTTGAGTCGCCTGATTTTGTTGCACCACTGCGGTAGACGTAATGGCCGCCTGTTCATGAGTGGTGTTGGCAATATTATCCAGCGACGAAGCCGCGTCTTTTATACGGGTTAACGCGGTACGACTGCGGGCAAGTTCACAGCCAAGCACCAGCTTGGCTCTGGCCGATGCGCCAAAGTCATCAAAATAGGTTTGCGAAACTACTGCGCTGTCGTAGGAATCAGGACTCAGACTGATTAACTCTTCCCAGCGCCTTTCACTCAGGGAATGCTGCCATATTGCCATTACAAGAAGCACTACAGCAGTTATCACTGTAGGCACCCAACCGGCAAAAAAACCAAGAAAAATAAGCAACGGAATACCCGCTCCCCAAAATACACTCAGTTTTTTGAGCATGTAGAGGTAAATCTCGCTGGCTCTGGCAGCTGACTGACCATTACGGATCCGCTCATAGCGAGCACTGGCGCGGTCAATTTCATGCTCCAGAGCCGGCACCCTGACCGACTCATAGCCAACTATTTCATTATTCTCATAAACCGGAGTAACAAATGCAGACACCCAGTAATGGTCACCATTTTTACGCCGGTTTTTTACCAGACCCATCCAGATCCGCCCGGCTTGCAGCGTTTGCCACATTTCTTTGAATACCCCCTCTGGCATGTCGGGGTGACGCACAAGATTATGGTTTTTATTAATGAGTTCTTCCCTGTCAAAACCGCTCACCTCCACAAAGGCGTCATTACAGTATTTGATAATGCCGCGTTTGTCGGTAGATGAAATCAGCCGGTAATGCTTGGGAAATTTATATTCTTTTTGTGTAACTGGCTGGTTATTTCGCATCGAGTATGAAGCTCCCTTCTTGCTCCTGACGACCAAT
>CATMRP010000128.1 GCA_950073835.1 uncultured Alteromonadaceae bacterium
TATGCCGAAATCGCCCATTTGCGGGTATCGGCCCACTGCGTGATCCGCCGTGATGGCACGGTGGAGCAATATGTGCCTTTTAACAAAAGAGCCTGGCATGCCGGGCTTTCCAGTTTCCAGGGACGGGATAAGTGTAATGACTTCGCTATTGGTATCGAACTTGAAGGTACCGATGAACTACCTTATACCCAGGCTCAGTATCAATCGCTGGAAGCGGTCAGTGCGCAGATAATTTCGTTGTATCCGGCTATAACACTGGGCAGAATAGTGGGGCATAACGATATCGCCCCGGGACGAAAAACCGATCCGGGCGTGGCATTTAACTGGGCTGGCTATCGCCAGGCGCTTAGTCAACATATAAAAAGGTAAAACCACCATGGTGTTAATCAGTTTGCTATTGGTCTTGTCACTGGAAAGGGCAATCCGTAAACAGCCGGTGTGGCATGTTGAAAATCATCTGGGCCAATACCTGCAATGGACACAGGGGCAGGACTGGATAGCCAAACAAAGCGTGCCTATTCAACTGGTACTGCAAATAGCGCTGCCGGTACTGGTTACCTTTTTAGTGTGTCAGTGGTTATTTGGTGGATTTATCAGCTTTGTATTACAAAGCGTTATATTGTTCTTGTGCCTGGGCAGTGAGCCTTTGCGCAATACCTATCGCTCGTTTTTACAGGCAGCTGAACGCGGCGATTTGGAAGCCTGTCATTTATATACGCGTGAACTGGGCCATTGTACTTCGCTTGAAGTCGCCGATGAGCCTACCCAACAGGGGAAAAGTTTTGGCCAGCATTTACTATGGTTAAACTATCAGCATTACGCAGCAGTGATTATCTTTTTTACCGTGTTTGGCGCTGCCGGTGCAATCGCATACGTGACCAGCAGGGAATGTTTTCGCCTGTGGTGTGAAAGTGACGATGAACGTAAAAAAGGGATGGCCACATGGATGCATATTCTGGACTGGCTCCCGGTACGTATTACCGCATTCGGATTGTTGTTGGTGGGCCACTTTTCCCGCGCACTACCGACATGGCTGAGTTACCTGACGCATCCTTCCATCGCCGGCGAAAAAGTCTTAACCGAAGTCGCGGCTCAAGCCGAAGATGTCGACTTTACTGAATCACAACAGGGCGATCCTGCCTGTGAACCTAAGGCCCTGGTGACGCTGGCGAAGCGCAATGTCATGCTGCTGTTGTCTGTTATTGCAGTGCTGACCTTACTTGGGCTGGTTAACTAGCGATCCTTATCTCATTAAAACAAGGGCTGCACTGGCAGCCCTTTTCTTTACCTATTCCTTTATAAATCTGATCGTTAACCGCAATCAGGCGGTACAAATACCCATTGTTGATGGTTTTTTTAACAATACGTGCGATTTTTCAGCATTACAGGTCAGAAGTAAGGTGAATCCAGCAGCCTTTTATCGCAGTTTTTAGGTGATTGGTAATAAAATGCTGCACTGCAAAACAATGGCTTACCATTTTGTAATTTGTCTAATCTGTAATTAAATTACCGAAAATTGCGATGTTTTGGGGCTGGTTAAACCAGTTTAGCCCGTAAAATTTTATGAATAATTTCAAAAGTTAAGTAGTTTGTTACAGAAACTTTATAAAACTTGGTCTATGTTTACTATTTACCTCCGTGATATTCTGCTCTACACTAGATAGATAGGTAAAATGGTAATACCAATTTTATTGTGAACGCATTCTCGTTTACATAGCAATGTTTCGGAGCCAGAACTCTTCATATGCAAACCGGCCGCAAAAAGCTTGCAGACGTTATCACCGAGCAACTCGAGTCTATGATCCTCGACGGTTCGTTATTGGCCGGTCAGCGCTTACCTCCGGAACGTGAACTGGCCGAACAATTCCAGGTCTCCCGGCCATCTTTGCGGGAAGCCATTGGAAATTTACAGGCACGCGGGCTGGTAGAGCGTAAGCAGGGAGGCGGCACTTTTGTTAGCCGTCAGCTAAATTCTGCGATGACCGATCCGCTAATGGCCCTTATCAGTGGCCGGCCGGAAACCCAGTTTGATTTACTAGAATTCAGGCACGCCCTTGAGGGGATGTCGGCTTATTACGCTGCGTTGCGTGGCCAGCCTGAAGATTACGCGGCACTGCGTGAAGCACTGGAACAAATGCCCACGCCCAAACGCACTGAATGCAAACGTGAACAGGCAGAATGCCTGGGGCGCTTTTACGTCATTATGGCGCGCGCCTCGCACAACATGGTGTTACTCCATGTAATGAGCACCATGCAAACCATGCTGGTAGACAATATCGAACGCAACTTTGAAATGCTGGCGCTGCACGCCAGTGATGAAGCGGTCGATAATATTGCCCAGCAGCGCAAAGAGATTGTTGAAGCCATTGCAAGCCGGGATCCGGAAGCGGCCCGTCAGGCCTGTAATGCGCACCTTGCCTACATCGAGAAAACGTTGTTGGCAATTAATCAGCGAGACAGTCGTGTGCAACGAGCGTTGCGCCGGTTGGAAATTTAAGAACACGTGTCGGCTTCGGCAGTATAACGAGGCAGTCAGGTAAGTATTACAAAGCGACATGGTGCGGCAGTATCGTTGCCATGTCAGACAATTTGTTAGGTATTTCATCCGCCATATGTGCCGACCAGCCATATAGAGTGTGGATGTATTTCTATATCAGTAACTATAGGATGGCACCATGAGTGATATGATGCACCAAGATGTTGACCCGCAGGAAACCCAGGAATGGCTGGAATCGTTAGAATCGGTTCTGGAGGAAGAAGGGGTAGAACGCGCGCACTTTTTGTTAGAGTCTCTTATTGAGAAAGCCCGCCGCAACGGTGCGCACTTGCCGTACGACGCTACCACTGCTTATATCAATACAATCCCGCCGGGGCAGGAACCCACCATGCCAGGCGACCAGACGATTGAAGGTAGCATTCGTAATGCACTGCGCTGGAACGCGTTGATGATGGTATTACGGGCGTCTAAAAAAGACCTTGAATTAGGTGGTCACATCTCAAGCTTTGCCTCTTCTGCCATGCTTTACGATGTAGGCTTTAACCACTTCTTTAAAGCGCCGAACGACACAGACGGCGGCGACTTTATTATGTACCAGGGCCATGTTGCGCCGGGTATTTATTCCCGGGCTTATATCGAAGGTCGTTTAACGGAAGAGCAGTTAGACGGTTTCCGTCAGGAAGTAGACGGCAAAGGCCTGTCTTCTTACCCGCACCCTAAATTAATGCCTGAGTTCTGGCAGTTCCCAACGGTATCTATGGGTCTTGGCCCGATGCAGGCAATTTATCAGGCCCGTTTCCTGAAATACCTGACTAATCGTGGTTTAAAAGACTGTTCCGATCAGCGCGTATGGTGCTTCTTAGGTGACGGTGAAATTGATGAGCCGGAGAGCTTGGGTGCAATTGGCCTGGCATCTCGTGAAGGCTTAGACAACCTGACTTTCGTGGTTAACTGTAACCTGCAGCGCCTGGACGGTCCGGTACGTGGTAATGGCAAAATTATCCAGGAACTGGAAGGGACCTTCCGCGGCGCAGGCTGGGAAGTGATCAAGGTTATCTGGGGTCGCTACTGGGATCCACTGTTAGCCCGTGATACTACCGGTAAACTGCTGCAGTTAATGAACGAAACCGTTGACGGTGAATACCAGAACTTCAAAGCGAAAGGCGGTGCTTACACCCGTGAACACTTCTTCGGCAAATATCCAGAGCTGAAAGAAATGGTGTCGAACATGTCTGACGAAGACATCTGGCGCTTAAACCGTGGTGGTCACGATCCGGTTAAGGTTTATGCTGCGTACGATCGCGCCGTAAACACCAAAGGCCGTCCACAGGTTATTCTGGCCAAAACCGTTAAAGGTTATGGCATGGGCGCAGCCGGTGAAGGTAAAAACATTGCTCACCAGGTGAAGAAAATGGACATGGATGCGATTAAACACTATCGCGACCGTTTCAATATTCCGGTATCTGACGAAGCATTAGAAAAACTGCCGTACTACAAGTTTGACGAAGACAGCACAGAGATGAAGTATCTGCGCGAGCGTCGTGAAGCCCTGAAAGGTTACATGCCGCGCCGTCTGGCTAAGTCTACTGAAGAACTGCCAGCGCCAGCGCTGAAAGCTTTTGAAGCGGTAACGAAAGGCTCTGGTGACCGTGAAATTTCCACCACCATGGCGTTTGTTCGCGTACTGACTGCACTGCTTAAAGACAAGCAGATTGGTAAGCGCGTAGTACCGATTATTCCGGATGAAGCCCGTACCTTTGGTATGGAAGGTCTGTTCCGTCAGGTAGGTATTTACTCAAGCCAGGGGCAGAAATACGAGCCGCAGGATTCCGATCAGGTAGCTTACTACCGTGAAGATCAGAAAGGTCAGGTACTGCAGGAAGGGATCAACGAGCTGGGTGCCATGGCGTCATGGTTATCAGCCGGTACCTCTTACAGCACTAACGATCTGCCAATGGTGCCGTTCTACATTTACTACTCTATGTTTGGTTTCCAGCGTGTGGGCGATTTAGCCTGGGCAGCGGGCGACAGCCAGACCCGTGGTTTCCTGGTAGGTGGTACAGCCGGTCGTACAACGCTTAACGGTGAAGGTCTGCAGCACCAGGATGGCCACAGTCATACCCAGGCCGCGCTTATTCCTAACTGTGTAAGCTACGATCCAACCTACGGCTATGAAGTGGCAGTGATTGTTCAGGATGGTCTGCGCAGAATGCTTGAAGAGCAGGAAGACGTATTCTATTACCTCACGGTAATGAACGAAAACTACAAGCAGCCAGCTATGCCGAAAGGCGTTGAAGAAGGCATTATCAAAGGTATCTACAAGCTGGAAACCGTTGGCCGTGCTAACAGCAAGAAGAAAGTAAAACTGCTGGGTTCTGGTACCATTTTAGAGCAGGTTCGTGCTGCAGCGAACAAACTGCACGACGACTACGGTGTAGCGGTTGAAGTGTACTCAGTACCTTCTTTCAACGAGCTTGCCCGTGACGGTCAGGAATGTGACCGTTTCAATATGTATCACCCGGATGCGGATGCCAAAGTGCCGTACATTACTGAAGTGCTCAGTGAAGGCTTTGATGGCCCAACAATTACTGCTACCGATTACATTAAGAACTACGGTGAACAGGTGCGTGCTTATGTGCCAGGTGCTTACCGAGTACTGGGTACCGATGGTTTTGGTCGTTCAGACAGCCGCGCTAACTTACGTCGCCACTTTGAGGTGGATGCGGAGTACGTGACTTTTGCAGCGCTTTACGAGCTGTACAAGCAAGGCGAACTGGATGGCAAAACGCTCAATAAAGCCATGCAGGATCTGGGTATTGACCCGGACAAAATTAACCCGCTGTTCGCATAAGCTCAGGGAGACTGCAAACGATGTCAGACATTAAAGACGTATTAGTACCGGATTTAGGTGAAGATGAAGTTGAAGTCATTGAACTGTGCGTATCACCAGGCGATTCGGTTGAAGCCGAAGACGCCCTGGTAACAGTTGAAAGTGACAAAGCCAGCATGGACGTACCAGCACCTTTTGCCGGTACGCTTAAAGAGCTGTGCGTAAAAGTGGGTGATAAAATCAGCCACAACGACTTACTGGCCAAGCTGGAAGTGGCGGGAGAGGCTGCGGCCGAAGCGCCTGCTGAAGAAGCACCGGCTCAGGAAGAAAAAGCTGAGGAAGCCCCTGCCGCCAAAGCGGAAGAGCCAGCATCTGCGCCTGCTGAGCAAAGCAGCGGCGGAAGCGAAACCATTGAAGTGACCGTGCCGGATATTGGTGACGCTGCTGACGTAGACGTTATTGAAATTCTGGTCAGCGCTGGCGACAGCGTGGAAGCAGAAGACGGCTTAATTACCCTTGAAACCGACAAAGCCACCGTGGACGTGCCGAGCCCTAAAGCCGGTAAAGTAGTGGAAGTGAAGGTAAAAGAAGGTGATAAGGTCAGCGAAGGCTCTCTGGTGCTAATCCTTGAAGTCGCCGGTTCTGGCAGCTCAGACAGTGCCCCGGCTGAAAAAGCTGAATCCGCACCTGCCGCTGAATCTGCACTCGAAGCAGCTGCTGAAGAGCCAGCAGGTGAAGAAGAAATTGAAGTTACCGTGCCAGACATTGGCGATGCATCAGACGTTGATGTTATCGAAATCCTGGTTGCCGAAGGCGATACCGTAGCGGTTGAAGATGGTCTTATCACCCTTGAAACCGATAAAGCCACCATGGATGTACCGTCACCTAAAGCAGGTGTGGTAACCAAGTTACTGGTTAAATCCGGTGACAAAGTGTCGAAAGGCGACAAGGTGTGTATGCTGAAAGTAGCGGGTAGCGCCAAACCAGCGCCTGCTAAGTCAGACAGTGCTGCGTCTGCGCCTAAAGCGGACAGCGCACCTGCTGCCAGCAAGCCAGCAGAACCGAAAAAAGCCCCTGTGCCGCATCATCCATCGGCCGGTACCAAGCCAAAAACCGGTAAAGTGCACGCGTCACCATCGGTGCGTCGTCTGGCCCGTGAATTTGGTGTGGATTTATCAGAAGTACCTGGCAGTGGTCCTAAGAACCGTATTCTTAAAGAAGACGTTCAGGCCTATGTGAAAGAAGAGCTGTCACGTCCGCGTACCACAGCACCAGCAGCTGGTAGTGGTAACGGTGGTGGCTTGCAGGTACTGGCGCAGCCAAAAGTTGATTTTGCCAAGTTTGGTGAAATTGAAGAGAAGCCGCTGACCCGTATCCAGAAGATTTCCGGTCCGAACCTGCATCGTAACTGGGTAACTATCCCACACGTAACGCAGTTTGAAGAAGCGGATATCACCGATCTGGAAGCGTTCCGTAAAGAGCAGAATGCCATTGCTGAAAAGCGCAAGCTGGGCGTAAAAATTACTCCGCTGGTGTTTATGATGAAAGCGGCGGCCGATGCACTGCGCGCTTACCCTATCTTCAACACGTCACTGGGTGAATCAGGTGAAACCCTGATCCAGAAGAAGTACATCCACATTGGTATTGCCGTGGATACTCCGGGAGGTCTGGTTGTACCGGTAGTGCGTGATGTTGATAAGAAAGGCATTTACGAAATTTCCGAAGAGCTGATGGAAATCAGTAAGAAAGCCCGTGATGGTAAGCTTAAAGCTGCTGACATGCAGGGCAGCTGCTTCACTATCTCAAGCTTAGGTGGTATTGGTGGTACGGCGTTTACACCAATTGTAAACGCACCGGATGTCGCTATCCTTGGGGTATCGAAATCTGACATTAAACCGAAGTGGAATGGTAAAGAGTTTGAACCTCGCCTGACCGTACCTTTATCGTTGTCATACGACCATCGTGTTATTGACGGCGCGGTCGCAGCAAGGTTTGCTGTACACTTGAAGTCAGTACTGGAAGATTTACGCCAGTTAATTCTGTAAATCATTGTTCGCCCTGCTTCGTGCAGGGCGATTTGTAATCTGAATTAAAGAGTTTACCTTTACTGCTGTGACGCAGCTAGTTACAATTCAGACACTTACATTCGTATAGAAACAGGACAGATTTGAGGTCACGATGAGCGAGATTAAAACGCAGTTAGTGGTACTAGGCGCCGGCCCCGGCGGCTATTCAGCAGCCTTCCGCGCAGCTGATATGGGGATTGAAACAGTTCTGGTTGACGCCAGAGAAACCCTTGGTGGTGTATGCTTGAACGTAGGATGTATTCCTTCCAAAGCCCTGCTGCACGTTGCTAAAGTGATGAAAGAAGCCAAGCACCTGGCCAGCCATGGTGTTTCCTTTGGCGAACCTGAAATCGACCTGGATAAAATTCGCGCGTACAAAGATGGCGTAGTTGGCCAGCTGACCAAAGGTCTGGCAGGTATGTCTAAAATGCGTAAAGTTAAGCACGTTCAGGGCTACGGTAAATTTACCGGTGCTAACACCCTGGAAGTGGAAGGCAAAGATGGTAAAACGACCATTTCTTTCGAAAACGCGATTATCGCTGCAGGTTCTGAACCGGTATCACTGCCGTTCATTCCTGAAGACGACCGTGTTATCGACTCAACCGGCGCGCTGGAAATGAAAGACATTCCGGAAAAAATGCTGGTACTGGGTGGTGGTATTATCGGCCTCGAAATGGGTACAGTATACGAAGCTCTGGGCTCAAACATTGACGTGGTAGAATTCCTCGACCAGTTAATCCCGGCTGCTGATAAAGACATCATGAAGGTCTTCATGAAGACCTACAAAGAAAAATTCAACATCATGCTGGAAACTAAGGTGACCGGCGTTGAAGCCAAAGACGATGGTCTGTACGTAAGCTTTGAAGGTAAAAACGCACCGGCTGAGCCAGTTCGTTACGACAAAGTGCTGGTAGCGGTTGGCCGTAAGCCAAACGGTGGCTTGGTAGCTGCAGATAAAGCAGGCGTTAAAGTTGACGAGCGCGGCTTTATCTCTGTTGATAAGCAAATGAAAACCAACGTTGGCCACATCTACGCGATTGGTGACCTGGTTGGCCAGCCTATGTTGGCGCACAAAGCGGTTCACGAAGGCCACGTGGCTGCCGAGAACATCGCTGGTAAGAAGCACTTCTTCGACCCACGTTGCATTCCTTCAGTGGCTTACACTGAGCCAGAAGTAGCATGGGTTGGTTTAACCGAGAAAGAAGCGAAAGAGCAGGGCGTAAGCTACGAAACAGCCACCTTCCCATGGGCGGCTTCGGGTCGTGCGATTGCCTCTGATGCAACCGACGGAATGACCAAAATGATTTTCGACAAAGACTCTGGCCGTGTTATCGGTGGTGCCATGATTGGTACTAACGCCGGTGAGATGCTGGGCGAAATTGGTTTAGCTATCGAAATGGGCGCCGATGCCGAAGACGTAGCGCTGACTATTCACGCTCACCCAACGCTGAACGAGTCAATCGGTCTGGCGTCTGAAATCTTCGAAGGCAGCATCACTGATCTGCCGAATCCTAAGGCTAAAAAACGCTAAAGCGTTTTTTAGTCCCGGAATCGCCAAAGGTGATATCCGGGTTAAAAAATCGTCATCCCGGCCCACGAGCCGGGATCTTCTAAAAGGTTGTCTCACTGTAGACAACCTTTTTTGTTTGCCTCATCAACACAGCCAATAAAATGTTGGGAGATCCCGGATATTTGCTAAGCAAATTCCGGGATGACAGGTTATTTAAAGCGAAAGCTCCCGGATGACATAATGAGTAGACTAAGAAATAATTGCCACCGGGCTAAATTAAATCCGTCATCCCCGCATGCACTTCCTTCGCCATCCCTGCATGCATCTCCCTCGTCATCCCTGCATGCACCCCTTTCGTCATCCCCGCATGCACCCCTTTCGTCATCCCCGCATGCTTTTGAGCGGGGATCTCCTGAGCAGTCTGTCGTAAGCTAATAGTATTTCCCGATTGTTGTTTTAACAGCACAATACTATGCAAGGAGATACCGGATAGGCGCAAGCGGCTTCCGGCATGACAGAATGAAACGTTATCCCGGTTTTATCGCTGGAACGACCTGATTTTGCCATAATGTAATTTTATAGTGAGTGGCGTAATCAATCATAATCAAAAGGACATATCATGGATAAAGGTGCAGCCGGCATATTGGCTTTGGGTATATTCTTCGGTGCAGCAGCACTTGGAGGGCTGGGCGGAAATGCCTTAATCGAAGCCAAGCAGTGGGAGCGATCGGTTGTGGTTAAGGGCTTGTCAGAGCGTGAGTATGTGGCTGACAAAGTGATTTGGCCACTGCAGTTTGTTGAAGCCGGTAATGACCTCACGTCGTTATACAACACGATGTCGGCTAATAGCGAGAAGGTAAAAGCTTACCTGATTTTGCAAGGCATAGATACCACGGAGATTACCATAGGACTCCCTGAGGTAACGGATAAGCTGGCCCAGCGCTACGGTAGCAATAATGGCGTGAAGTTTCGGTACAGCGGCACACAAACGGTTACAGTGTATTCTGCTGATGTGATGAAAGTGCGCAGCGTGCAACAAAACTTATCTGATTTGCTAGGCCAGGGCGTGGCATTGAGTACCGAAAACTATAACGCACTGACGGAGTTTATCTTTACCCGGTTAAACGAAGTAAAGCCGGAAATGATTGAAGAAGCAACCATCAATGCCAGGGAAGTAGCAGAGAAGTTTGCTGATGACTCCAATAGTCAACTGGGGAAAATCAAACGAGCGAATCAGGGGCAGTTTTCTATTTTTGATAGGGATAGTCAGCACCCTCACATTAAACAGGTGCGCGTGGTCTCTACCATTGAATATACACTGACTGATTAAAAACTATACTTTACGCCACGGAAGGCGTGCTAAGCTAATAATATTGATTATTAAATTCTGTAACCATGGCAGACGACAAACAGCCAGCTCAGCTTGAGTTTTTTACTATCCCGAGTCCGTGTATTGGCGTTTGTCAAAGCGGGCCTAAAGGGTATTGTCAGGGCTGTTTTCGCTCCCGTGAAGAGCGGCTGTACTGGCTACAGATCGATGACGGCACACGTCGCGTAATACTCGACGCCTGCAAGCGGCGTAAGCGCTATTATCAACGCCGTAAGTTACCATCAAATAACCAATCCGATACGCAGCCGTTGCAACAGGATTTGTTTGGTGAAGAGCCGGACAAATAACGCAACGAGGTTTTAACGCTCTGATATACTTAATTTATGATCGAGGAAAGGTCACAGGGTAATGAATCAATTTATTGAATATGCAACGAAATCCTTTACGTTACCGGACATCTGTTTACGGTTACGTAATGTGCTGGACGATCCGCGCTCAGACATGGATGACATCGCCGCGCTTATTAGTATCGATCCTTCGCTTACCGCAAAGTTGTTGCGCCTGGCTAACAGTGCGCTCTTCCGCTTTCCGTCGCAAATAGAGTCCATCGCCAAGGCAGTTAGTGTGATTGGTGGTGAAGCTTTGTATAACCTGGTGCTGGCTGAAACGGCAAATATCGCCTTTAAGCATTTCGACAATCAGTGCCTTATTGTAGATAAGCACTGGGAGCAATCGGTATATACCGGCATGCTGGCAAAGTATCTTGCCAAAGACATGAACATGCGTGGCAGCGACCGTTTTTTTGTGATGGGGATCTTGCAAAACCTGAGCGAACTGGTGATTGCCAAATGTGAACCTGAGAAATATCAACAGTATGCGAAAGATGATTCACCTGGTACACCCTGGGATCGACAGGTTGCCCACTTTGGGTTTTTGTTCAGTGAATGCAGTGGTTCAATTATGGAACAGTGGAAGTTGCCCATGCCGTTGTTTTATCCGGTTAAATTTGCGCACAATCGGGTTAAATTGGCTAGCGACTTAGACGTGTCTTTGTTAACCTGTGCCATACGGCTGTCAACGGCTCATTATCAGCGGGAACGGTATCCGGAGTTGGATATTATATCACCCGACATGGTGCGGTTGTTGCCGCTAGACGACGAAGTGTTACAAAACGCCAGACTGTTCGCCCAAAAAGAAACAAACAAGGTGGCAGTATCTGTTTTGTAAATGCTCCTTAGGCAATAAAAATAAAACATAAAAACTGCTTCCATGTTACACCAAGCTTTAGCGAGAGCAGCGTCACTTATTCTGGCGCTGTTTTGTATGTCGGTTTCGGCCGCTGATAAAGATCTTATCAGTACGCTGTATCACGCCGATTTTGTCGAATACGACGAAGATCAAAAGAGCAAGTTTACGCTTGATGGTGAGCTCGGGGTGATATTTGCCTCGGGGAATACCAACGCGACCTCAATTAAGAGCAGCCTGAAGTCTGAACACGAAACCAAACGCTTCTCCAATAATTACTGGATAGAGTTTCTGTATAAGGAAACCGAAGTAAACGTAGACGATAGCCTGGTTGATCAAACCACCGCACAGCGCCTGTATACCTACGCCCAATCCGACTACAAGCTGGCCCAGGAAAATCGCCGCTTATTTGTTTATGGCGATTATGAAGATGATCGTTTTAATGGTTATGACTACCGCTCCTCTATCGCCGCCGGTTGGTCACAACTTATGTGGCAAAACGAAATCAGCGACTTTCGTTACAGTGTAGGGCCGGGTTATGCCTTTGCTAAATTTGATAATGGCGAGAGGGCTGATCAGGTAGACGGTTTTATTGTCAGAGCATCGGCAGAATATCATTACATATGGCCCACGGGCGCCAAGCTTCGACAGTTTGTCTCAATGGAAGCGGGAGACGAAAACATCAAGTCGCGGACCGAGAGCTCCCTGAGCGCTAATTTATTTGAGTCACTGGCGCTGAAACTCTCATTTATCATGCAACATAACACCAGTCCTGTGAACGATGCGCAGTCGTTAAACACCGAAACGGCCGTGACTATCGTTTATCGATTTTTCTGAATTTAGTCCTTGTGATGAATTGATTTTGCTCTGAGATGCTTTAACATAGCGGTTTCTAGCCATTGGGCGAGTCTTTTCCCTCAGACTTGGCGAACAGGATTTTAATTTATTTAGGAACCCCCCCGCATGAAAAAACTACTACTTGCCATTGCCGGTACCTGTATTGCTGCCAGCGCTACTGCACAGGATGACCCTAAACCATTTACTATGGATGGTGAATTTGGTCTTATAGTCACCACAGGTAACACCGAAACTTCTTCTGCTACAGCGGGCATCACTGCGCAACAAGAGCTTGAAAACTGGAGTAACGATTATCAAATCGAAGGCCTTTATAAAGAAGAAACGGTTATCCAGGAAGGTGAAGAAGTAGAGCGTACCTCTGCACAGAAATTTTTCGCCTCAGCGCAGGGGAATTACAAGTTAGAAAACCCCGCCCACCGTTTGTTCCTATTCTCCTCGTATGAAGATGACCGCTTCAGTAACTTCGACTATCAGGCAACACTGGCCGGCGGTTGGTCACAAAAGATGTGGAAAACTAAGAAAACGGCATTAGAATACAGTATCGGTCCGGGTTATTCGTGGTCTGAAACTCAGGCTGGTGAAGATACCAGTAGCTTCATTGTTCGTGGCTCCGCCGCGTTTAAATGGTTTATTTCTGATACGGCTAAGTTTACTCAAACAGCGAGTACCGAGGTGGGTTCTGAAAACACTAAATCACGTGCTGAGTCAGCGTTAACGGCAACAATCAGCGGCTCGTTATCAATGAAGTTCTCTGTTCGTCTTGATCACAACAGCAATGTGGCGGAAGGCGTCGAGAAACTGGATACTGAAACAGCGGTTACTCTGGTTTACAACTTCTTCTAATCAGTATTCCTATGCGGCGTAACAGCCGCATGTGGGCCTACCAAAATCCCGGAAAATACGCAGTATTTATCCGGGATTTTTGTTTGTATCCATGCGAACCTCCGGCCATCGAGCCGGGATTGCCCTCAGGGATCTCGTGAAACGTCTGGCAAAGTTAAAACGACCTGCTCTTTTTATTTGGTTCTTTGTATTGCGAAATACTGTCACCGGCCAGAACCAGTAAAAGCGTAGAGGCATCATGGGTGACGAGAGGTGAAAGTTCCTGTGTATCAGACGGTTTTGATGCCGTTGTATGACCCATAAAAAAGGCTGTCTTCAATAAGACAGCCTTTTGGATAAACTATTTGGTAAAGCCTGATTAGTGCAGTACGCGGGTTTTGATGGTACCGTCGATTTGCATTAGTTCAGACAGAGCGTCTTCGGCTTTGTCGGCTTCAACGTCGATAACCACATAACCGATGTCGGCGTTGGTTTGCAGGTACTGGGCTTCTATGTTGATACCCTTGGCTGCAAAAGCCTGGTTGATTTGGGTTAATACACCCGGACGGTTTTCGTGGATATGCAGTAAGCGGGAACGCTTGATGTTCTCCGGCAGTGATACTTCCGGGAAGTTAACCGCAGACAGTGTAGAGCCGTTATCGCTGTACTTAGCCAGTTTGCCAGCCACTTCGAT